>NZ_JAKLSP010000001.1:0-416020 GCF_022014505.1 Pseudomonas sp. PGPR40 | reverse complement strand
TGATGATTTTTTGACCCGTATGAAATTTATCCAGATAACGCAAGACGAACGCTTTCATCGCCTGAAACGCACTGTAAAAACCCTGATGGACGCTCCCGACACCTTCCTCGAACGGAACCTGAAGCGCGTGCACATCACGTAATGCATCTTTCAGACTGGCCGTGCCGCGCACCGAAATCAGCACGACTTCGTCGTGATGACACATGAACGCCTGGGTATCGCCGCCATCTTCCTGATCATCGAAAAAATGCTGGTTGGCCGGGTGTTCCTGGTCCTTGCCTTTGTCCGGGTGATTTTGCTGATACAGCGTCGGGTCGAACGGCAGGATTTCCAGCCGCTTTGAATAGGGCACGTCTTCGTACAGCGGGTAAAACCTTTGGGTTTGGCTCCTATCGATTCGCCAGTTCTCCCGATAGCTGGCCAACGCCTCGCCGAACAGGTTGCCGATGCTCGGGTCCTCAGGAAAGCGCACTTTATCCAGCGGCTTTTCGCGCGGGTCCTGGGCGAAGTCGGTGTAACTCAAGGTCGCCATCAGGGCCAGTTGATAGAGATTCAGCGCACAGAATTTGTCATCGGTGGACAGCAGGGGCCGCAAGGCGCGCATCGGCCGCACTTCCAGCACATTGTGTTGGTTGGGGCTCAGCGCAATGCCGAACGAATGCTCGGGGCCGAAACCCAGTTCGCTCATGGCCCGAAGCAGTGTGCTTTGGGGTTGGTAGAAGCGCTGGACCACCGGTGGCAAATGCGCGCCATCACGGACCAGGTCCCGCACCTCGACCTGGACGAAGACATCGGCGTCCTTGATGGCCGGGTTGTGTTCACGACGAAATCCATCTTCGTGGAAGAAACGGGTTTGTTCGGCGCGGTACTGGAGTTCGGTGATGGGGAGGGGGTAGTGAGTCCGATCCATCAGGCGAACATACAGTTCGTTAATCCGGGAATGCGGCGCGTCCATCGTTAACACCATAGGACCACGGTAGTGATTGTCCAACCTGGTAAAACCCTCACCATTCAACCTTCCGGTGTATTCCTGACCCACGCTATCTCGAAGGGTGTAAGGCAAGCCGCCATAGGGTTTTCCGTCGCCAAATTCATCCACCAATCGAAAACTCGTCCAATGCCCTCGCAGCGGACAGACCAGTATTTTTCCGCTGAAACAGCTGTCGTCTTGTTCCTTGATTGTCACGTTGTAGCTCCCTTATTCAGTGCAGTTGGGGTAGACGGTGCAGCTTCTGCCATCAGGCAATTTGAAATCCGTAAATTGAGCAGGCTCCATGCACCACTCTTCGTTGTTAGTTCCCCAACGGCCTGTGCATGGTTTCCAGCCATTGGGTGTTTCTAACCACCATCCGCGGTAATACGGTTGCTCCTGCTCCGCCATCCCGAACACCATCCTCACCGTCCTGCCCGGCAACTGATCGCGCTGCAACACCCCGCCTGCCATGCGTTTCACCATCTGTCCACTCGCGTCGACGGCCCGACAGTGCAGGATTTTCCGAATATTGCGTTTGGGTCCCACAGTGCGAAACAGCCACTGGCATTGCCCTTGAAATGCCTGAATACCGGAGGCTGGAAAACCTGGGGGGACATCTGCAAGTTCGTCGTAAAAGGACAGGCTGGCGAAGTCGCCGCCAATGTCAGACCAGCGCGTTCCCCACTTCGCGTCGAGATTCAGTTTCAAGCTACTCAACACCAACGGACAGCCGCCCGCGCGCGTCGTCAGTGGGATCTGAAACTCCGCCGTGCGCGCAACCATCTGGTATTCACTGGTGAAAAACTTGCGATTCGGCGCCACTTTTCCGCGCTGGCGCGGCGGCGCCTCACAGGTTTCGCCGCTGGCCGGCTCGTAATAGGCATCGGCCTTGACCCTGAAATCGGCCGGGACTTCGGCCTGCAAGGTAAAGCTCTCGGCCGGTGCAAAAACACAACCGCCCGCGGCAAGCGCCAGCGCAATGATTGTCAGTACGCGAGCAAATGGCCGACTCGCAAAACACGACGATGGACCGTTATTGAGAACTGGCTTATCCCATTCCTGGCGTGCCGTCACTTGATGCTCCTGCCAACTGACTCCGTAGAAAACGAAGTATCAACAGAGGTATAGCCGTCATCCAGAACGGTTTGAGGGGCCAGGAAGCGTTTGGGACCGCGCCTACGCCAATCTCTGAAATATCTGACATTTGCAGCCATGCCGGAAAGATATGCAGATACCGACGCACATGGAGGCAACTGAGCTTATCCCTTCGAGCAATGAGCCCAGCGGCTACACTCAGACGCGACGGTCAATCGCTTCCGGGAGCCTCTGATGCCCGCAACCTCCGCCAGCCAAACCCTGCGGCTGCCCTCCATCGACAGCTTATTGCGCCATCCCGCCTGCCAACCGCTGGCCGAGCGTTACGGGCATGACGCGCTGCTGACTGGCCTGCGGCAACTGCTCGATGACTTGCGCGAATCGGTGCACAAGGGCGAACTCAATGCCATTGAAATCGCCCCCGACGTATTGGCGGGCAGGGCGGGCGAGCGTCTGGCGATCCAGCATCGCAGCCAGATCCGTCGGGTATTCAATCTCACCGGCACAGTGCTGCACACCAACCTCGGGCGCGCGTTATTGCCAGAGGAAGCCATTGCCGCCGTGGAACTGGCCGCCCGCTATCCGCTCAACCTGGAATTCGACCTGCACAGCGGCAAGCGCGGCGACCGGGACGACCTGATCGAAGGCCTGATCCGCGAGCTGACCGGCGCCGAGGCAGTGACCGTAGTCAACAACAACGCCGCCGCCGTGTTGCTGACACTCAACAGCCTGGGCGCGCGCAAGGAAGGCATCATTTCCCGTGGTGAACTGATCGAAATCGGCGGCGCTTTTCGCATACCCGACATCATGGCCCGTGCCGGGGTGCGGCTGCGCGAAGTGGGCACCACCAACCGCACCCATGCCCGGGATTACGAGGCCGCTATCGGTCCGCGCAGTGGTCTGGTGATGCGTGTACATGCGAGCAATTATTCCATTGAAGGCTTCACCGCCCGGGTGCCGACGGCTGAATTGGCAGCACTGGCTCACCGCCACGGGTTGCCGCTGCTGGAAGACTTGGGCAGCGGCAGTCTGCTGGACCTGACTCGCTGGGGCCTGCCCGCCGAACCGACGGTGCGTCAGGCACTGCTCGAGGGTGCGGACATCGTTACTTTCAGCGGTGACAAACTGCTCGGCGGTCCCCAGGCCGGGTTGATTGTCGGCCGCAAAGACCTGATCGCAAAGATCAAGAAGAATCCGCTCAAGCGTGCGCTGCGGGTCGACAAACTGACCCTCGCCGCCCTCGAAGCTGTATTGGCGCTGTACCGCAATCCTGATCGGTTGGCCGAGCGTCTGCCGAGTCTGCGCCTGCTGACCCGGCCTCAAGCCGACATTTTCGCCCAGGCCGAACGCCTGCAACCGTCACTGGCGCAGGTGTTGGGCGATGGCTGGAACGTCAGCGCGGTGCTGGCGCTGGGCATGATCGGTAGCGGCAGCCAACCGGTGGCTCGACTGCCTAGTGCGGCGTTATGCCTGCGACCGAACGTTTCCAAACGCCTGCGTGGACGAACATTGCATGCCTTGGAAGCTGCAATGCGCGCACTGCCGATACCCGTGCTTGGGCGCATCGACGGCGATGCGCTTTGGCTGGACGTGCGCCAACTCGATGACGAAGCTGCCTGGTTGGCGCAACTCGATCAATTGCAGGAGGAGGGCCGGGACGGGTGATTGTCGGCACGGCGGGGCACATCGATCACGGTAAAACCTCCTTGCTCCAGGCACTGACCGGCCAGGCCGGCGACCGTCGCCGGGAAGAACGCGAACGCGGCATGACCATTGACCTGGGCTATATCTACGCGGCGCTGGAACCAGGCGCCGCCCTGACCGGTTTTATCGACGTACCCGGCCATGAGCGCTTCACCCATAACATGCTGGCCGGGGCTCAGGGCATTGATCTGGTGTTGTTGGTGGTGGCGGCGGATGACGGTGTCATGCCCCAGACCCGTGAACACCTGGCGATTGTCGAGTTGCTGGGCATCCCTCGGGCACTGATCGCAATCAGCAAGTGCGACCGCGTCGATCCTGCTCGTGCGCAAGCCGTTCGGGAACAGATCGAAGCATTGCTGGCACCCGGTCCTTATGCCGACGCGCCGCAAATCGCGCTGTCGAGTGTGACCGGCGAGGGGATCGAGACACTGCGTCAATCTTTGCTGGATGCGCAACATGAGGTGCTTCAACGCAGCGCCAGCGGTGGTTTTCGCCTGGCGATTGACCGGGCCTTCAGCGTGGCCGGCGCGGGTATCGTAGTGACCGGCACCGCGTTGTCCGGCCAGATTGCTGTGGGCGATACGCTGATCTTGAGTCCGCTGGGCAAACCGGTGCGGGTGCGCGGCCTGCATGCACAGAATCAGGCGGCTGACAGCGCAACGGCCGGGCAGCGAGTCGCGCTGAACCTGAGCGCCGACCGTTTGGCCCTGGAGCAGATTCACCGGGGCCACTGGCTGTTGGCCGAATGGCTGCACGCGCCGACCCAGCGTCTGGATATCGAGATGACCTTGTTGCCCAGCGAGGCGCGAAGCTTCGAGCACTTTCAGCCAGTGCACGTGCATCTCGGTACTCAGGACGTGACCGGGCGAGTGGCTTTGCTGGAAGGCGCCAGTCTCGCGCCGGGTGAGCAGATGTTCGCGCAACTGTTGGTGAATGCGCCGGTGCTGGCGGTGAAGGGCGACCGTTTGATCCTGCGCGATCAAAGCGCTCAGCGCACCCTCGGCGGTGGCCGCGTGCTCGACCCGTTCGCCCCGGCCCGACACCGCCGCAGCCCCGAACGATTGGCGCAGCTACAAGCGCTGGCCACCACGAACAGCCTGGAAGACGCACTGCCGGCGCTGCTGGCCAACAGCGACACCGGGCTCGACCCGCAACGTCTGGAGCGCCAGTTCAACCGTCCGCGCGAAACTTGGGAGCTGCCCGACGATGTTCGGCTGGTTGAAACGCGGAAAGGGCCGTTGCTGTTCAGCGCTGCCCGCTGGGAAGCCCTGAAAGCGCCGCTGCTGGAACACCTCGCACGCTTTCATCAACTCGAACCGGATCAAATGGGACCGGACAGGGATCGCCTGCGGCGCTTCGTCGGCACCGCGCTGGATCGGCCGACCTTTATCAGCCTGCTCGACGAATTACTGGCCAGCGGTGCGATCGTCGCCAGCGGCCCCTGGCTGCATTTGCCCGATCATCAAGTGCGGTTGAGCGAGGACGACGAAGTCCTGTGGCAGCAATTGCAGCCGCTGTTCGAACAGGCGGGTTTCGATCCGCCATGGGTGCGTGATCTGGCTAAAGTGACGGGCCATGAAGAGGCCACCGTGCGCCTGCTGCTGCGCAAGATGGCGCGCTTGGGGCTGGTGCATCAAGTGGTTCGTGATCTGTTTTACACCGACACGCTGCTGCGCCGATTGGCGGCTATGCTGGTGCAACTGACAAGCGACAATCCGGTGATTCAGGTCACCGCGTTTCGCGATGCCGTGGGCCTGGGGCGCAAGCGCAGCATTCAGATTCTTGAATACTTCGACCGGGTCGGCCTGACCCGACGCTTTGGCGATCGGCGCCACCTCCGGCTCGACAATGCACTGGCTCAACAGACAACAGACTGAGTTCAAGGAAGGCAATCGCGCCCGGTGGCGCGGCCGGGCTTCAAACCCGGTTGGGGACGGCATCCGTTCCCGGGCAGGTTCGACTCCGGCTGCCTTCCGCCATTTTTTCTCGCGATATTCCTTTGCATCACTACTTGGCATTTTCGTGTCGTATGAAGTCCTTTGGTGCATTTTGTTGAGCATTAATAGTGCGCCAAACATTAACTGACGCACCAAGCAGGGTGCTTTGTATTACAAGGGCAATAAAAAGTAATGAGTAGAAATTTCACGCTTATAGGGCAAAAAACGTACATGAGTTGCTAATCGCACCATTTTTGTTCGCTCCAGAATTGGGCAAGTTACAAGTGGAGGAAATGTTTATATATTTTTGTCGATTTAAGTCTCAAAAATGAAAACAAATGTCGCTCAGGTGTTTTTCTCGTAGCGATTTCGGTTATTTGCCCTTGGTAACAAGAGTGGGCACAGCCCTTGCAAAAGTACTTTCAAACCACCGAAGTGTGGTTTTAAACGAAAAAGAATAACGGGGAACGTTATAAATTGGGGCGCCAGACATCAAACCGCAAAGGCCAGACTTCTGGCGTCGGAACGCGTCAAGCGATTGCCGAAATCATAAGGAATTTAATTCCGAATGTAACAGGAAGTTAACGACGCACACTGAGGTGCTCAACAGAAACAGTACTCACTAAAACAACGTAAGGCCTGAATGTATTGAAATAGCGAAGTGATAAGAAAATGCCGTCTGTATCGCGGCAAGGAGTAGGGTATGTCCCGAGCTTTTTTTAACGAAATGTATGATGCGAGTGGTGGCTGCCGCCCACATTACCAGGAGTTCGCGCGTTGGTTGGCGGACACCCCTCTGGAGTTGCTGGATCAACGTCGTCGCGAAGCCGACCTGTTGTTCCATCGAGCCGGCATCACCTTCACCTTATACGGGGACGAGCAGGGCACCGAGCGGTTGATTCCGTTCGATATCATTCCACGCAGCATCACAGCCTGCGAATGGCAAACGGTCGAGCGTGGCTGCATTCAACGGGTCCAGGCCTTGAACATGTTCCTGGCCGACATTTACCACAGCCAACACATCCTCAAGGAGGGCATCATCCCGGCCGAACAGGTTCTGGCGAACGAGGGTTATCAGGTCGCCATGCAGGGCCTGAATCTGCATCGCGGCATCTATGCCCACATCTCCGGAGTCGATCTGGTCCGCGACGGCGATGGCAGCTACTACGTACTGGAAGACAATCTGCGCACCCCCAGCGGCGTCAGCTACATGCTCGAAGACCGCAAGATGATGATGCGGTTGTTCCCTGAACTCTTCGCCGCCCAACGTGTGGCGCCCATCGATCATTACCCCAACCTGCTGCTGGACACCCTCAAGAGCTCCAGCCCCCTGGACAACCCCACTGCCGTGGTGCTGACCCCGGGTCGCTTCAACAGTGCTTACTTCGAACACGCGTTCCTGGCCCGTGAAATGGGTGTGGAGCTGGTGGAAGGCGCCGACCTGTTTGTCCGCGACGATCACGTCTACATGCGCACCACCGCCGGCCCTAGACAGGTGGATGTGATCTATCGCCGTCTCGACGATGCGTTCCTCGATCCGCTGTCCTTCAACCCGGACTCCATGCTCGGTGTGCCCGGCCTGATCGCCGCTTACCGCTCGGGCAATGTGGTGCTGGCGAACGCCGTCGGCACCGGTGTGGCCGACGACAAATCGATCTATCCCTATGTCGACGACATGATCCGCTTCTACCTCAGCGAGGAACCGATCCTCAAGAACGTGCCGACCTGGCAATGTCGCAAACCCGAAGAGCTGTCCCATGTGCTGGCTCATCTGCCCGAACTGGTGGTCAAGGAAACCCAAGGCTCCGGCGGCTACGGAATGCTCGTCGGCCCGGCCGCCACGGCGGCGGAAATCGAGGACTTCCGCCGCCGTCTCAAGGCCCGCCCTGAAGCCTATATCGCCCAGCCGACGTTGTGTCTGTCGACGTGCCCGACTTTCGTCGAAAACGGCATCGCTCCACGCCACATTGACCTGCGCCCGTTTGTGCTGTCGGGCAGTGAAACCCGTCTGGTGCCCGGTGGCCTGACCCGCGTGGCATTGCGCGAAGGCTCGCTGGTGGTGAACTCGTCTCAGGGCGGCGGCACCAAAGACACTTGGGTAGTGGAGGAGTAAGACATGCTTTCAAGAACCGCTTCGGACCTCTACTGGATGTCCCGTTACCTGGAGCGCGCCGAAAACCTGGCGCGCATGCTCGAAGTCAGTTACTCGTTGTCGCTGATGCCCCACGCCGGGCGCACCGACGGCCGCGCCGAGCTGGCGATGTCGCTATTGGCCGCCGGCACGCTGGACGACTACAACGAACGCTACGGCGAACTCAATACCGAGCACATGCTGCATTTCTTTGCGCTGGACGAAACCAACCCCGGCAGTATCTATTGCTGCTTGCAAGCCGCGCGGGCCAATGCGCACGCGGTGCGAGGACGCATCACCGCCGACATGTGGGAGAACATCAACGCCACCTGGCTGGAGATGCGCAACATCGCCAGCAACGGTCTGGGCCGTTACGGCATCAGCCATTTCTGTGAATGGGTCAAGGAACGCTCGCATCTATTCCGCGGGGCGACCTCGGGCACGATCATGCGCAACGATGCCTATAGCTTTATTCGTCTGGGCACTTTCCTCGAACGCGCCGACAACACTCTGCGCCTGCTGGATGCGCGCTATGAAATGTTCGGCGAAGAGTCGGAGGAGGTCAGTGATAACTCGGCCCGCGGCTACTATCAGTGGAGCGCGTTGTTGCGGGCGCTGTCGTCGTTCGAGGCATTCAACGAGATCTACCGCAATGCGCCCTGCGCCAAACAGGTTTCCGAGATGCTGCTGTTGCGCGCCAACGTGCCGCGCTCGCTGCACGCCTGCGTCGAGGAGCTAGACCAAATCCTCGCCAGCCTGCCGGGCAATAACGGCCGGCCGGCCCAGCGCCTGGCTGCAGAACTGAATGCGCGGCTGCGTTATACCGGGATCGACGAGATTCTCGGCTTGGGTCTGCACCTGTGGCTGACTGATTTCATCTCCCAGGTTCGCCATCTCGGTCAGACTGTTCACGAGTCCTATCTGGAGGTCGTATGAAACTGTCCATACGCCACGACACCACTTACAGCTACGCCGACGAAGTCTGCACCAGCATCCAGTTCCTGCGTTTGACGCCCAAGAACACCGAGCGTCAGCACATTCTGGAATGGCACCTGGAGTTGCCGCGCCTGGTGCGCAGCCAGCTCGATCCTTACGGCAACGTCCTGCATGTATTGACGATGGACGAGCCCCACGGCGCTCTGGTATTGACGGCCTATGGCCAGGTTGAAATCGATCAGACGATGGACGTGGAGCACGACACTCAGTCGCCGCTGCCGTTCTTGCGCACCAGCCATCTGACCAAGACCGATGACGCCCTTAACGCTTTCGCCCTGCAACACTGCGGTACGCGGCGTGATCGAGGGGCGCTGATCGACCTGATGAATGGCCTGGCAGAGCACATGGTCTACAGCCCGGGGGCGACCTCCGTGGACACTACTGCTGCCCAGGCCTTTGCCGCCGGGGTTGGGGTCTGTCAGGACCACACTCACGCGTTCCTGGCGTGTGCCCGCAGCCTGGGGATACCGGCGCGTTATGTCTCCGGTTACCTGTGCACCGAAGATGAAAGTCATCTGGCCAGCCACGCCTGGGCCGAAGCCTGGCTCGATGATGGCTGGTACAGCTTCGACGTCACCAACCGACTGGCCCGCCCCGAGCGTCATTTGAAACTGGCGGTGGGCCTCGATTACCTCGACGCCTGCCCGGTACGCGGGATGCGGCGCGGTGGTGGGGCCGAGCAGATGCTGGCACAGGTACAGGTGACATCCCTGTTTCAGATGCAGCAGCGATAGACCGCGCGCCTACATACAGTTAACGATTCACCTCTTGTTCAGCACCGCCCGATTCAAGGGCGGTTTGCTGGCTGCTGCCCGACTTGACCTCAGGCGCGAAGAAGTTTCGGGTCTGCGCGACCAACAAACACAACTATGACCTACGCTTATTCCCAGACGCATGTTCAACGAGCAGAGGCTACGCCTAATGCCGTAGGAGCCAGGCTTGCCGGCGAAGGCGTTCTTAAGAGCGCCTTCGCCGGCAAGCCTGGCTCCTACTGGCATCAGGGCTTGCCCCTGATCCAAAACAACAAGAACAGCTATCCGGAGACGACTCATGTTTGCATTGGCCCGTCGATTCAGCAGCAACCTCGCCGTTTTAGTTACCGCCGCCGCGCTCGCCTCACCGGTTTTTGCGCTGGACACCGTCAAGTTCATGGCCCCGGGTTCGGTCGGTGGTGGTTATGACCAGACTGCCCGCGTCCTGGGCAAAGCCATGGTCGAGGCCAAAACGGCGAAATCCGTCACCTTCGAGAACAAGGGTGGCGCAGGTGGCACCTTGGGGTTGGCGCAATTTGCCAACGGCACCAAGGGCGACCCCAATGCCCTGATCGTCGTCGGCGCGATCATGGTCGCGGCCATCGAGCAGAACAAACCGCAAATCACCTTGAAGGACGTGACACCGATCGCCCGGCTGTTCACCGAATACAACGTGATTGCCGTGCGTGACGACTCACCGTACAAAACCCTGGACGACTTGCTCAAAGACTTCAAAGCCAACCCGTCCAGTATCAAGTTTGGTGGCGGCTCCAAGGGGTCGATCGACCACATTGGCATCGCCGAACTGGCGAGCAAAATGGACGTCCCCGTCAACAAGGTGAATTACGTCGCCTTCGCTGGTGGCGGCGAAGTCGTCGCCGCGACGCTGGGGGGCCATATTACGGTGATTACCGGCGGCTACGCCGAGCTGGCCAAATACGTCCAGTCCAAGCAATTCCGCTTGCTCGCCATCGGCGCGCCCAACCGCGTTGAAGGCATCGACGCACCGACCCTCAAAGAGGCTGGCTACGACGTGACGATCGGTAACTGGCGTGGCGTATACGGCGCAGGGGGCCTGACGCCTGAGCAGCGCAAAGAGCTGACCGAAGCCGTCTTGACCGCGACCAAAAGCAACGTTTGGCAAGAAAATGTAAAAACCAATGCATGGTCACCGAGCATTCTGACCGGGGATGACTTCGGCAAATTCGTCGAGGAAGAACATGGGCGCCTGCGTGCGATGCTGGTCAAGGTCGGGCTGCTTTGAGATGGCCGGGCGGTGGAAAGTCATGCCGGCCCAACTGGCGATTGCCATAGGTGTAGTCGTCATCAGCGCGGTATTGGCGTTCGGCGCCTCGCGGTTTCCGCCCGAGATGGGCTTCGTCATCATGGCGGCCTACGTTTATCCCTATGCTGTCGCGGTGTTTCTGGGCGCCGTCGGCCTGTTGATGTGCTATCAGGCGCTCACCGGTGGTTTTCGCAACCTGCCCGATGACCACGAGACCACCCAAACTCAGCCTGGCGGCAAGGCCGGGGCGACCTGGGTCACCGCGGGGCTGGTGGGGGTTGCCTTGCTCATTTCCTACATCGGTTTCGTCTTGGCAGCCTCATTGCTGTTTGCCTGTTCGGCACGCGGGTTTGGCAGTCGTAGCCCGATGCGGGACCTGGCCATCGGCATCGCCCTGACGTTGCCGATTTACTGGCTTTTCACTGCCGGGCTAGGGGTTTCCCTTCCGCCCTTGATCAACGCCTGGATCTGATCCGGGCTGAAGGAGGTCGACAAGGTGGACATTCTCTCGAGTCTGGCAACCGGCTTCGGCGCCGCGTTGGCGCCGATCAATCTGATGTGGGGTTTTATCGGCTGCCTGCTGGGTACCGCGATCGGTGTTTTACCGGGGATCGGGCCGGCGCTGACCGTCGCCTTGCTGCTGCCGATTACCGCCAAGGTCGATCCTACCGGGGCGCTGATCATGTTCGCCGGCATCTATTACGGCGCGCAGTTTGGCGGCTCGACCACCTCGATCCTGCTCAACACCCCCGGGGAGTCGTCCTCCATGGTCACGGCCCTGGAAGGCAACCTCATGGCGCGCAACGGGCGGGCAGGCCCGGCGTTGGCGACGGCCGCGATAGGTTCATTCGTGGCCGGAACCATCGCGACGATTTTGCTGACCCTGTTCGCCCCCCTCGTTGCGACGCTGGCGCTGAAGTTCGGGCCAGCGGAGTATTTCGCGATTCTGGTACTGGCCTTCACCACAGTGTCGGCGGTGCTCGGTGCATCGATGTTGCGCGGCTTCGCCTCGTTGGGGATCGGGCTGACCATCGGCTTGATCGGTCTCGATTCGACCTCAGGCATTGCCCGCTACACCTTGGCGGTTCCCGAGCTGGTCGATGGGATCGAAGTCGTGCTGGTGGCAGTCGGCTTGTTTGCCGTCGGTGAAGCTTTGTACAGCGTGCTCTACCAGAAGGAAGAAACGGCCCGTCGACACCGCTTGACCTCGCTGTGGATGACCCGCGCCGACTGGAAACGCTCGGTTCCCGCGTGGTTGCGGGGCACCTTGATCGGCTTTCCCTTTGGCTCGATTCCGGCCGGTGGCGCGGAAATTCCGACGTTCCTTTCGTATTCGACCGAACGCAAACTCAGCAAGTACCCGAAAGAGTTCGCGGCCAGCAAAGGCGAGGGCGCCATCGAGGGTGTCGCCGGCCCCGAGGCGGCCAACAACGCCAGCGCCACCGGTTCGCTGGTGCCGCTGCTGACGCTGGGCATACCGACCTCAGCCACAGCGGCGATCCTGTTGGCCGCGTTCCAGAACTACAACCTGCAACCGGGGCCGCTGCTGTTCCAGACCTCGGGCGAACTGGTCTGGACGCTGGTGGCCTCGCTGTACATCGGCAACGCCATCCTGCTGGTGTTGAACCTGCCGTTGGTGGGCCTGTGGGTCAAGCTCCTGCAAATCCCCCGGCCGTACCTGAACGCCGGCATTCTAGTGTTCGCAACCATCGGCGTGTACGGCATGCGCCACTCAACGTTCGACCTGTTTCTGATGCTGGGCATCGGCTGGGCAGGGGTGTTGATGCGGCGTTTC
Organism: Pseudomonas sp. PGPR40; assembly: GCF_022014505.1. Classification (NCBI taxonomy): domain Bacteria; kingdom Pseudomonadati; phylum Pseudomonadota; class Gammaproteobacteria; order Pseudomonadales; family Pseudomonadaceae; genus Pseudomonas; species Pseudomonas sp. PGPR40. The sequence goes on along the minus strand of NZ_JAKLSP010000001.1, from coordinate 403,352 downwards.
GATTTCCCCGTCGCCCCGGTGATTGTGGGCATGCTGCTGGGCCCGATGGCGGAAAAACAACTGCGCAACGCCTTGTCCATCAGCCAGGGCGACTGGATGGTGTTTGTGACACAACCCATTGCGGCCTCGCTCCTGGTGCTGACGCTGTTGGTGTTGCTGGTTCCGTACGTGCTGCATAAACGCGGTATCAAATTGCATGAGGATGATTGAGTGCTTCCCGAGCCGGTTTGATGATGCTTTGCCCTAGGAGCATGGCTCAAGAATCCCCACGTAGATCGTTCCCATGCTCCGCGTGGGAATGCCTCAACGGACGCTCCGCGTTCGGCTCCGGAAGGGACGCGGAGCGTCCCTGGCTGCATTCCCACGCAGAGCGAGGGAACGATCATCGAGCTACCACAAAATTTTCGGAAGTGATTCAGGCTCGGGTGTTGCAGCGGGAGGAGGGGTTCAAGACTGCTGTTTAGCGATGTTTGATCTGACGCTATCGCGAGCAGGCTTGCTCCCACAGGTTCCGCCCCGCGAGTCCCACCGCTGCGCTTTTCATCACTTCATCATCTGCTTGGAACTCCCTGCCAGACGCCTCGTCATCTGCAATGAAGCACCACCGCGGGCATGCCGCGGCCACTTCCTGACGTATTCACTACGAAGGCGAGGGATGACATGACTATTCCAGACAGCAGAACCGGACAACCGGATGCCCCTCGGGATCCCGCAGGCTCCGAACAAAACTTTCAGCATATAAAGGAGGAGGTTACCGATGCGATAGGCGGTGCCCGGCATCAGGCCGACGAGCAATTCGGCCAGTATCGCGATACCGCAGCGGATCAGATTGAAGCGTTGGCCAGAGGCGCCCAATCGGTCGTTTCCGAGATCAGGACGAACGATACGTTTGGGATGTCCGACTACCTGGCGGACATGGCCGACAGCATGAGCAACCTGGCCGGAAAACTGCGCAGCAAAAGTGCCGAAGAGCTTTTGCACGATGGCGCTGATCTGGCACGCGACAATCCAGGGTTGTTCATTGTCGGCAGCATCGCGGTGGGGTTCGGTCTGTCGCGGTTCCTGAAAGCGGGCACGGCCACCCTGCCGACAACGACCGCTCAGAGCAGCACACCCACATTCAGTGGCGATGGCTCGCAAGGACTTTATGAAACGTCGATGCCGCAAGGAGGCGATCTATCGCCCGGTTTGGCCACCGGCATTACGCCGTCCTCGCCGAGCGCGCCCGACCATCGTGGCGATGGTTCCTCAATGCCGGGGTCCACCCCCTTCTCAGGAGAACGGTGATGAACAGAGACAATCCAGAACTGCAACGCACCCCACCCGTCACACCGTCTGTCACGACGGTTGATCATGACGCTTCCGTGGTCGGTTTATTGCGGCAGTTAGCCCGCGAAGTCCCGGCGTTATTCACCAAGGAGCTGGCGTTGGCCAAGGTGGAATTGCAGGCCAGCCTGACGACATTGAAAGCAGGGATTGCCGGGGTCGCCGGTGGCGCCATTGTGTTGCTCGCCGGGTTCATCATGCTGCTGATGGCTGTGGTCTATGCCTTGAGCCTGGTGATGGCGCCCTGGCTGGCCGCGCTGATTGTCGGCGTCGTGGTGATGGTCATCGGGTTCGTGATGTTGCAGGCAGGCAAAAAACAATTCGAGCCTTCCCACTTCAAGCCTGATCGCACCCTGGACGCGTTGAACAAAGACCAGGAAGCCCTGCGGAGGAAAGTGTCATGAACCGTGAGTTCAAAACCGAAGCGACCAAGAGCCCGGAAACCATCGAGCGTGAAATCGATGCACAACGGGAGAACATCGGGCATATCGTCGACGCGCTGGAAAGCAAATTTACCCCCGGCCAGATGTTCGATCAGGCGCTGTTGCTGATGCAAAGCAACGGCTCGACTTTCATGACCAATCTGGGCACCAGTGTGCGCAACAACCCCGTGCCTGCGGTGCTGACCTCGGTCGGGCTGATGTGGTTGATGATGAGTCAGAATCGGCCACCGACGCCCAGGGAATATCGCGTCGAACCGGAGCAGGATATCGACTGGACCGATGATTTGGGCGAAGGGCTCTCCGAGAGTCTGGACAGCGCCCGTCAGCGTCTTCACACCACCACCGATTCGCTCAAGGACAGTTATCAGGCGGTCAAGGGCAAGGCGGCGCACCTGGGCGACAGCCTGCACGCGACGACCGATCACCTCAGTCGCACGGTCCATGACACCAGTGATCGCCTGGCGCGCAGGACTCATGAAATGGGCGACCGGTTCAGTCATCTGCTCAAGGAGCAACCACTGATGATGGCTGCGGTCGGTGTCGCGGTGGGCGCGTTGCTGGGCGCGGCGTTACCGACCACTGCGACGGAACGCCGTTATCTGGGCAGGACCAGCGCAAGCCTCACTGGAAAGGTCAAACAGCAAGCACGGGAGGGCTATGAGGCGGTGCGCGAAAAGGTGATGGAAACCACGGAGCCCCACGAGTCAATCGCGGGAGAAACGGGCGAGATGCGCAGGACCGCGTCCGAACCCCCAGCCGATCTGTCGCGTGGCCTGGGGACTTCTTGACAGGTATCAGGGCAAGGCGGGAGGTCTGAGGCACAGACGTCCCGTCGAGCCCGGTTTGTCGACGCCTTGAAACAGGCAGGGCGCCAAGATCAGGCAATGACGAGGTACGCAGCATGATTGATGAATCCACAGGAATGACCCCCGGCGTGCGCTACGAAATCGAGAATCGGGAAAGGGTAGAACCGTTTGCCGGTTTCTTTCTGGATGGCAAATATTACCTTACGCCTGAACTGCAAACGGCCATCGGCTGGCTCGAGGGCAACCGCTTTATCTACGATGAACTTGATCCCGAGGGCGAACCGGTTTTCAAAGAGCGTGTGGCCGGCACTATCAGGGATTTGAAACTCACGTTGAGTGATGGAATGACGCTGGAGATTCACCCCATTGCTGGCACTTGATTCATTGGTAGCGAAACCGTCTCGGAACAGGCGTCAACCGCCACTGATTTTCCAGTGTTTGACGTTATCGGCAAACACCATCTGATGCATTTCGTGGGCGATTCCATAGGCCAGGGATTCATGCGCCGCGATTACTTTCTCTTCCGCTGAAAGGCAATGGAAAATATCCAGTTTGGTATCCGCGTGGGCAGTTTCCAGGGCAAAAATTTGCACGTAGCGCGCGAGGTCGTTATCCAGGCTCAAGAGGTATTCGCGCAGGCGTTGATGGTCGACCGAGCTTTGGGGGAAGTACCAATTCATGGGGTGAATCAGAAACCGCGAATGGGGCGCGGTGATCCGTCGGCCGGCGGCCAGGTACATGATGATGCCCATCGACTCGATGTTGCCGGCATTAATCGCGCACAGTGGCACCGGCAGGGATTTAAGGAAGGTGTAGAGGGCGAAGCCAAAGTTGGTGCTGCCGCCGCTGGTGGAGAGATTCAGCAGTAAGGAGGAGGCGCCCTGGTCGATGGCGTCGAGGCAGCAGTCCCTGAAGCGTTCCATCGTGCCCTGATCAATCTGGCAATGAAAGTGGACGATGTGCTCTGTCATCGACGTACCTCCATACGGGATAAATTAGAGAGCTGATCGCTCGGCGTACCTGCTTGAATGATGCCAGACCTCAACGCGCTTTTCTTTGATGAATTTGTATAAGCGCAACCCATTTTATATTCGTTTGATTCACCCCCCATTAGTCGCCGCGTCAGGAGTTTTCTGGAACTAATCATCCCAATCCGCCTGTCGCAAGAACGATGGATCAGTTCAAACTTTCAACCGCAGAAACCCTCGGAATTAGACGGGCCGACAAAGGTTCGTGAGTAACACTGAGGAGAACGAAAATGGCTAACACCGGAAACAAGAACCCAGGCAATTTTGCCAATGACCCTGAAAAAGCCTCCGAATCTGGCAAAAAAGGCGGGCAGTCGGGCGGCGGGTTCATGAATGATCCGCAACGGGCCTCCGAAGCCGGCAAAAAAGGTGGACAGGCTTCTGGGGGACGTCAATCCAGCGATACCAATCGTCCCGGCAGCGGACAAGGAGCAGGGCGCCAAGGCAACTCTGTCGAAGACAGAGAGAGAATGTCTGATGCAGACAAAAAAGGAGGAGGGCAAACTCCCGGCGGTGGGCGTAAACCCTGATGCCGTGTGAAATACATCAAGCCCCGCTTCTGGCGGGGCTTGTTTTTCGATAGTGCGGCGCAACTATCGGTTCAAGTAATAGTGACAATCAAGAAACGCAAGTTCTGCTTTGTCGGGCAACGTCGGAAAATCGCTTCCATCGAAGACACTGCTCAACGACCCCGACTTTTATTTTCAGGACTTCACCGATGCGCCCTTTATTTGCTCCTGTCATGGCTTTCGCCTCCTTGCTGCTGACCGGTTGCGCCTCCGCGCCGAACGACCCGACGCTGACCTTTCAGACGAAAAAAACGCCTGCCGAGTACGCCGACTGCGTAGTGCCGAAGTTGCAGGGCAGCGCCCTGAACCCGACGGTCTCGCAAACCCAGCGCAGCTACCGGATCGTGGTGCCGAGCAAGGTCGCGGCAGACAACGTTCTCGAAGCCTACAAAGCCCCGAATGGCGGCAAGGTGTTTTTGTATGAGCGCCACTTGCTGGCATCGAGTTTCCTGCCTTCGAGTTTCGAACGTGCCGCGCAGGAATGCCTGTAACCGGTAACCGCTTTTGAAAATGCTCCTTTGGTTGGCCGCAACCAGCCAATTTTTTGTCCCGTGGCTCATTCGGTCGCGGGACTTTTTTTGCGTGTAGATAGAAAGCCTCAGAGTGATCTGAGGAGTTCGCCCATTTAACCGGACGGGTTCCTGTCATTGCATCACATAACGCCCCGGTGCCGACTCAAGTGCCGGGTATTTAGCATTCCCCGTGCTCAGCACTGAAGGCTGGCGTTCCCCGGCATGTTCGGCCAGCCAGACAAACCAGTCATTCCACCAACTACCCGGATGCTGCTGGGCATTCTTGAACCAGGTTTCTGGATTCTTGGTGACGCGATTGTTGGTCCAGTAATGGCGTTTTTCCTTGGCCGGTGGGTTGATCACCCCCGCGATATGCCCTGAAGCGCCGAGCACGAAACGCTTGGTTCCAGACAGTAGCTCGGTGCTGGCGTAGGCGCTTTTCCATGGCACGATGTGGTCGTCATGGGTGGCGAGGATGTACGCCGGGGCGTCGATGGCGCGCAGGTCCAGCTTGACCCCGCAGCAATCCAGCTCGCCGGATTTCAGATCGTTCTGCAGGTAGGTATGGCGCAGGTACCAGCAGTACATCGGCCCGGGCAGGTTGGTGCTGTCGTTGTTCCAGAACAGCAGGTCAAGGGGTATCGATTTCTGCCCCTTGAGGTATTTGTCGACGTTGTAGTTCCACCACAAGTCATTGGGGCGCAGCAACGAGAATGTATTGCCCATGTCCTCGCCCTTGAACAGGCCGATGGGGCCGTTTAGGCCGCCGATGGTGCGCTCGCGATAAGCCACCAGTTGCTCGTCGACGAAGATGTCGATGGGGCCGGTATCGAGGTAGTCGAGGAAGGTGGTCAGCAGGCTCACGCTGGCGATCTCTTTGTCGCCACGGGCGGCCAATACGGCCAGCGCCGAGCTCAATAACGTGCCACCAATGCAGAAACCCACGCAATTGGGCCGTTGCTCGCCGCTGATTTCACGGGTCAGCTCAAGCCCTTTGATAATCCCGGTTTCAATCAAGTCATCCCAGGTGGTGCCGGCGTGTTCCTGGTCGAAGTTGCGCCACGACATCAGAAACACCGGGTGGCCTTGCTGCAACAGATGGCGAACCATCGAATTGTCGGGGCGCAGGTCGAGGATGTAGTACTTGTTGATCGATGGCGGAACGATAAACACCGGGCGTCGGTACTGGGTTTCGCTTTGCGGATAGTACTGGATGAGCTGGAAGAGTTCGTTCTCGAAGACCACTTCGCCGGGGGTGTTTGCCAGGTCGACGCCCACTTTGAACGCGCCGGCGTCGCACTGGCGCATCTTGCCTTCCTGCAGATCGCTGGCCAGGTGCATCAGGCCTGTGAGCAGGCTGCTTCCTTGGGTGTCAACGACCCGTTGCAGCGCATCCGGGTTACTGGCCAGAAAATTGCTCGGCGCGCCGGCGGCGATGGCTTGCTCCGCCAGATAGAGCAAGCGTTGACGCGGCTTTTTACCGTCGATCGGCAGCTGATCGAGCAGCTTCAGCAGAAAGCCGGCATTGAGCAGATAAAACGCCGCGAGGGAACCGAACAGCGGTTGGCTCCAGTTGCCGCTGGCGAAACGCCGATCTTCGAAGCTGAAGGGCTGGCCGGATAATAGACGCTGGCCGAGTTCACACCATTGTTGCTGGTAGTCCGATTGGAGGCTATCCAGGGTTTCGCGTGACAGCTCGAACCAGGCGTTGTAATCCTGCCCGGTAAACCAGGGATTGGTGCTGACCCAGAACCTTAATTGTTGAACTGCAAAGGAAGCAATGAACGGAACCTGGCCCGACCAGAGTGTGTTTAAGGTATACGCGTTGTCCATGGAACTCCTTGCCCACATGAATAAACCGGACGGAAAAAAACGCGGCGCCGGACGTCGGCGCCGCATCTGACAACTCAGCCTGTGTTTCTAACGCTCGATGACCAGGCTGACGCCCTGGCCGCCACCGATGCACAAGGTCGCCAGACCTTTTTTGCCATCGCGACGGATCAGTTCATGTACCAGCGACACCAGAATCCGCGCGCCTGATGCGCCGATCGGATGCCCGAGGGCAATGGCGCCACCGTTGACATTGACCTTATTCATGTCCCAGCCCAGTTCCTTACCGACGGCCAGTGACTGCGCGGCGAACGCTTCGTTGGCTTCGATCAGGTCCAGGTCGTCCAGGCTCCAGCCGGCTTTCGTCAAGACCAGACGGGTAGCGGGCACCGGGCCGATGCCCATGATCGACGGGTCTACCCCGGCGCTGGCATACGCCTTGATGCGCGCAAGTACCGGCAAGCCCAGAGCCAGGGCCTTGGCGGCGCTGGCCAGCATCAACACGGCGGCGCCATCATTGAGGGCCGACGCGTTGCCCGCGGTTACGCTGCCGTTTTTCTGGAACGCGGGTTTGAGATTGCCCAGTGCCTGGAGCGTGCTGTCCGGACGCGGTTGTTCATCGGTGTCGAAGACCAGCGGCTCGCCCTTGCGCTGGGGAATCAGGATCGGGGTGATTTCACCCTTGAAGTAACCCGCCTCGATGGCCGCAGCGGCTTTCTGTTGCGAGGTCGCGGCGAAGGCGTCCTGATCTTCGCGACTGATGCTGTATTGATTCGCCAGATTCTCGGCAGTGATGCCCATGTGGTAGTCGTTGAAGGCATCCCACAAACCATCCTGAATCACGCTGTCTTGCAGTTGCGCATGTCCCAGACGCAGACCGGTGCGCGCCTTGGGCAGAACATAGGGCGCCAGGCTCATGTTTTCCTGACCGCCGGCAATCACCAGTTCGGCGTCGCCGCAACGGATCGCCTGGACCGCGAGCTGGACTGCCTTGAGGCCTGAACCGCAGACTTTGTTCAGGGTCAGGGCAGGGGTGGTATGGGGCAAGCCGGCCTGGATCGCGGTCTGGCGTGCCGGGTTTTGCCCGGAGCCTGCAGTCAGCACTTGGCCGAGGATGACTTCATCAATCTGCGCAGGGGCGATCCCGGTCTGTTCAAGCAGGCGACGAATCACCGCCGCGCCCAATTCGGTAGCTGGAATGGCGGATAGCGAACCTTGAAAACTGCCAATGGCGGTGCGAGTAGCGGCAACGATTACGACTTCGTTCATGCATGACCTCATTAGGATTCTGTCGAGCGGGAGCAGGGCATTCATGCCCTGACAGACTTACTGCATGTTCATGCCGCCGTTGACCGAGAAGTCGGCACCGGTGCTGTAGGCCGATTCATCGGACGCCAGCCAGGCGACGATCGAAGCGATTTCTTCGGGTTGCCCAAGGCGCCCGACCGGTGTGGCTGCAATCATGGTGTCGAGAATGTCCGGGCGGATGGCCGCGGTCATGCTGGTCTGGATGTAGCCGGGCGATACGGTATTGACGGTCACGCCCTTGCCCGAGACTTCCCGGGCCAGTGCCATGGTGAAGCCATGGATGCCGGCTTTGGCAGCGCTGTAATTGGTCTGGCCGAACTGGCCGCGCTGACCGTTGATCGACGAAATGTTGATGATCCTTCCCCAGCCCTTGGCCAACATGCCTTCAATCACCTGTTTGGTGGTGTTGAACAGGCCGCTGAGGTTAGTCCCGATCACCGCGTTCCAGTCTTCTGGAGTGAGTTTGCGAAAGGACGCATCCCGAGTGATGCCGGCGTTATTGACCAGCACATCGATCGGGCCGAATTGCTCTCGTGCCATCTCGAAGGCCTTGCGGGTCGATTCCCAATCGGTGATGTCGCCGAAGATGCATTCGAACTGATAACCGGCCGCCAGTTGGGTGGCTATCCATTCGTTCTTGCGGGCGGAATCCGAGCTGCAGCCGACGATGACCTTGAATCCTTCCTTGTACAGGCGTTGGCTTATCGCAGTGCCAATCCCACCCATACCACCCGTGACCAACGCAATACGACCAAGCGACTCCATACAATCCCTTCCTTTCTTTGTTTTGCGTTGCAAGATGGGGGGGATTGTTCGGTATTGGCCGGGTGTGCGGAAGTGTTGAGAGGTGACTGTCTGGTGTCCAACGGTGCCATGCCCAGGTTAATGACGGGGGGCGAAAAACGCTGGTTACCTATACTGGGATCAATATTGGCAACTGAAGAACCCGTTAGACTTTGATTCATTGCAGATCAGTTTTGGCTGCGGACAGGATGTTCGGTTCCACAGGTCATTGAGGACGCCATGTATAGAATGAGTTCTGGCTATGCCAGCGTGCTGGTAAATACGCTCTCGGCTCAAGGACTGGATGTTGCCAGTCTGTGTCGGGAGGCTGGACTAGACATGAAGCTTGCGAACAAACCAGGAGCGTTTTGCGAGCGAAGGGCGATTTATCGATTATGGGATCTGGCCGCTCAGGCCTCGGGCGATCCGGACATAGGCCTGAAGGCCTATGGAAGTTTCCACCCCGGCAGCTTTCAGATCGTCGGCTACACCATGATGTCCAGCCTGAATCTGAAAAAAGCCCTTGAGCGCCTGGTCCGTTTCAGTCCGTTGATTGGCACCGGATTCAGCCTTTTCTTTACATCGGAACCGCAGGGTTACCGACTTTCCGGCCTCGATCATCACCAAAAAGGTTCGGTCAAACCTCGCCAATACACCGATGCAGCGCTTACTTCGTTGCTGGGCTTCTGCCGTAAGCTGGCGGGCGGTAACTCACCGCAACCCTTGAGTGTGGAGTTCACCTATCCCGAACCTGAAGACACCTCCGAGCATCGACGGTTGTTTGGCTGCGACCTGCGTTTCGACGCGACTTACGACAGCATTTTGTTTGATGGGCAGGAGCTCCTGCGTCCGTTGAGCATGGCCAACGAAACGCTGGCGGTGCTGCATGACAGTTTTGCCGAGGCACAACTGGATCTGCTGTTTGGTTTTTGCATAGTCGGCAGGATTCGCGCGCTGATTACCGAGCGCTTGAGTCAGGGCCAGAGGCAATGCGATATGGAGTCGATCGCGGCGGCATTGAACGTTAGCAAGCGCACGCTGCAACGCGCGCTGGAAAAGGAAGGGACGCAATTCAAGGACGTGCAGAACGCTGTGCGCCGGCAATTGGCCGACTTCTACCTGCGCCATTCTCACTTCAACATGAAGCATGTCGCGTATCTCCTTGGTTTTCATGATCACAGCAGCTTTAACAAAGCCTGTAACCGCTGGTTTGGCATGACACCTGGTCAGTATCGGGCCGATGAATCGTTGGCAATCGAGGAAACCGCGCCGGTCTGACACGCATTGATCGCATCGACCGAACCTAGCAACTCACGGTGCTCACGCCGCGCCACTTCACCGGACATGAAGATACCCAGATGACCGATGCTCGCATGTCGCAGGTAAACGATGGGATCGCTACGCTCGTCATCTTGCAGCGCAACATTGACTTCCTCACCCGTGGTGATCTCCTGCTGCTATGCATGGGAACCTGCGCATCTAAACCCTTTAGTTAAAGAGGGCTAGGCTGGCCGTTCGATGAGCAGGAGTCTACAGCGAAGAAGGAGGGCGTTAGCAATGTTTATTTTGCACTGCACAAGAATAGGCATTGCCAAATAGTTTTGTGCACTGCAATATCAAGGCTAACGCGATAACTGACCGGATCGCTATCGCGTCCTCAGGCTCTTCAGGGCCATCCAGTACCAGGAGATTCAAGCATGTCTTTTTTCAATTCGGAAAAACTGCAGACCGCTCAGAAAGCCAACCTCGACCTTTTGCAGCAAATCAGCAGCAAAGTCTTCGCCAGCGTTGAACAGCTCAGCCAGTTGCAGTTCAAGGCACTGCGCGACTCCACCGAGGAGCAGTTCGAAGGTGTTCGCAAGCTGCTGGCCGTCCGTGATCCACAAGGTTTCGCCGAGCTGCAGGCTTCTTTCATCCAGCCGAGCGCGCAAACCGAACGCCTGGCCGAGTTCAATCGACAGGTTCAAGCATTGATCGTGGGTACTCAGTCGGACATCGTCAAATTGACCTCGAGTCAGGTCGAAGCGGGTACCCAGCAGATGCATGAGTTCGTGGAAACGATCAGTAAGAATGCACCGGCCGGCTCCGAGCCTGTTGTGGCCGCGTTCAAGTCGGGCCTGGCGAATGCCGGTACTGTGTTCGAAAGCGCACAGAAAGCCGTAAAACAGGCTGCCGATGTGGCTCAGAGTGGTTTCGAGGCAGCGACTGCCGCGAGCACTAAAGCTGCTCCAGAAGCAAGCACCAAGGCTACCAGCGGTAACAAGTAAGTCACACTGGATCAGCGGCACCAATGGCGATGGATTTACTCCCCATCGCCATTTTTTTTCTTTCCGTTATCGGCACCGGGCTTGCCGCCGAACATGCCGAACAGGTTCTGGGTGTTCAGGTACAGTGCCTTCGACTGGTCGACATATTGCCGCATCAAATCCTGCATCACCGGCGCTTGCTGGTGCATGAAGGTGCTCCAGGCTTCGGAGGATTGCGCACCGGTCTGGGACTGGATGTCGATCACGGTCTGAATGCTTTTGTCCAGGTAACTGGCGAGTACGCCCTGATAAGGGCCGTAGAACTGGATAATCCCCATCAGCATGTCGCTGGTGAAGATTGGCTCACCGCCGCTTTCGGCTTCCAGAATCACTTGCAGCAAGATGCTGCGCGTCAGATCCTCGCCGCTCTTGGCATCGACCACCTGAAAGGCAATTTTGTCGAGCACCAACTGGCGTATGTCCGCCAGCGTCAGATGACTGCTGGTATGAGTGTCATACAGTCGGCGATTGGGGTACTTCTTGATCAGGCGGGGGGTGGTATCAGTCATGCGGGGCGTCTCGCGCGGGCCTGGTTTGCAGGCATCTTAACCTACTCTGGCCATGCTCCGCGTACCGATCGTTCCCACGCTCCGCGTGGGAACTCATCCTCGGACGCTCTGCGTCCGCTCTTGGGACGCGGAGCGTCCCGGGCTGCATTCCCACGCGGAGCGTGGGAACGATCAGGTACTACCAGATCGGCAAGGTGTAGCTGACGATCAGGCGGTTTTCATCCAGGTCGCTGCCAAAGTGGGTCGAGCGAACTGTCGCGTTACGCCATTTCACCCCGACATTCTTTAATGGCCCGCTCTGCACGACATAGCCAATGTCGGTATCACGTTCCCATTCCTTGCCTTGCGGGCGGTTGCCGCCCAGATCGATGTTGTCGCCGGTGAGGTAACGGGTCATGAAGGTCAGCCCCGGAATGCCAATGGCCGCAAAGTTGTAGTCGTAACGCGCCTGCCAGGATTTTTCGTCCTTGCTGGCGAAATCGCCGATCTGCACGAAGTTCACCAGGAACGCATCGGTGCCGTTGACGTAGGCGTAGCCGGTGTCGCCGCTCATGCCTTGATAACCCAGGCCCAACGCATGCCCGCCGAGGCTGTAGGTGAACATCGCGCCGATGGCATTGTTATCGACATTACTGCCACCGTCGTCCGTGGAGCGGGCGAAGCGCAGATCCGTCTTCAGCGACTGGCCGGTTGTGACCGGCAGCACGTAGGTCAGGTTGACCAGGTGCTGGCTGTAGAAGTTGTCGAGGTGACCATAGCTGTAGCCCGTGGCGAGGTTGCTGGTCCATTTGTAGTTCAGGCTGGCGAAATTGAAGCTGTCGCTATCGAGATGACCTGTGGTGATGCCCTTGGCGCCGGTGCGGGTGATGCCCATATGCTCATAGTCCGAGGAGTCGCGCTGATTGACTTGCGTCAGTCGCCCGGCATCCACCGTCAGGCCTTCGATCTCCAGCGATGTCAGCTGACCGCCCTCGAAGGTTTGTGGCAACAACCGTGAGTCGTTGGCCAATACCGTCGGCAGTTTCGGCAGTAGCGTGCCGAGCTTCAGCGTGCTTTTGGAGGCCCGCACTTTGGCCGTCAAACCCAGTTCGCCGTACTCGTCCTGAGCCCCTTTGCGGGTGTCGCGATGGCGTTTGAGTAGGCCGGAGCCTGCGCGATCGGGGCTGGAATCGAGCTTGACGCCGAGCAGGCCAATGGCATCGAAACCCACGCCGATCAACCCTTCGGTGAATCCCGATTCATAGCGCAGCAGGAAACCTTGCGCCCATTCCTCTTGTTTGGATTGCGGGGCGTTGTTCTGGCGGTAGTCGCGATTGAAATAGAAGTTGCGCAGCTCCAGGCTGGCCTTGCTGTCTTTGACAAAGTCAGCAGCGGCGGGGGCCGAGAGGCTGATGACGCCGCCGGCCAGCAACAGTCGGATAACGAGGATGCGGGTGTTGCGGTCCATGGTGAAGCCCCTTTGTTTTTATTATGGAAAAACAGGTTCCGCGGCCCTCGCCGGATGGGCGAGGGCTGATCAATAAAAAAACGCGAACGCCAAAAAGAGAGGAGCGGGGCGCCGCGTTCGGTTCAATCGTTAGAATTGTTCGGCGCGCAGGCCAAACAACGAGGCACTGCCCGCGAGGATGGATTGTTCCAGGCTCAAAATGCGCGGCAGCAGGCGATGGATGTAGAAGTCGGCGGTGGCGATCTTTGCACCATAAAACCCTTCATCTTCGTGCAGCTTTTGCTTGGCAACCTGTGCCATGCGCGCCCAAAGCCAGGCATAGGCGACGTAACCGAACAGGTGCAAATACTCCACCGAAGCAGCGCCGACTTCGTTGCGATTGGTGGTCGCCTGGTCCTGCAGCCAGTCGCTCAGGTCTTCCAGACGCTGCACGGCATCGAACAGTTGAGCGGAGTAGGGCGCGTCGGGCTGATGGGCGAAATGGCGGATCTCGCCGGTGAACTGGCGCAGCGCGGAGCCCTTATCGGCGAGCACTTTGCGTCCAAGCAAGTCCAGGGCCTGAATGCCGTTGGTGCCTTCGTAGATCTGCGCGATGCGCACGTCGCGGACCAATTGTTCCTGACCCCATTCGCGGATGTAGCCATGGCCGCCGAACACTTGCTGGCCGTTGATGCAGCTTTCCAGCCCCGTGTCGGTGAAGAATGCCTTGGCCACCGGCGTGAGCAGTGCCACCAGGATCTGCGCGCGGTCCTGTTCCCTGGGGTCATCGGAAAACTTCGCCAGGTCCAGTTGCTGCCCGACATAACTGGCGAACGCACGGCCGCCCTCGGTCATGGCTTTCATGCTCAGCAGCATGCGGCGCACATCTGGGTGGACGATGATCGGGTCGGCCACTTTGTCCGGAGCAACAGCACCGGTCGGCGCGCGACTCTGAACGCGTTCACGTGCGTAGGCGACGGCGTTCTGATAGGACGCTTCGGCGCAGCCAATGCCCTGAATGCCGATGGACAAGCGCTCGTAGTTCATCATGGTGAACATCGCCGCCAGGCCTTTGTTGGCTTCGCCGACCAGCCAGCCGCTGGCGCCGTCGAAGTTCATCACGCAGGTGGCCGAAGCCTTGATGCCCATTTTGTGTTCGATCGAACCGCAACTCACAGCGTTGGCCTCGCCGAGGGAGCCGTCGACATTGACCAGCACTTTGGGGACGACAAACAGCGAGATGCCTTTGGGCCCCGCCGGTGCGTCCGGCAGTTTGGCCAGCACCAGATGCACAATGTTTTCAGTCAGGTCCTGATCACCACCGGTGATGAAGATCTTGCTGCCGGTGATGCTGAAGCTGCCGTCGGCCCGGGGCTCGGCGCGGGTGCGGATAATCCCCAGATCGGTGCCGGCGTGGGCTTCGGTCAGGCACATGGAACCGGCCCAGCGGCCTTCGTACATCGGCGGCAGATAGAGATTTTTCAGGGTGTCGCTGGCGTGGGCATCCAGCGCCAGGCAGGCACCGGAACTCAACGCCGAATACAGCGCGAAGCTGGAATTGGCGCCGTAGAGCATTTCTTCGAACTGCACGGCGAGCATCTTCGGCATGCCCATGCCGCCAAAATCGGCGTTGCCGGACAGGCCCACCCACCCGCCTTCGATGTAGGTGGCATAAGCCTGTTTGAAACCGATTGGCGTGCTGACCTGGCCGTCGGCCCACTGGGCGCCTTCCTCGTCGCCGCTGCGATTCAATGGCGCAATCAGGTGCGAGGTGACTTTGGCCGCCTCCTCAAGAATGGCGTCGGCGGTGGCGGCGTCGACACTGTCGGCCAGGGCCGGCAAGCGTGCCCACAAGGCCGGGGCATCGAACACTTCATGCAACACAAAGCGCATGTCGCGCAGCGGGGCGTTGAATTCGGGCATAACGTGAACCTCAAAAGGTTGTGCGATGGGCACGGCGCCGCTTGAGCAGGCCGTGCCCTTTCTATCAATGACTGGAAGCGCTGGCTGCACCGAGGCCGGTCTGGGCGCGAACGAACTGGTCGGCGTAAGCGTCACGCTCCTTGTCGGCCCGCACGCTGCGGTCGAGTTTGGATACGACGACTATCACGAAGAACGCCAGTGGCATGGAGAACAGCGCCGGGTGGTCGTACGGGAAGATCGCATGTGCATGGCCGAGCACGGTGACCCAGACCGCTGGCGAGAGGATCACCAGGACCAGCGCGCAGATCAGCCCGGCGAAACCGCCGATGATTGCGCCTTTGGTGGTCAAGCCTTTCCAGTACATCGCCATGATCAGCACCGGGAAGTTGGTCGACGCAGCAATGCCGAAGGTCAGGCCCACCAGGAACGCGACGTTCATCTTCTCGAACAGAATGCCCAGCACAATCGCGATGATGCCAAGGCCTACGGTGGCCATGCGGGTCACGCGCATTTCCTGTTTCTCGCTGGCTTTGCCCTTCTTGAACACCGTGGCGTAAAGGTCATGGGAAATCGCCGAAGCACCGGCCAGGGCCAGCCCGGAGACCACCGCAAGGATGGTGGCGAAGGCCACGGCCGAGAGGAAACCGAAGAACAGATTGCCACCGACCGCTTTGGCCAAGTGCATGGCGACCATGTTGCCGCCACCCATCAAGGTGCCGCCGACTTCGCCATTGACGTAGTACTGCGGGTCAGTGCCGATGATCACCATCGCGGCGAAGCCCAGGGTGCATACCACCAGGAAGAAGAAGCCGATGAAACCGGTGGCGTAGAACACCGATTTGCGCGCTTCCTTGGCGTTAGGCACCGTGAAGAAACGCATCAGAATGTGCGGCAGGCCGGCAATCCCGAACACCAGGCCCAGCGACATCGAAGCGGTGTTGATCGGGTCGGCGAGCATTGAGCCAGGGCCCATGATGTTCCAGCCACTGGCGTGCGCCTGGACGGCTTTGTCCGCGAGGGTTTCGTAGCTGAAGCCGAACTGCGACATGGCCATCAATGCCAAAGTCGTGCCGCCGGCAAGCAACAGCACGGCCTTGATGATCTGCACCCAGGTGGTGGCGATCATGCCGCCGAAAATCACATACACAAGCATCAGTGCGCCGACGATCACCACGGCTACCGGGTAGTCCAGGCCGAATAGCAATTTGATCAACTGACCCGCGCCGACCATCTGCACGATCAGGTAGCAACACACCACGGTCAGCGAACCGAAGGCGGCGAAGATCCGCACTTTGTTCTGGTCCAGGCGATAGGACACGATGTCGGCAAAGGTGTAGCGCCCCAGATTGCGCAAGCGCTCAGCCATCAGGAAGGTGATGATCGGCCAGCCAACAAAAAAGCCGATGGTATAGATGAAGCCATCGTAGCCCTTGGCGAACACCAGGCTGGACAGCCCCAGCAACGTGGCGGCGGACATGTAGTCGCCGGCAATTGCCAGACCGTTCTGGAACCCGGTGATGCCACCGCCCGCGGTGTAGAAGTCCGAAGTGGATCTGGTTTGCCGCGCGGCCCACCAAGTGATGGCCAATGTGCCCAGTACGAAGACGAAGAACATGCCGATCGCATGCAGGTTGAGCGGCTGTTTTTCCACCGCACCCAGCGTGGGTGCAGCCAGTACAACGGAGGCCGGCAATAGCCCGGCAGCGGCGAGGAGAAGTTTACGCAACAGAGTCATCACTTGCTCTCCTCGAGAATGGCGGCGCCCAATGCATCGAAACGCGTGTTGG
Organism: Pseudomonas sp. PGPR40; assembly: GCF_022014505.1. Taxonomy (NCBI): domain Bacteria; kingdom Pseudomonadati; phylum Pseudomonadota; class Gammaproteobacteria; order Pseudomonadales; family Pseudomonadaceae; genus Pseudomonas; species Pseudomonas sp. PGPR40. The sequence goes on along the minus strand of NZ_JAKLSP010000001.1, from coordinate 386,796 downwards.
CGCTGTAGACGTACCAACCGGTCAGGAGCCAGGAAAAAATGATGATCGCCGCGCCAACCGGCATGCCCAGGGTCAACATCCGATGCTCGGCGATCGGCGCATGCAGCCACTGCGGGGCAAACGCCACCACCAGCATGAACGCGTAGTAGGTGCCGAGCACGGCAGCACTCAGCGACCAGGCCAGGCGCGAACGGCTGCTCACCAATTGAAGGAATTTGGGGTTGGACCGAATGCGTTCACAGCGCTTTGTATCGGTTGAATGGATGTCGATCATGGGTGGCTCCACATTGTTTTTGTTATCAGTGTGTAGGTCAGGGGCAGGGCCAAAATTCAGCCTGCACGAGCCCGAAGCGGCAGGTAAAACACCTGCCGCCTGGTGGGTACAACGTCGATTCGGTTAGAGCGCTTTGGCCCTGTCGCGCAGAACGTACTTCTGGATCTTGCCGGTTGAAGTCTTCGGCAGCAGGGTGAAAATCACGGTGCGCGGGACTTTGAAACCGGCAAGGTGTTCGCGGCAGAAACTGATGATGTCGGCTTCGCGAACGTCCTGGTGATCAGCCTTCAATGTGACAAAGGCGCAGGGCGTTTCGCCCCATTTCTCATCGGGACGGGCGACGACGGCCGCTTCCATGACGGCTGGATGGCGATAGAGCACACCTTCCAGTTCGATGGTGGAAATGTTCTCACCGCCGGAAATGATGATGTCCTTGAGTCGGTCCTTGATCTCGACATAACCGTTGGGATGACACACCGCCAGGTCGCCGGTGTGGAACCAGCCGCCGTCGAACGCTTCGGCCGTAGCCGTCGGGTTCTTCAGGTAGCCCTTCATCACGGTGTTACCGCGCATGAAGATCTCACCGATGGTCTGACCGTCTCGCGGGGTCGGCTCCAGTGTCTTCGAATCGCCAACCATCACACCTTCGAGCGTCGGGTAGCGCACGCCCTGACGGGATTTGATTTGTGCTCTTTCGTCGAGCGGCAACTCATCCCATTCGGCATGCCAGGCGCAGAGCGTCACCGGGCCATAGGTTTCGGTCAGGCCATAGACGTGGGTGACCTTGATGCCCATTTGTTCCACGGCACCGATCACTTTGGCCGGCGGTGCGGCGCCAGCGACCATCGCGTTGACCGGATGATCGATCGCCGCTTTAGCCGATTCCGGCATGTTGACCAAGGCATTGAGCACGATCGGCGCAGCGCACAGATGGGTGACCTGATGCTCGCGGATCAGCGTGAGGATTTTCTGTGGATCGACGCGGCGCAGAAACACATGCACACCGGCCATGGCGGTGATGATCCACGGGTAGCACCAACCGTTGCAATGGAACATCGGCAAGGTCCAGAGGTACACCGGATGGTTACCCATGGCCCAGGTCATCTGGTTGCCCAATGAGTTCAGGTAGGCACCGCGATGGTGGTAAACCACGCCTTTGGGGTTGCCAGTGGTGCCGGAGGTGTAATTCAGAGAGATGGCTTGCCATTCATCATCGGGCCACTGCCAGGCGAAGGCAGGGTCGCCTTCGGCCAACAGCGCTTCATAGTCCAGATCGCTGACAGCCTGGCCTTCGCCGTACTCCAGATCATTAACGTCGATGACCAATGGCGGGTGATCCAGCATGCCGATCGCCGCGTGAATCACATCATGGAACTCACGGTCGGTAATCAGCACCTTGGCTTCGCCATGCTGCAGCATGAAGGCAATGGCTTCGGCATCCAGACGCACGTTGAGCGGGTTGAGTACCGCGCCAATCATCGGCACGCCGAAATGCACTTCGAGCATCTCGGGAATGTTGGGCAGCATCACCGCCACCGTGTCGTTCTTGCCGATACCGCGACCGGCCAGCGCCGAGGCCAGACGGCGGCAGCGGGTATAGGTCTGCGCCCAGGTGCGGCGGATCGAGCCATGGATGACGGCGGGATAGTTTGGGTAAACGCTGGCGGTGCGCTCGATGAAGCTGAGCGGAGACAAGGCAATATGATTGACAGCCGCAGGGCCTAGCCCTTGTTCATAGATCGACATGTACGGGTACTCGGTGGCTGATTGTTAGCTCTATAGGTGACCTTGCAGCGTAGTCGCTGAGGTCGCCTTTTATGTCCGGGTTGATTTATATAACATTCAGCTACCGATATGGAAGTACAACCTACGTCATATAGGATATGTACTATATTTTATTCTTGCGGGCTAAATGAATACAGTGGCACCGCCAAGGCCGGTATATCCTTGGCCTCCCCAACGAAGCGGACCTGTGATGACCCTGACTCCCGTTCGATTGCACAGCTGGTTGCGCCTGCAGCGCGAGGGTGTGTCTCTGGCCGCCCGGGCCGATGCGTTGTGCCGTGCGCTGCAGGATTGCCCCGAGGTGCGCCGGGCGGTTTATCTGAGTTGGCAACCCACTGCGCGGATTTACAGCCACGAGGGCGCCGCCCAGCATTTTCCACCGGGGCTGGGCGACCCTTCGCTGGCCAGCGATCAGCGGCTGTTTGAGCGGCTGGCCGAAGCGGGGCGGCTGGATCTGGCTCAAGTACGTCAACTCGATTGTTGGCTGGCCGGCCGACTGCGCAGGGCCGCTATCAGCCATGGCCAGGTGTTTGATCTGGCCTTGCAACCGGGGCAGGCGGGGTTGTTGCTGGTGGAAGTGTGTGAGGGCGTGAGTCTGGATTGGCTGGGTTGGGTGCAGGACTTGCTGACGACGTTGCTGAGCAGCATCAACGGCATGCTGCGCGGCTCACCGCTGTTGGGGCACGACCCGCAACCGAGTCTGTTGCTCGATGCGCAGGGCCGGCCGCTGGAGTTCAACGCGGCGTTGCTGGCGTTGCTGGCCGAAAAGCCGCTGACCGATGTGCTGGGTTTTTTGCCGGTGAATCACCGGGTGCTGGTACGCGCCTGCCTGGACCAGCAACGCGCCATCGAAGGGGTCGAAGCCCAATTCGAAGCACAGATCCTGATCTGGACGTTTATCCCCGATCCGCAGGACAACCGTGTGCTCGCCCGGTGTCGCGATGCCACGGCACAAGTGCTGGCCGAGCGTGAAGCGGCCACGGCACGTCGGCTGTACCGGCTGATCATTGAAAACACCACCGACCTGATTTCCCGACACACTCCCGACGGGCGCTTTCTCGATGCCTCGCCGGCGTCCTGGACATTGCTCGGCTACTGGCCGGAGGAGTTGCGCGGGCAAATGGCCCAAGGCTTGTTCCATGGTCAGGACCTGGCCAGCCTGGTACAGCGCGCGCGGGATGCCCTGGAGCAGAACGGTTATCACACGATGACGTATCGGATTCGCCATCGGGATGGGCATTACCTGTGGTTTGAAACCGCCAGCCGGGCGATTCGTGAGACCTATACCGGGACGGTGGTGGAAGTGGTCAGCGTGTCCCGGGACATTACCGCCCGGGTGCACGCCGAGGAGAACAAGCGACGCCTGGCGGAAGTCGTCGAGGCCAACACCGATCCTGTGTTATTCATCGACCCCGAGGGCCAAGTCACTTACCTCAATCCAGCGGCGCGGCGCATCCTGGGGATCGATGAGCAACAACAGATGCCAGCGCTGGCAACCTTGTTCGCCAGCGGCGACCTGGCACGTCTGCAGCGTGATGGCTGGAGCAGCGCCGAGCGCGACGGTGTCTGGAGCACCGATGCGAGATTGCAGTCACCGGGAGGCGGCACTTCAGTGCCGGTATCGCTGGTGCTGCTGGCGCACCGTTCGGCCGGTGGCGAGCGCTATTACTCGTTGGTGGCACGGGACATGACCGAGCGTGAACTACGTGAGGTGCAGCAGCGCCGCCATCAGGACGAACTGGCGCACACCGCGCGGTTGGTCACCCTGGGTGAATTGGCCTCGGGCATCGCTCACGAAATCAACCAGCCATTGGCGGCAGTCGTCAATTACGCCAATGCCAGCCAGCGCTATTTGCAGACGCTGGATTCCAATCCCCAGGCCGCCGCCAAAGTGGCGCAAGGGCTGGAGCGCATTACCCATCACGCCACTCATGCTTCAGAAGTGATCAGACGTTTGCGGGCGTTTCTGCGCAAGGGGCAACGCCGCATGCAGGCCTTGAACTTCACCGAAGTCGCCCGCGAGGCCGTGCGTTTATGTGCCTGGGAGGCGAGCAATTGCCAAGTGACAATCGAGGATCGCCTACCGGATAATCTGCCGCCGATTTATGCCGACCGAGTGCTGCTGGAGCAGGTCCTGCTCAATCTCTTGCGAAATGCCATCGATGCCAACCGCGAACAACATCCGGGGCAACCCTCGCTGATCGTGATGGCTGCGGGGCAGGGCGCGGGTGCAACCGTGGAAATCAGTGTGCAAGACCAAGGGCCAGGCGTCAGCGAGCCCGAGCTGGAGCAGATATTTACCCCGTTCTATACCAGCAAGACCGATGGCCTGGGGCTTGGCTTGTCCATGAGCCGCAGCATCATCGAAGGTTTCGGTGGCGAATTGCAGGCCCGACGCCAAGCTGTCGGGCTGCTGATGTGCTGCCGTTTGCCGCTGGCCGGCCCAACAAAACAACAACAGGAATAATGTAATGGCAGGTGTGACGGCGCACGTGGTGTATGTGGTCGACGATGACCAAGGCATGCTCGATTCAACCGTCTGGTTGTTGGAGTCGGTAGGGCTCAAGGCCTTGCCGTTTACCAGCGGCGTGGAGTTTCTCAATGCCTGTGATGCCAGTCTTGATGCCTGCGTACTGCTCGATGTTCGCATGCCCGGCATGGGCGGTTTGAACGTGCAGGAAGAAATGCGTGCACGTGAGCTGAACCTGCCGATCATTTTCGTCAGCGGGCACGCGGACGTGCCGATCGTCGTTCGCGCTTTCAAGGCGGGCGCCCATGACTTCATCGAGAAGCCTTACAACGAGCAATTGCTGCTGGACAGCGTGCAACAGGCGCTCAGCAACTGCGCGGCAAATCGTTCGGGCAATCAGGGGCACGAAGCCTTGCAGGCGCGCTTGCTGACACTGACCCCACGGGAGCGCGATGTTTTGCTGCCGCTGGTCCAGGGTTACACCACCCGTGAGATCGCCGAGCAACTGGGCGTCAGTGCGAAAACCGTCGACCTGTATCGTTCACGGGTGATGAAACGCATGCAGGCCAATACCTTGCCGGACCTGGTGGGCATGGCCATTGCTGCTGAACTGGTGGATCCGCTGAAGCTGCGGTGATTGCTCGCGTTTTCTAATGAGCGTCTATGGGGTGGAGGATCAGCCGCAGGACAGACCGGATGTCCCACCAACGTTATGACTGCCTGAGCCTGCGCTAGCATGAAAGATGTTCAGGCCACTCGCCATTGAGAGACTGGTGATGGGTGTATCGGGTGTGCGTGACGGGCTCTGTCAATTGCAGGAGCCGGAGGAGGCGTGTTGAAACCATTCCAGCTCAGACCTAGCGCCTCAACCTTGAACATGTTGCGTCAAGCGTGCCTGCAACGCCGTGATGCTGTGCCGCCAACGTTAACGGAAAAAGCGATCATTCCGGGCATTCCAGATGCTCGCTACTGGCTGGACCAGGATCTGACGCCGTTCATTCGGGATGTGAGTCAGGCCAACCTTCGAGAGGCTGAGGTGCTCGCCAGCGCAGGGCTACCGAACGACACCCTGCCGCGGGCAAATTTGCTGGCCGTTTCGGGCGGCGGCGACGCCGGCACATTTGCGGGAGGCATCATTGCGGGATGGACCCTGCATGGGACTCGACCTGTGTTCAAAGCTGTCACCGGCATTAGCGCTGGCGCCCTGGTCGCCCCGTTTGCCTACCTGGGGCCCCAGTACGACGATGTCATTTTGCGTATCTGCAATGCAGTCGGTCCAAAAGACATTTTCCATGCGCGCAATGTGCTGACCCGTCTTGCCAGCGATGGTATGGCGCACAGCAAGCCACTGTCGCGGCTCATTGCACAGTACGTCACTGCCGAGATTCTTGCGGCGATCGCGGCGGAATACGCCAAAGGACGGCTCCTGATGATCGGTACAACGGACCTTGATTCAGGGCGCCCGGTCACCTGGAACATGGGCGCTATTGCCTCCAGCCAGGCACCGGGAGCGCACGAGCTGTTTCGCAACATCATGGTCGCGTCGATGAGTATTCCCGGAGCGGTCTCACCCGTCATGATTGATGTGGACGTTGACGGCCAACAGTTTCAAGAAATGCACGTGGACGGAGGTGTCCTTACGCAGGTGTTCCTTTACCCACCCGGCACCGTGATGGCGCTGAACCAAGTGACCGGGGCGCGTTTGCGTCGTGAACGGCATTTCTATGTCATTCGCAACGGCAAGCTGGAACTGCAATGGTCCGGAACCAAGCGCCGAACCTTGAGCATCGGCGGTCGAGCCATCAGCGCATTGATCCAGACTCAGGGGATCAGCGATCTGGATCGGATTTATCGAATTGCCCAGCAGGATGGGGCGGACTTCAATCTGGCGTACATCGGCTCCGACTTCCACGTCTCTCGCCTCCATAAATTCGATGGCGAGTACATGAAGCGCTTGTTCGAATACGCCTTTGAACTCAGTGCCAAAGGCTATCCATGGCATAAATCGCCGAGTACGTGAGAGACGGTCTCAGCCAACCGGCTCGGCCGTGCAACTCATTTCCCCTGAGCCTGGTTTCTGGAAGAGCACCCTGTCACCGTTTTGCCAGAAGCGGTAATTCCCCTGGGAATCCTTGCCAATGTATTGGGTTCCCGAATCATTCTGCACCTGGTTCAGTGTGATCGAAGTGTTCGCCCATTTCAGGTACACGACACCAGGCTGCGTGTTAAAGAAAGTGGCGGCAATCAGCGGGTTAAACCCTGTACAACGAAACGCCAGGGGGCCTTCGGTGAGTCTGTCTGGATCCTTGGTTCTCACAATGGCCGAGCCTTGACGCAGCTGGTGCGCACGCTCGGCATAACTTCGGATCGCGCACGCCTTGGGCGCAGGCTCGGAGGCGCACTGATTGCGGGCCTCGATCCAGAACTGCTGGTCGATCATGACTTTGTCGGGACGCGGTACTGAATGATTATCCGTGAGCGCCAGGCGATAAAGACGTGTCAGTTCAATATCCATCTGCGTCAGTTGTGGATCACCACAGATAAGCTTTTCGACGGATGCCCTGGCCGTGGCGCAGTCGAAGCTGGTCTGGAAGATGGGCGAAGGGGACGCAGCATTACTCGTCGTCGCACACACGCTGACAGCGAGTAGACAGGTGAAAAGGGCCATGACCGTTTTCATGTTGGCTTGATCATTACGTGATACCCGGATTGCCGTGGGATCTACCGATCCGTTGAACAGTCATTTCGCACTGGGTGTATCGCAGTGTAAGTCAGTGCCCAAAACTTGCCACAGCCGTTCGAGGGGTTAGAAAGCACAAAAGGAATTAGAGATTGCATCATAAGAACATTGTTCCAGGGTTAGTCGCCCACACTGAACTAGACTGAAAGATCCAAAGCACACTGATAGCAGTGGAGTCTTCATGAAAAAATCCATCCCCCCCTGTCTGGCGACGATTGTCTCGATATTCTGCCTTTGCGCTTCAGCCGAAACCGTAACGCCGCTCAAAGGGCAGTCTCCCGAAGTCATTCAGCAGGACATCAGTTCATGCCAGGCTCAGGCCGGCAACACAGCAAGCACCAGCTCAACGCCTCAATCAGGTGGACGTGCCCGTGGTGCCGCGACTGGCGCAGTGGCAGGTGCGGCGGTTGCCGGAGCCCGCGGTCGTCAGCATGACGAGCTTTATGACAAGGTAGACGACGATGTCAAACAGGAATATCGACAGAACAAAGCCAAGGATGCGGCTGTGGCAGGTGCGGTTGTAGGTGGATCGCGACAACGTCAGGATCGTCGTGAGGATCGCCGGGCAGAACCGGCTGCTACTACTTCTGCCTACAGCAGTTGCATGCAACAACGGGGCTACCAGATAACCCCTTGAAGGGCGGAATGATCAAGACGCTCAAGCTTGCCTGACCACATGGGGGGTGCAATGCGCATTCCATTGTTTTACGCGGTGTCGGCTGTACTGTTTTTGAGCGGAGCTTCCTGCCTGGCGCAGCCATTGGATGCGACCGCCAACGCTGCCGATACAGCGCCCGTCACCGCAGTGGCCAAAGATGTCGTGTTTACCCAGGAACAGCTGGATCAAATGCTGGCACCCATTGCGCTTTATCCGGACCCACTGCTGGCACAGGTGCTGATGGCCACCACGTACCCCGGGGAAGTCGTCGAGGCGGTAACCTGGTCTAAAGCACACCCGGATGCCAAGGGCGATGATGCGGTCAAACAAGTGGCGAGCCAGCCTTGGGATCCGAGTGTGCAGGCGCTGGTCGCCTTCCCTCAGGTTCTGGCAACGCTGGGGCAGGATCCCGTCTGGGTACAGCGCCTGGGTGATGCCTTTCTGGCGCAGCCCGACGATGTCATGGGGGGCGTGCAACGCTTGCGTCATCAGGCGCAAGCCGCAGGCAACCTGCAGAGCAACCAGTATCAGAGCGTGACGGTTCAGGCTGTTGCGGCACCTACGCCCACCGCACCGGCACCGGCCCCCACCAGCAGCACTTCCACCATCATCATTCAGCCCTCCGATCCGCAGGTGGTGTACGTACCCAGTTACAACCCGACAACCACCTACGGCACCTGGCCCTATCCTGCATCGCCTCCCGTGTACTATCCACCGCCGCCTGCCTATTACCCCGGTTCGGCATTGATGGCCGGGCTGGCGTTCGGTACCGGTGTGGCGATCATCGGCTCGTTGTGGGGTGATTGCGACTGGGACAACAACGACATCGACATCGATGTCGATCGTTATAACAACATCAATCGCAACAACCAGATCACGAATAATCAGAACAAGTGGCAGCACAACACCGTTCACCGCGATGGCGTTCCCTATCGAGACACCAAGAGCCGCGAACAGTACGGCCGACAACTGGGCGGTGCCAATCAGCGTGAGGCTTATCGAGGGGACAATGCCCAACGAGTCCAGGCGCGTGAAAAAGCCCGTAGCTCAATGGACAAGCACGGTATCGAACGACCAGCCACCAGCAACCGCGAAGCCCGTGATCGAGCACGAGAAGCCCAGTCCGCAACCTCGGCCAGCAATCGGATGCAAGCAGGTGCAGACAGACCGAAGTCGTCTGACAGAAGCCAGGGCACTGCCAGAAACACTCGGGAGAGCCAGCCGCCCGCCAGACAGACCGCTCAGGTGAATCAGCGCGCACAGGGCTCCTCGCAGACGCGCCAAGCTACACAAAACAGGCCGTCCGCCCGTACGGACAGTGCCCGCAACAATGCATTCGCCGGCGCACGCACACCGTCCCAGACCAACGCACAAGCCAGTCGTGGCCGGACCAGCCAGGCATCCGCCCAGCGCCCAAGCGCCTCGCGATCAGCCGGCCATCAGGTCAGTCGCCCCTCCAGTCCACCAGCGCGTCAAAGGGGGGGCCGTCGTTGAAAAACAATCTTCGAGTGAAGGCACTCATGGGCTTGCTCCCTCAGGTCCTGGCGATAACTGCCGGCTTGGCGTGGTCGTGCATCGTTACGGCACAGCAGGCCTTTCCAACGCCAGAAGAAGCCGCTCAAGCGTTCGTGGAAGCACTGGGTACGGAACACGCCGATCAGGCACGCCTGACAGCGTTGCTGGGGAAGGAATGGCACAGCTTCATTCCGCTCGAAGGTGTGCAGCGCAGTGATGTGGATGCGTTTTTGAAGCAATACCGCGAGCAACACCGTATTGAAAAAACCAGCGACAGCAAGGCGCTTCTGGCGGTGGGCAGTGACCACTGGACACTGCCAATACCCATGGCAAAAGACACGAACGGTTGGCGCTTCGACATCAAGGCCGGTAGCGCCGAAATCCGTGCACGTCGAATTGGCCGCAACGAACTCACCGCGTTGCAATCGGTGCTGGCCTATCACGACGCCCAGATGGACTATGCGTCAGTGGATCGTAACGGTGACGGCGCACTCGCCTATGCACAAAAAATCTTCAGCACCGCTGGCAAGCACGACGGCCTCTATTGGGCGGACGACGATAGCGGTCAGATCAGCCCGTTGGGGCCCGAGTTCGGTAAAACCATTGCCGGCGAAGACTGGCATGGTTACCACTTCCGCATTCTTGAGGGCCAAGGTCCTTCGGCACCCGGTGGCGCCTACAGCTACCTCATCGGTGACAAGATGAGCCGTGGCTTTGCACTGATCGCCTGGCCGGCGAAATACGATGACACCGGGGTGATGAGTTTCATGATCAGTCATGAAGGACAGGTGTTCGAGAAAGACTTGGGGCCCGGTAGTGACAAGTTGGCGCAGTCAATGAAGCGCTTTGATCCAGATGACAGTTGGAAGCTGGTGACTGTAGATCAAGAGTAGCAAGACGGCATACGCAGGGAATTTGCTAAGAGCGATTGGACTGGCGAGCTCGCCAGGTTGATGGACTGCAATCGAAGTGCCGATTGAACCAGCGGGAGAAGGCGCTAAGTTCGGAAAACCCCAGCACCCCGGCTATCTCACTTAAACGTTGATTGGAATGTGCCAAGTGACGCATTGCCAGCTCTGCACGCACCTGATCCAGCAGCGAGGAAAATGTTTCACCCTCCTGCGCAAGCTTGCGATGCAGTGTTCGCCTGTCCCATCCCAGGTTGGTCGCCACTTGCTCCACCGAACAATGGCCCGTGGGCAGCACCGTCCAGATCAACTGGCGCACCTGTTCAAGTAAAGCTGTTTTGGATTCTTCACGGAGACTGTCCAGATACTGATGAACATACCGCGCCCTGTCCGGATCGGCGCTGGGCAGGGCCCTGTCAAGGTCGGTACTGCGGCAGACGATGGCATCCATCAGGCTGTTGAACTGCACCGAGGTGGCGAATACGCGGCGGTGTCGACTGTCGTCCAGCGGCGCCGCATGACGAAAGCACACCACTGAAGGATGCCAATGCTTCCCCAGCAAGGTTTTCAGCAGGCGGTGGGTCACCCCCACTGACAGTTCCATCGCCTGGCGCACCGGCAGGTTACCCACCGTGACCTGTTCCATGCGCAAAACCACCACGCCGCCACTTTCCTCGATGTTCAACACCAGACCCTGATTGTGCAGATAGAGGCAATCGCGAAACGCTTCCAGGGCCGACCGGATGGTCGGCTCGTCACGCCACAGCAGCGCCAGAGGCCCCAGGTTGGAGAGCTTGCGGGTTTCGGCCATGCGCAAGCCAAAATCGTCCACACCCGCTTCACACGCCGAACTTTCGAGCAGACGGGCTACAGCTTCGTTGGGAATCTTCAAGTCTGGTTGAAGCAGGCATCGGGGATCGAGGCCGACGAGGCGCAATTGCTGCAGGTGATCAACGTGTAGCGATCGGGCTATTTGCGCGTAGTTGGTCAAGCTGGCACTGCGAACGAGGCCACTCATGGAGGATTTCTCAGTCCGGGACAGCGATTTATCAGCTTAGCAGGTGGATGTCCCGCAAAGTCAAGGTGAATGCCGGCGGCCGCGCGACACTGCGTCAGCGTACAAAAACAAGAGAACGGCCATGAATAAACCACCTCGTATCACTCGATCAACAGACACACCTGCCAAGCGTCGCCGCGCCGCGCCAAAAGCTCCTCAAGAGCAGCAACAGGAGTTAGCGGTCGTTTCAGCACAAGTTGCTACGCCTTTGCTCAAAGTGCGCCCAGTCGATCTGCTTAGCGCCTCCGGTGCCCTGTTCAAGGCTGTGCGCAAGACGCCAGTCAAGGCTGCACGGCATGTTGGCAGTTACCTCAAGACGTTGGGCAGTATTGTCGCCGGCAGCTCCAGCGTGGCACCGAATCCCAAAGACAAACGTTTTTGCGATCCGGCCTGGAAATCCAATGCCCTGTTGCGCGGCTTGTTGCAGAGTTACCTGGCTGGCAATGACGAGCTGAGCCGTTTTATCGAGCAGGCCCATCTCGATGCCAGAGACAAGGGCCGTGCCCGGTTCATTGCCGCACAATTGTTTGATGCACTGGCGCCGAGCAATCTGCTGCTGACCAATCCGGCAGCGTTGCGCAAGTTGCTCGATACGGGCGGCATGAGCGTTGTCAAAGGGATCGGGCAGTTCTCCCGGGACCTGCGCCACAACGGCGGGTTGCCGATGCAGGTGGACAGCGCGCCGTTCAAGGTGGGAGAGAATGTCGCCACGGCCAAGGGCGAGGTGGTGTTGCGCACCGAGATGTTCGAACTGCTGCAATTCGCCCCCACCACGAAAAACGTGCATGCCCGCCCGTTGGTCATGTCACCACCGCAGATCAACAAGTACTACGCCATCGACTTGTCGCCCGACAAGAGTTTGATCAAATGGATGCAGGACAGCGGTATACAGCTGTTCGTTGTCAGCTGGCGCAATCCGACCAGCATGCACCGCGACTGGGGTTTGTCCGAATATGCACTGTGCCTTGACCAGGCGGTCGATGTCGCGCGAGAAATCACCGGTAGCGCGGATGTCAATATGTGGGGTTCCTGCTCCGGTGGCCTGACGCTCGCGGCCTATCTCGGCTGGCTGGCGGCGCGCGGTGAAGGTGCCAAGGTGGCGAATACCAGTTGGGCGGTGTGCGTGCTCGATATGCCCGCGCTCTTCGGCGACACCGCCATCGGCCTGTTTGCCACTCCGGCGGTACTACGCGCGGCGAAGGCCAGCTCGCGGTGCAAGGGAACACTCAGTGGCCAGGACATTGCACGCATGTTCGCCTGGATGCGGCCTAATGACCTGATCTGGAACTATTGGGTCAATAACTATCTGCTTGGCAACAAGCCGCCGGCATTCGACATTCTTGCCTGGAACAACGACACCACGCGTCTGCCGGCAAAACTGCATGCCGACTACCTCGATCTGGCCCAGCACAATCCCTACAGCAACCCGGGGGCACTATTTATCGCGGGTGAGCCGATCGACATGAACAAGGTCAAGGTCGGTGCCTATGTGATCGGCGGCACCACCGACCACATCACACCATGGCAAGGTTGCTACGGCACCGCCCGACTGTTCAGCGAGGACAGCACCTTCGTCCTCTCCAATGCCGGCCATCTACAGAGCTTGATCAATCCGCCGGGCAATCCGAAGTCGTATTTCTACGCCGCCGCTGCCACCGCCACAGATCCAGAAAACTGGCTGCAAGACGCAGGCGAGTGCCACACCGGCAGTTGGTGGCCGCATTGGCGGCAGTGGATTCAGCAACGGTCGGGAGCTAGCCGGCCAGCACCGCGCAAACTCGGCTCGCGCAAATATCCGCCTTTGTATGCTGCCCCTGGCCATTACGTATTGTGAAAAAGCTCCTGGAAAGCGCCTGTAGGAGCGAGCTTGCTCGCGAAAGCGGTATATCAGGCGGCATCAATGTTGACTGTACCGCCGTCTTCGCGAGCAAGCTCGCTCCTACAGGATTCCATGTCCCACAGGATCTGGGCCTAACTCAAACCTGTGAAATCGCTGGCGTGCAGCGCCTGGACGCCCACCAGTTGGATTTCGATCTCGGGGGTGGCGCCGGCGTTGACACTGCCGTAGAGAATGCCATCGGCAAAGCGCAGTTGGCCGGTGGCGTCGGCAGGGTCGAAGGCGTTGCTGCCGATGAAGGTGAAGGCGTCGACAGCAGCGGTCTGCGGGTTGGCGTCCAGGCCGGTGAAATCCAGAAGATCGCCCTCGGTGCTCTTGAAGCCGTTGATCACATCGCGCAAAGCCCCGGCGCCCATGTCCGACAGCGCACCAAACGCGTAGGTATCCGCACCAGTGCCACCGGTGAGGTTGTCGGTGCCTGCACCGCCGATCAGCCGGTCATCGCCCGAACCGCCCACCAGCGTATCGTTGCCCGCACCACCATTCAGAACGTTCGCGGCGCTGTTGCCCGACAGACTGTCGGCGTAGGCGCTTCCCGTCAGGTTTTCGAAGAATTTCAAGGTGTCGAGCCCGGAACTCACGGTGTTTTGTTGCGCTGACGTCGAGAGGTTTGCGGTGACGCCGGACAGGGCGCGCTCAAAGGACACCGTGTCATTGCCATCGCGCCCGTCCAGCACGTTGTTGCCGGCTCCGGCGAACAGCGTGTTGTCCAGCGCATTGCCCGTGCCATTGGCGGCGCCAGTGCTATCGACATACAGACGCTCGACGTTGTTGCTGAGGGTGTAGGCCGCCAAGCCACTGTGCACACTGTCGACTCCTCCAGACACTGCATTGCTGTTGGTCTCGATCACGATGTCGTCGGCGTTGTCGACAGAGTAGGTGTCGTTGCCATCGCCGCCGCTCATGCTGTCGTCCCCTGCGGCACCATTGAGCACGTTATTGGCGGCATTGCCGGTGATGAAGTTGTGCCGCTCATTGCCGGTGCCGTTGATGTCCGACACGCCGGTGAGCACCAGATTCTCAAGGTTGGCGCCCAGGGTCCAGCTGACCGAGGCCTGCACTGTATCGATCTGCGAGGTCGAGGTGTTGGTTTCCACCACGCGGTCGGATGCGGTATCGACCACATAGATGTCGTTGCCATCGCCACCGGTCATGGTGTCGGCGCCCAAGCCGCCATCCAATGTGTCGTTGCCCGAACTGCCCACCAGGGTATCCGCCTGGTCGGTACCGGAAATCATGTTCCGGGCGTTGTCGAAAATGTCCTGCACGCTGTTGTTGTCGTTGGGGTTGCCCTGGAAGCCAAGGTCATCGGCAATGTAGTCGGCCAGGCGCTGGCCGACGATCTCCGCCGACTCCTCGTGCAGGTGCCAGACGTCATCGGGATACGCCAGCGGATCGACTTCGTAGCGCAAGGGGAGGTCGGTGTAGTCCACCGCCAGCTTGACGTCGGCGCGCTCGGCGGCGATGGCTTCCTGGGCGGCGCGGACATAGCCAACCCCCTCTACGATGGAGGCAATTTTCTCTTCCGAGTAACCACGGGCACGTGCCGCGTCCTGTTCGTAGTGACCGGTTTCCATCAAGTACACGTTGAAATTGCCGAACTGGGCATGCAGGTAATCAAACACCTTCAGGGTCGCGGCCTTGTAGGCCGCTGCGGCCGCTGCTTTGTCCGTGGCGCGGCCGATCTCTTGGGCGGCTTCCTCGCCCTGGCCCCAAATGATGCCCAGGGTGACGTTATCGATGGATTGCAGTTCGGTGAGCTGGTCGCGCAGCAGCGTCACGGCACGCAATAGCGCAGCCCCGGGTTGGTTGGTGTCAGTCAGCCACCAGCACAACTTGAGTTCCTCGGCGCTGAGCGTCGACAGGCCGGTGACCGTGCTGCCGCCCACCGCGATGTCGATGCCGTTGCCATTGGCATCGGTGAACTGGCTGCGCACGTCATAGGGGGTGTAGCGGTCCAGGTCGTTGACCAGCATCGAGGTGCCGGACTGACTGTCGTCCTCCGTCATGCGCAGCAGGCGCGCATTGGATTGGCCGAGGGTGGGCAGGTAGAGGATGTCCTGCCGGGTGCTCTCGCCGAACACGAAGTCGCTGGCGGTCAGGGTGTTGAGGTAGTTACCGTTGAGGGCGATTTCAAAACGATTGCCATCGGCATCCGCTTCGGCGGACTTGATGTAGGTCTTGTCGCCGGCCGCGTTAAGGGTGATGTACAACGTGCCATGGCGGCCATCGCCGAGGCCGACAAAGCCCAAGCCTGAAACATCGATCTTGTCGACGCCCACGGTGAAGTCATAAATCGTATCGGTGGCCGTGATACCACCAGTGTCGTAGTCGCGGTAGCTGTCGAGCGCGTTGGTGTAGCGGAAGGTGTCGGCACCGTCGCCGCCGTACAGCGAATCTCGTCCGGCGCCGCCGTCGACGATGTCCGCGCCGGTGCCGGCCTTGATTGTGTCGTTGCCACCGAGTCCGAGGATCAGGTCTGCGCCTGCCGTGCCGTTGAGGCTTTCGGCGTTATTGGTGCCGGTGATGGTGTTGGCGGGCGCATCGGCCACGACCAGGGCGAAGCTATCGCTGACCGATGCACCGGCCGGGTCCGTGGCTTTGACCAGCACGTTGTAATTGCCGGACGCGGTGCTGGTCGGCGTGCCGGTGAAGGTCAGGTTGGTGGCATTGAAGCTCAGCCACGCGGGGAGGGCGCTGCCATCGGTCAGGGTCGCGGTGTAGCTGAGGCTGTCATTATCCGGATCGGTGAAGCTGGTGGCCGGCACCGCGTAGCTGAACGGGGTATTTTCGGTCGCGTTCTGATCCAGCAGCGGCGTGGCCAGCACTGGCGCCTGGTTGGTCGGTGACGACGTGGCGAAAACGAAGTTGGCGCTGGTCAGCTTGCCGAGGTAGTTGCCGTCCAGTGCCACTTCGAAGCGGTTGCCATTGGCGTCGGCGGTCAGGGTTTTGATGTAAGTCTTGGTGCCGGCACTGTTGAGCACCACGTACACGGTGTTGTTCTTGCCATCCCCCAGGCCGGTGAAACCTATGGCCGAGAGGTCGATCTTGTCGGCGCTGATATCGAAATCGGTAATCAGGTCGCCAAGGTTGGCGCCGCCGGTGTTGTAGTTGCGGTAACTGTCCAGGCGATTGGAGAACACAAAAATGTCCGCCCCGGCGCCACCAGTGAGGGTGTCCATGCCTGCGCCGCCGTCGAGCTTGTCGTCGCCCGCGCCGCCACTGAGGCTGTCGTTACCCGCCAGGCCGAGCAGGGTGTCGGCCGAATCGCTACCCAGCAGCGAGTCGCTGCCGCTGGTGCCGGTGATCACCCGATTAAAGATGAAGTTATTGGCCGTCAGTGTGCTGGTCAGGTTACCCGAGAGGATCAGCTCGAAACGATTGCCGCTGGCATCGGCATCGTAGTCCTTGATGTAGGTGCGATCGCTGGTGGAACTGTAACTAACCTGCAAGGTGCCGCCACGGCCGTTGCCCAGGCCAGTGAAGCCGAGGCCGGCGAGGTCAATCTTGTCCTGGGTGACGTCGAAGTCGGTGATGGTATCGTCAAAGCTTGCGGTTGCATTGCGGTAACTGTCGGCCTGAGCGGCGAAACGGAACGTATCGGCGCCGGTACCGCCGGTGAGTTTGTCGATGCCTGCACCCCCCACCAGAATGTCGCCACCGGCCCCGCCATTGATGGTGTCGTTGCCGGCTCCGCCATAGAAAATCTCGCTGGCGACACTGCCCAGCAGAGTGTCATTGCCAGCCGTACCTTGCACGGTGATCATCGGCACCGTGGCGCTGACGTAGCTGCCGTCGCCATAGATCAGCGTGGCGCCCTTGCTGGTGTGACTGATGGTGTTGCCAATAATGGCGTTGCGATCAGTGCCGTCTTCATTGCGCTCGGCGACGCCGTAGGTCGACAGGTCGCTGCCAATGATGATGTTGCCCTGGATGGTGTTATCGCTGCCGTTGAAGTATTTGCCAGACACACCCAGGGTGTCGTTGTAGGACTGGATGATGATCTCCGGTACGGGGTTGGCCAGAGAATTGTTGTTGAGCGTGTTGTCGATGATCTCGACGTGGTTGCTGCCGTAGATGCGGATCCCGGCGCTGGCGTTGTCGTGAATATCGACACCGCTGACCGTCACCTCGCTGGACATTTTGATCAGCACCCCTTCGGCGCCGTTGCCGTACACCTCGCCACCGGTGATGGTGATGTTTGTGGGGGAGGGGATGTCCTCGCTGCCGCGCTGGATCACGATGCCATTGCCGCCGTTGTCGTAGGCGACGTTATTGGTCATGGTGAAGTCGTGGGTGCTGGTAACGATGTTGAAACCGTGGCGGTCGTTGTCGTAGGCGACGTTGTTTTCGAAAGTGCTATTGCTGAGGAAGTCAGCCACGAAGCCGTCCAGGCCGTTGCCGTGGGACACGCTGTTCCTGATGACCATGTTGACGGTCTGCTCGTGGGGGTCGAAACCGTACCCGGAGCAATCCTTGATCTCGACGCTGTCGAGGGTGACGTTGGAGTCGTAGCCGGCTTCGCCGGGAATGTAGCCGTTGAACCAACCGTCGATCTTGCCCGTGGTGCTGTCACGGTTGCCGTCGATGGTGAGGTTGCTGACGCCAAAATCGTGGGTTTCCTCGCCATAGGCGGAGCGGATGACTCCCGTGATTTTGGTGTCGGAGCCGTCAGCCACCTTGACGGTGGTTGCGCCCATGCCGTCGCCGTACAGGTAGACGTTGCTCTTGAGCATCAGGCAACCGTCGGAAGGTTCCTCACCTCCCGAAACGATATAAGTTCCGGTCGGCATGTACACCTGCCCACCGCCTGCGGCGGCCGCCGCATCAATTGCGCTTTGTATCGCCGCCGTGTCGTCAGTGATGCCATCTCCTTTGGCGCCAAAATTTTGTACATTGAAAATCATGAGCTTATCTCCGTATCAGGCGAGAACCTCGGTAGATGCCAATATTCCATCGACAGCCACCGTTTATGACCCAACGGAGAGCAAAAGTTGTGACCGTGTATCGGGGAAGCGTCAAAAAACCGAACTAACTGATTAGCGGTTGTGAAGGTTTTTTGAAGTATTACGAAAAAATAACGTTCTGTTGACGCTCGCTCAGGTAGCGAACGATGCCTGTTGGAGAGCGGGCGCGAAGGCGGTGATTCAGGCAGCATCGATGGGACACCACTTCCGTGAGCAAGCCCGCTTGCTGGGACTTGAAGGGAGGAGGGTGAGGAACAAAGCCAGATAGCGGTTTCATCAAGCTTCAGCAGGAATATCGACGATTCAATTTTGCGCACAGGCAACACGATGATGCCGCTGAGGCTATTTTGTCAGGGCAAGTGTCCCGATCGGAAATTCACAAGCATGTTCTGGCTGCGCAGAGGTTTCCTCACTGGGGCGGACTCACACTGCTGGTCACCACAACAAAATGGCTCGGCACGTATTACGGCAAGCGAGCGGATCTTTGTCACGACGCCTGCAGTCGGCGAATACGGTGAAAACGTCTACAGCGGCTCTGGTCGTAACATTACGAAGATCATTTACAACGCCACGAGCGCCAAATCCCGTTTCGTGCGCATGGCGGTTTGGCTGAAAATTTTGAGGATGCCATCGCCCAGGCTCAGCGCTCAGATCAAGACATCTTGATCTTCCCGACCATCCTGCACTGGGAGGATCGAGCGACAGAAACTTATCAAATCCCGTCATTACGGACGACACCGTTCAACGTTTCCTGGTCGTGGCTCGCCCGCAAGGCCGAGCGGTTGCCTATCAAGCAGCCGATACGGCTTCAATCAATGCTTCTGCGCCGTTTGATCTTGCGACCTGGCATAGACCACCAGCCGCAAGTGCCGGTCTTCGTCGATGGTCAGCGAGGTGTGCTCGAACGGCTCGGCCTTGCCGTCGATCATCAGCTTGCGTACGCCATTACAGGGGGCGTAAACGTCGTGCTTGCGCCACCACGTCTTGAACTCCGGCGAAATCCGTTCCAGCTCATCCACCAGTTCATGAATGTCGGCTTCTTGCGTGGCGCGGGCGAAATCGCGGCGGAAACTCGACAGCATCAACGGCGCCTGTTCATCCCAGGCGTCCACGCGCTCGCGCAGCACGGGATCGGTAAACAGCAGCCAGAGCAGATTGCGCCGCTCGGGCGCGTGCGAACCAAAAGCAAAAAGCTGATCGGCGGGCGCATTGAAGCCCAGCACATCCCAGCGCAGGTTGAGCACAAAGGCCGGATGCGGCAGGTCGTGCATCAGGCGCCGTACCAGCGGCGGCAGCACGCACCATGTCTTGCCCGGTTCGGCGGGCGGCCGTTCGTGGGCTAATAGAAACAGGTGCCGCCGCTCGGCGGCATCCAGTTTCAGCACTCGCGCCAGGTTGTCCAGAAAGGTGGCCGACACACCTATGTCGCGCCCCTGTTCCAGCCATGTGTACCAGGTCAGCCCGACGCCGGCGAGTGCCGCGACTTCCTCGCGCCGAAGCCCTGGCGTGCGTCGGCGGCCACCGCTGGGCAGGCCCACGTCGGCGGGCGACAAACGCTGGCGATGCGCCAGCAGGAAGGCGGCCAGATCGGAGCGCGTTCGTTCCAAGGTTCGCATCATTTATCTCATTGCTTTCAGTAATAGCATAAATAGTTAAATTGTAATTGTTTAAAAAGGATTTGAGAATGATCGCGTCTTTACCCTGGATACGCGACATGAACTCAAATTCCTACTCTTCGGTACTGCCTGCGCGCGCCGTCAATGGCCCGCCCTGGCTCGGCCTGTCCGTGCTGCTGTTGGCGGGCTTCGTTACGATCTTCGACCTGTTCGTGGTCAATGTGGCCATCCCCAGCATGCAAGCAGGATTGGGCGCCAGCTTCGCGCAGATTGGCTTTATCGTGGCCGGCTACGAGCTGGCGTTTGGCGTCCTGCTGATTACCGGGGGGAGGTTGGGCGACCTGTTTGGGCGCCGCCGCATGTTCGTGGTCGGCATGGCCGGATTCACGCTGGCCTCGGCGCTATGCGGGCTGGCGCCCAGTGCCGGCTTTCTGATCGGTACGCGGGTACTGCAGGGGCTGGCGGCCGCATTGCTGTTCCCGCAGGTCTATGCATCCATTCGCGTCAATTTCGATGGCGACGACAGCCGCCGTGCCTTTGGCCTACTGGGCATGACGCTGGGCCTGGCCGCCATAGCAGGCCAGGTGCTGGGCGGATGGCTGGTTCACGCCGATCTGTTCGGGCTGGGCTGGCGCAGCATCTTTCTCATCAACGTGCCCATCGGCCTGTTCGCCATTGCCGCCGCGCGGTGCATTCCAGAATCCCGCGCGCCGCAGCGTCCGGCCCTGGATTGGACGGGCGTGACGCTGGTCAGCGCCGGGTTGGCGCTCCTGCTGATACCGCTGATCGAGGGGCCGGCTCAAGGCTGGCCATCCTGGAGTCTATGGTCGTTGGGAGTGGCAGTGGTGCTGCTGGCTCTGTTCCATCGGCAGCAGGAGCGGCGAAGGGCGACCGGTGGATTGCCGCTGGTGGACATGCGACTGCTGGCCCAGCGCTGCTTCGCGCTGGGCGCATTACTGGTACTGCTGGTCTATTCCACGTCCAGTTCATTCTTCCTGTGCTTCGCCTTGTTGGTGCAGACCGGGCTGGGGCTTGATCCCTTCGTGGCGGGCAGCATTTTCGCGCCATGCAGCGTGGGATTCGTTCTAGCATCGCTGGCCGCGCCGAGGCTGGTGGCGCGACGGGGAACGCGCGCCATCGTCGCGGGTGCATTGGTTTACGCCGTCTCGATCGGGCTGCTGATTGCGCAGGTTCGGATGGCTGGCGCAGAACTGGTGCCCACGCGGCTGATTCCCGTGTTGATCGTGGTGGGTGCCGGCCAAGGCTTGATCATGACGCCACTGCTGAACCTGGTGCTGGGCTTTGTCGATGAAGCCCAGGCGGGCATGGCGTCGGGCGTGATCTCGACTGTCCAGCAGGTCGGCGCGGCGCTGGGCGTGGCCGTGGTGGGCATCCTGTTCAGCACGGCGCTTGTCGCAGGTGATGGCGAGGTAGCGCAAGCAGACCAATACGCCTCGGCCTTCGTGGCGGGAATGTTCTACAACCTGGTAGCGGCCCTGCTGGTCTGCATGCTGTTGCTGATGCTGGCGAGAACGCAGCGGTCGGGAGGCTGACAAGGGGGGTGCACAATGGAATTCTGGTATTCACGATTCGTGCGCTTCTTCCTTGATCCAGTCCACGAGCGTTTTGACTTCCGGGCGCTTATTGAGTTTTCCATTTCAGGTCTGGACTTGTACCAAATGGCACCGATGTTCATAAGCGGCTGTAACCCTGGATTTTGAGACCCGTTAGCCAGCAATCAGGTTAGAGTGTTCATCAATGTCTGTTCATAAGGGCCCTCCACTCGATTCGCGTAGTCGCGCCAAGCGGTTCCAGCGAACAAACAGGGCAAAAAAAACCGTATATCAATCGTTATGTGAAGAATGAATCGTCCGCTGTTTGTTTCTCTAGATGGGCCCAAGGGAGCCGGCAAAACCACACTGTTGGAGGCCGTTACGAAAGCCCTGAGGGCAGACAACAAAAAGGTGATCCGACTTTGCGAGAAAAAAAGCGATCCCTATAGGGGTAAAACAATGACCCTCGTGAACAAACTCGTCAGAAATCCCACCCGGGATTTGGAGTTGGAGGTTTGTGAGCGCTTTGCTGATAGCCGTACCTGGATTTCCCAGCACGTGCTGGCTAAACAGCCACCAGGCAGCATCATCTTGATCGATCGCTGGTATCCGTCTGATGCCGCGTTTCGCCGGATAGTCCCGTTTGCAGAGATTCTACAGTTGAATATGGATCGAAACGTGCGAGTGCCAGACCTGCATGTGGGGGTTGTCACCGCCCCTGAAATTTCATGGGCGAGGGCTGCGGCACGACGGCGTGGGCTGAGCAGTACTGTAATCCATAAGCTGGAAGAACATGTCGCGTGTACCAAGGCGTTCGAGCGAGCGATTGCAGATCATGGCTGGGTTTTATGCCGTAATGAAGGAACGATCGAAGACGCAACGATGCAGGTGATTTCTGAGATCTATAGAATCCTTCGATGCCCTGTAGTTCGCTGCGCCGGCCTTGATGCGGTTGAGATAGCCGTAGATATAGATCGTTAACCGGATCGGGTGTGAGCGTTGCGAATTGCGGACAAAATCCTAAATCATTGTTTTTAATAGGTATTTAAGTTATCAAACTCTATTGCGGACACAAAAAATCGGTTTTTGTCCACGTTATCTCAAAAAACCAGTAGGTTTTTGTCCTCATTTCCCGCACGCACCTTGTCCGACGCATAGTGGAAAGGCTCCTCCCTCAATGCGCAAAAAAAACAGCTCCAGCAAACTAAAAATCAAAATATTTTGCAATTTCACATGATATGAATTCATAGAAAAGAAGAATCTAGATTAGTTCTAGTAATAATAAGCTCTATGGAATGGTGTGCGATCGTCAATATACTCTAATTGTTGACGATGGTAAAGCTGCAGCTGAGTAAAAAAAGTTGTTATAAATCAATGGCTGCAATTTATGTATATTGTTTCCGGCAATATTCGTAATTGTTTTGGGTGTAATATTCGATAATGAAAAGTGCAAAGTGATGTCATTTTAACATTGTTGACCTCGCAGTTTCAGGAAGTAAGACTAGCTGGGCTGTTGGTAACACCGCTCTTTAAAAACATGAAGTGATAGTTAAAGCCAGCCATCTACTATCGAAGTTTGTATCCGGAAGCTTTCGTTAAGAGGCAGTAATGTAAGTGGCAAAAAAATTTAGAAGGAACGAGACTGGCAAATCCAAAAAAATTGGATTGGAGCAAGACAATACGCTCCTTAATGTAAATAGCTCGCAAAAAGATATAGAGAGACAGCTTGTTGGATCCGAACGAATCCCGACGGTGGAAGCATACCTAACTAAACAGATGGATGCTTTCACTGCGGCAGAAGCACTTGGAATTACGCTATCTGGTTTTTATAAGATAGCGAGGCGAGTACAGGCGAACAAGGGGGATCTGGGAGTCGTTGTAGCAAAGAAACCAGGCCCTAAAGCGAGTTTGCCAGTGTTTGAACCCAATATGGAGGCAATCATCATCGAGAGCCTCCTGCACTATACGGGGAAAGCAGCAACTATCGAGAAAGTTTGGGAGCAGGTCTGCACTCTTGCAGATGGACAAATGCTTCCACGGCCTAGTTATCATTTGGTACGCAAAAGGCTTCAAGCATTAGGGAAACGAGTTTTGGCCAAGATGAAGCTTGGCAAAGCTACTGCGGATGATATCTACGAAGCCCGTCCTGGGTACAAAGATACGACCCGCCCGCTCGAGTGGGTACAGATCGACCATACACGTATGGATCTGATAGTGGTCGATGAGGATGACCGTACCATTATTCTAGGGCGTCCTTGGATTAGCTTAGCAATCTGTATTCATACAAGAGTGGTCTTGGGGTTTTATCTGACCTTGCTACCACCGAGTGCAATATCAGTAGCGATGCTCATCGAAAATTGCGTGCTCCCAAAAGCTGGCTTCCTTGCCTCATTAGGGCTGGATCCAAGACTATGGCCGATGCATGGCGTTCCAAGTGTGATCCATGCCGACAATGCAGCAGAGTTTCGCTCCGATTTAGTCAAGGTGAATCTAAAAACTTTTGGCGTAACCATGGAGCATCGTGATGTAGGCAAGAAACACCAAGGTGGACACATCGAGCGCCTGATCGGAACGATGATGACTTCGAAAGTGCATTTTTTAAGGGGTACGACCTATTCCAATACTTTGCAACGGGGGGATGAAGATAGCGAGGGAAAAGCCGTATTTACCCTACCCGGCCTTCGAAAGTTTATGGTATGTGCGATTCACTCTTATCATGAGCGCAAGCACAGCGGTATTAGGATGAGTCCGGCTGATAAATGGAAAAAATACTACGCCCAGCACACGCCACCAAAGCAAATTGAGGAGGCGAGGCATGAAAACTTTAGATACGTACTCTATCCAGAGAAAATGAAGGTGATTCGAAATGGTGGAATAGAAATGCACAACCGGTTTTATTATGCTCCAATTTTACAACAGAAAATTCGAGATTCCGTGTTGGTCAAATATGACCCCTATGATGTCAGCTCCATCTTGGTTGACCTTGATAGTGACGGCAAGTATGTAAAAATTCCGTGTCATCGAAATCCGTTCAAACGGAGTTCTAACTATGAAATCTATCGTGCGCAGCGCCAGCAGAAGGGCGAAAGGGATGGAACACTAACTAAGGACGGAACGGCTTCAATTGCGTTAGCTCAAGATATTGAGAATGAGGAGGCTCGACTAACTGCCAAAAGCAAAAAGGACAAAGCACGTGAAGCGGCAGCAGTCAAAGATTACAAAAAAAACTCCAAGGGCACTACTGTTATACCTAAAGAGTCAGAAGTAAACACGTTGATTGACCAGGCAGAACACCTTGGTACTCGATCAATTCCAAATCGCACTGCAACACGTCACAATAAAAATAATAAACGTATCACGAGCAAAGCCACTCGTGCACAAAATTCTGATTCGTTTGTTATACGGGAGGATTGGTATACAACGAAGGAGATTAACTATGATCAAGCTCCTATGATTTATTAATCGATTTAGGTTGGTAACAAATAATTGTTCTGGCATAGGCTATCACTTTAATTTTGAGTGATTACTAATATTTGCGAACGCTAACTATTTTTCCGAAATCTTACTGGGTTTCGCGGTCTCGCTCGGATTTCAATAACCTTATCATAGCGTAACCGAGTAGAGCAAAATTAATACAAATGTAAATAGGATGAGTAACTGTGAGTCAGTACGAACAAATAACTGTAGGGCAAGCTGAACAAATAAAAGCAGATCAGTATCAACACGTGCATTCAAGTCGTCATCATTTATTCGGTCTTTCTGATCCTGAAAGGGCAGAGGCGTGCCAGACTGATTTTTGGGTGCCTCATCCTTCGGCAGAACGCCTGTTTAAAAAAATTGATCTAATGATGTCAATGAAGGGTAAGACTGTTGCTCCATGTTTGCTTTGTTTAGGAGCTGGAGGTCTCGGGAAAACGAGTGCAATCGCCGCATTACAGCGTCGCAACGCCATGTCTTCACAGAAGATTATCTTCGTCACCATGCACCAGAATGCTGATAGCTACAATCTCAAAGAGCTGATTTTCGACAAAATGGGACTTGACGTGTCTCGTCGTGCGCGTCAAAGCAGGAAGATCACACCAGAACTTCAATACATTATCAAATCACAGAACATCAAGGCTATTGTGATCGATGAGGTGCATGACGCTTTCACTCTGTCACCATTTCAAAGACGCGTAAACCTTTCTCTGATGAAAAACCTATCGGGAGAGACTTATGGTTTGTCTGTATTCGCGTTTGGCGTCCCCGATGCCGCACGCCATTTACGAGAAGACCCGCAATTAGCGCGCCGCTATTCAGTACATCAGTTGGAATCATGGATAAATGGAGACTCTTTTAGAAATTTTGTATTCAGCTATATTCACCGCCTGCCGCTGAAAAAACCTACGGACTATCGCGATCAAAGGCTTTTGCTAACTATCATGGAGAAGGCGCTGGGAATCACTGACAACATCGTAAAGATGTTGCAGGCAGCCGCTTGGGCTGCAATCGCTGACGGCACAGAGAGAATCACACTCGACCATATCATGAATATTGAGGAAATCATGAGCGATCTTGGCTACGGTCTCCAGGGGTTAGACGAAGTGGACGTGCAGAAACTGTGGGCATAAACAAACGCCACGCACTTCAGATGGGGCGATTGGTATTGGAAGCCGAAAGTGGCTTCCAATATATGACGCCTTCTTATCGCGCGATATACAACCAGCTTCAGTCCATTGTTCAATCTAGGATAAAGGGCGCGATTACAATGATTACGGGAGAGCCAGGATGCGGGATATCGACTTTGCTATCGCACGTCGTGAAGTGTCATTCCGCTCAAGTTTTGCTGCTCAGTGGTAATGTTTTCGTGGGCGAAACTAACATTGTCGATCATATCTGCGAAGATTTTCACTTAGAAGGAACTAGAAAAGCAGGCGTCATACCTGCTTACCTTCCAATCTTTGCTTCAGCTACGGGGCGGCAGACTTTAGTCATTGATGATCTGGATATTTATATCGAGCGGGAGCGAGATTTAACGGAGGTATTCGAGTTTTTTCAGGTGATCGGGAAAGGAGCACATGCACTATCTGTGATTTTTTCCACGCGCAATACTCGACTTGTGCGTAATTTCCATAAGCATTGCCTAACCAACTGGCAGGTCTACAATCTTGCGGATAACCTAGATTTTAATGATTTAAATAGTATGGCTATTCGTGAATGGGAGGTCTGTAATCAACAAGTAAACATGAAAATTCCGACTCCGTCAAACTGGGGGCAGACAGTAGTCGATTGCGGAATGCGACTCCATCTAGTTCAAACAGCATTGCGTATCTGCTATGTAGAAAACCTTCTGGGCAGCGCCGGGGTTATCGTACCTGATCGCGACAAATGGGCGTTGAAAGACTATGAGCTTGAGCTACTCCAAATCTGTTATTCCTAAACCATACCCAGGTGAGGCACTGTCTTCATGGATGTTTCGTGTGCGAGAACTGTTACCCCTACCTGTCTTATACGCACTGAGCAGCTCGAAATTCTACGATAAGCTGACTACTCATTGGGAGTACGAGCGAGATGAGAAGCTTGACGCGTTAAAAACGCCTTATCAACCTTCCGGTTCTTTCACCCACAAACCTTGTGACGATTTAGATTTTTGCTTGGGTGGTGAGGAAGTCCAAGCTTTCGTTAAGGCATATGCTTTATCAGAGAGTTGGTTAAAGCGTGTGTTCGCGGCCCCTGATGCCCCAATAATCCCCGTCGCTTACAGACGTGGCTATTGCTATAGGTGCATGGAAGAGGCGATAGCTGCTACAGGATTCCCTATATATTTAAAGTGTTGGAGATATCTGTTGCAACCTTACTGCATACGCCACTGCAGTTTACTTCGAGATGGAAACGACCTTTTGTTTGAGCGAATAGATTTCGGTCGAAAATTGTTTCAACAACACTGGGAGCAGCATAGAGAGCAGCTTCGACAAGAGCGCATCGACGAGGAAAATCGACATGTGCTGGCTCTAGGCTTGCGTGTGCAAAAGCGTCTACAGAAGCTATTGAAAGAATGTAAGGACTCTGATGTACGCCATGATATGTTGTCATTCGTAACAACCTTAATGCGCATAACATTTTTGCCTAGCTTGAGGTTTTGCTTCGACGACACGAAGGATATTACTGTTCAGGGGTTTGATGAGGGGCGTATAAATAGATTTAACAATATAATGGATTTTTATCATACCGTTCGTCGCTCGACATCCGCCGCGCGGGGGCGGTCATTTTACCTCATTGGTCTCATGTTAGATTGGATCAACGATGCGGAAGCTGAGCGAGCACGTATTGCTCATTGCCATTTTCTACCTACATCTCCTGAGCTGATTTGGGTAAACCTTAATAGGAGCGTTGGAGCATCTCAAGCAAAGTCCATGCTAAAACTATTTAGTACGATAGATTTATCTGTGAGCATGCTTAAAGGTGGGCTAGAGTGTTAAAAACAGATCGTAAACTTCGCTATATATCATCGTGTTGTTTTACACCAAAATTTCAGGTTCTCGACATCCAGACAGGAAGGCGGAAAAGCTGCTTTGTATTTTTTGCTATTGACAGTGTAACTGGTCGCATTCTCCACTATGCACTCGGTTACGATGCGACAGTAACAGAAACCATAGATGATCTTATTTTTGTTAAGCATGGGATTTGGTGTGTTACCGATAAACGTTTGCCCCCCTTGGATACAATAAAGCTACTTCGATCTCATAACCTCAAGGCAAGTAAGTGCTTCATGCCAGCGCTTAATGAAAACATAAATGACAAGGATGCAAACGAAGCGTTTTTACCTTCGTCTAAATTGATTGCTAGAAGTAGAGTGTCGCGCTTGAATCTACTGGATTTTAAGATGCTTGAGTCGTTTGTGATTCATTGTATTTATGACTGGCCACAAAACGTACTCTGTCGAATCTGCAAGCCGAATGAGATCGCGTCAGATGTCGTGAACGACATAGTCGAATTGGCAGTACAGCGCGTCAATGCACTATTGGAGAGAAAACCGACTATTTTTTGTACCCGTGCACCGCAATCCTAACCGACGATATTTTTTTAGAGAGGCCACGATATGACTAAATACTCCATCTCTAGCCCTGCTTTCACCATCAATGGTATCAAGAGTAAAGCAAGAGTGATAAAGCGAGAGCAAAACGTTAGTCATTGCGAAGCATTAAACATTGCAGCTAGAATATTCGGGTTCCTCAACTACAACCACGCCCACCGCGAACTGCAAAAAGTTGGTATCGATGGTGAAGGCATACGGGAAGTGGGGCATGCGAACCAGCAACCATTAACGAGCGAGTGGTAACTACATTGTACGAGGACTTAAATCCTTGAGCTCAATGATTGCGACAACTGATTGAAATGCTCCTGGTTTGCGTCGCGATCTCTAAAATGGGCCCGTATCAGAAATTTGGCTGCGGATCACCAATCCACTCTAGATATGCATATCTGCAAACTAATCTCGCGAGCGACCCAAGTGCGCCTCGGGGTTCGTCATTGCGAGTCGCGATCGAGTTGTTTGGGTGATTTAAGAAGAGCTATCGAATCGTCACCCGCTTCGACAAGCTCGCGAAACGCTTTGTCGCGATAGTTTCATTAGCTGGTGCCATGCGCTATTTGCGACATCGCTTTTCGTGCAAAACCTAGGCTTGATATGCTTGGCATGCTGCGGCCCGTGGCATACCCCGGGAAAAGGGGTATGCGGGTAGGTTTCTTTCTAAGCCTTCCAATGCCCATATACCGTAGACCTGGAAAGCCCGAGCTTTTCCATGACGTCTTTTCGGCTAAATCCTGCCGCCTTGAGCTCCTTAATAGCCTGAGCATTTTTGGAGCCTTCCGGCTTCCCTCGTGAGCGCTGCACAAGCGTGTCGTCAACGATCTGCGTTGCAAGAAGATCCAAACCTCCTTCTGATCGGAAACTCTCCAACTCGACACGGGCTCGCTCCAAAGCCGCTTCGGGGGGTTCTCCATTGCTTAGGGAGATGCTGATGGCAAGAAGGGCTACAGGGTCAAGCTTCAGAAATGTGGATAGCTCGCTCAATTTATCTACGGTGATGTTGATCTTTCCGCGTTCGAGCGCACTGATGTTCGTGCGCGCGGTGACAGGCGCCAAGTCTTCGTATGCCAGCCCGCGCACCGACCGGACTACCCGGATCGTTGCGGCAATCTCTTTCTTGAGCGACATGATCGTCCCTAAAAAGCGAGGATAGGGCCACACTCGAAGTGTTTAGATAAACGTCGATTGATGTTATTATTCTGGACGCAGCCGATTGAAAGCCTGGTGAGCTGCCGTTGGATCTGCGTCCAGGCGTCCTATGGAACCTCGCATTGACCCAATCGAGTCCGAAGGATCGTAAACGTATTCGATGTATTGACGCGATCTAATCCAGCAAACGTAGGAATTTCTGTCGGTCATGGAAGCAGCGAGCTGATCACTAAATGGGCATGGAAGCGAAAATTCAAGTGGGTTGCCGCACGTGCGTACCACAGACGAGTATCTAAAATGTTTATCTCAGATGAGTCTTACTCATTTCGTTTTCCTGGGCTTTTTGGACACGGGCGATCGGCTTGGCGAATGCTTGAGCGGCAATCGATGGATCCTTGGTATCAAGTCGTTCGCCGGATCTGCGAAGGATCAGGGCACCGCATTGAGAAATTGATATCGACTAGCGCCTCTGTTTTGGTCGAAATTCTCGCGGATAGCAAAACCAGTTCGGTAGAGGTCGTACAGGTCATAACACCGCCCTGGATGAACGCCACTTCTTTGGATCGTATGGAGACTTTGATCGAGTTGACCGCTGGATACGACCATAGCGGCGAGTATGTATTGCTTCACAAAGTCGAGTGTGGAGCGGTTTACAGCACGTCTACTGATGGCACGAGCGACACGAGTTTGCTCACGGAAGTGAAAACCATCTACGAAGACCCCAAGCGTAACGCATCAATGGTTCCGGAATATCCCACAGTACTGATGCCTAAAATTCCGGAATAGTCCGAGGCGAACATGCTATGAAGTTTCAAATCTACTCAGATCTGCACCTCGGTTTCGCTCAATTCGAACCGGCCCAAACCGACGCGGACGTAGTCATTCTCGCTGGTGACATTGATATCAAATCTCGCGGCGTGAACTGGGCAAACGACACATTCCAGTGCCCGGTGATCTATGTTTGTGGCAACCACGAGTACTACGGTGGCCACATAGATCACACGTTACGCAAGATGAAAGAAGCAGCACTACCGCACGTGCACGTGCTGGAAAATGAGGTACTGATTTTGGGTCAGACACGTTTTCTGGTTACCACGGGGTGGACGGATTACAGCTCGACGGGAGATGTTGAGGCCGCAACCCGTACTGCCTGGGAGTGGATGGCTGACTTCCGCGTGATCAGAACTGACGTGAGTTATCGACGCTTACGGCCTGCTGATTTAATCGCCAAATCAAGGACAGCCTACATCTGGTTGGCTCAGGAATTAGGAACGACCTTTGACGGCAAAACCGTGGTGATCACCCATCACGCGCCAACGGCGGACTATCTCTCTGAAGACCATGCCGGCCACTTGGCGGCTGCCTATGCGAACGACTGGGCCGAGCTCCTGGGGATGGCTGATCTTTGGATCTATGGGCATACCCATGTAGCAGCGAACTTCACCAAATGTGGATGCCGCGTGGTTTCAAATCCGCGTGGGTACCCAGGCCAGGACACCGGTTTTGATCCTGATTTATTGATCGAGCTTTGATTGACAGTGATTGGTCAAGGACACGCTTGTGTGGCTGGCCGCGCTCAACGGGATGGAGGATTTTTGATGGTTACGTTGGAAGAAATCTCATGTCTGCTTTACGGCGCAGGGGAGGAGATGCCTGGCTGGCAAGGCACCCAGGATGAGCTGATCGCATTGGCCGCAAAAGCGTTTCCGGGAAGAGCATTTTGCGTAGTACGGCAATGGATTTTGATCGATCTCACGGTTAACTCGGATGAGAAAGAAAAGTTAACCGGGCTTGGTCTACTTCCCGCGACGCTTTTCGCCCACGAAATTGTCCTCGACAGCCAAAGTCGCTTCCAGCCTTCCATGTGGGTGCGCAGTAATTTCGGCATATCTTCCAGCCCTTACATGTTTGAAACCAAAAAAACTGTCTATCTCCTGCTTGGGCCAGGACTGAGAAAAGAAGCTAGCATTGGTGCGGCTTTCTCAATGAAAGCCGGCTAAGCAGTGACCGCCGCACATACATATTGAGTCATTTTTTGGAGCATTGGCCGGATGGCTGAAGTAATCGAACTGGAGTTTCATAGTAAGGATGTAAGCGACTTTCAAATGAGGCGCTTGGTGCGAGCAAGTCTTCGAAAATACAGCGTACCCATCACAGCTTTTATCAGCGACGCGATGATCGCAGATGACACATGCTTCGGGGTGTGCTTCGACCATTCGAAGCATGACGATGCTTACCACAGAGCGGATGGTTCCATTCTCCTCACAGGTAAAATTCAGTCAGCGAGAAAAGAAAGCCGTTTTTGGCTGCTCGAAACTCAAAATGGTAATTACGTCATTGCTAGCTTCAGGCGAGGCCTCGGCAGAGCTAGCTTTCTCAAGCTTCTTGCTTCCGCCGACCGTTTCTAAATCGTGGTTAGAAATCCACTTTGATGTCTCGAGATAGGGGCTGGCGCATGGCGGATGCAAGATGGTCACTTGTTCAGGCATTAATCTATTTCGACGAGTTGTTCGACCAGGTGATCACGACCCGCAAACCAGTTTTCGTTGATGGAGAACGCGGGACTGCGGTGCTCGTTTCAATGGAGGAGTGGGAGTCGATTCAGGACAAGTTGATTGCTCGAGCTCCGTCAGACCTATGAAAAATCGCTTGCTAGCCGGCTTACGGTTTTCATCAGAAGCGCTCCGAGTTACCCCTGCGAAGCGCTTCAAACTGGCTTTATCCTGTGACGCTGGTTTTGCCATCGGACGGTTCACCGCTGGCCTTGGCTTAGTAACGGTACTCGTTCAGCAATTTCTGCAAAAAATCACGCCGCCGTTGGACGATGCTCAAAATGAGATAGTCGCGGTCGATGTCTCTCGGCGACAAATGCCCAGCGTCCACAAGGCCATGGATGTAACCCTCAGCTTTTCCTCGCGCCTCCAGCAGGGCCTCCATGGACGCGCTTCTGTAAATGTCCCCAGCGATGAGCTCCCACCGCTTTTTCTGACGGTGCCCAATGGGGTCATCGGAAAATTTCGGGGCGTGGATCAGGGTGTTGAAATCGGCATGTGCGTTTGGTGTGTTCAAAGCAGATTCTCGGAACAGTGATAACTGAGCGGAGGCTATCATGCGCACACTATATCGCTTGTTGTTGGCTGGTTTTTTAGGCGCTGGCGCGAAGGGACGACTTCAATGTTGGTGCCCGCGATCGGTGGCACCTTTAAACATTGCGGAGCGTCAGGCAGTGCTACTCAGCGAGTACATTCTTAGCCCGGAGTTGGTATGGGGACAATTTCGATCCCTGGGGGGGCGACTGACAGACCACACGTCCAATCACCAATGCAGCGCCTCATCTTACTCGGCCGACCTGGTAGTCAGGCTCCTCGAAAATCCATCGGTACTGTAAATAGTGGGACGTACACGGGCTCCGATGACAGGTAAGCTAACAATCGTTGAAAAGGATAGGGCGTTGAAGATATTCCTAGATTGCGAATTTACTCAGCTCAATCAGGACTCGAAGCTGATCTCCCTAGCGTTGGTATCGGAGTCAGGCGAAGAATTCTATGTTGAGCTGACGGATACCTATTCGGTCGAGGACTGTAGTGATTTCGTCATCCAGAACGTTCTCCCGCAACTCGATCCTCTGCGATATGGTCAGTCGCTTGTCGAAGCTCGAGCCTCGCTTCGAAAGTTTCTAGGCTGCTTCGACGAGGAGCTTGAGGTGTGTTCAGATGCGCCACATTGGGATTGGGAGTTTTTCCGTGATCTCGTTTGTGCAGATCATCAACCCTGGCCTGCCCAGGTTGTGAATGAACCGACCAACCTTACAAGCTTTTTCAATCAGGTGAATGCGGAAGCTCTCGAACAGGTAGAGCTGTCTGATCCGCCACACCATGCGTTGCTAGATGCGCGAATGCTTGCAGAGCTTTTCAAGATCTTGGCCTCCCGGCTTATTTTGTCACCATAGAGGCACATCCCGACGTAGGTCGACCAGCTTTGGACGGTGTACTGCAGGTGATTCGAGTTTCACCAGCGGTGGGGAAGCGGAAAAACGGGATTATTCCAAATTATGGCTCAGCCATAATTATTGCTGAGCCATAATTCTTTACTGTCTAGCCATCGGAGCAACATGTTGTCAGCAAAATGGGCAGGACAGTCCCGCAGTTGCTGCAACGTCGAACTGCAGATAAGGTTTGGTCATGAATGATCCTCTTATCCCCAACTTCACGTCTGCGAACCGCGTTCAGAGCGAGACCGCGTGGGCGCTTGCTGAACCGATGGCCGCTCATCTCTCCGTATCTCGAACTCTCAACCTACTGGCTGCTGACATGAATGTGCATCCGGAGCTCATTCAGCCCGTAGATACGCGTCTGGTCGATCGCATCATTGCGCTAGTCGGTCAGGTCGATGTTGACCTCAATTCACCACTCTCAGCGGAAGACGAATAATTCAGGCAGTCAATCCCGGCTCGGCTGTACGGAACTCCAAGCAGCCGGTAACGATGACCCGCTACCGTAGAATGCCGTCAGCTAGTGCTGGCCTGCTATTTAGTCTTAACCGTCCACAACTGATCTACCTTCGTCGTGTAGCTCTGACTCATCAGATCTCGGCGCATGGCCCAACCAGGCGCGGCTGGCACACTGGTTAATCGGACAACTCCTTTTCCCATCGGCTGTTGATCTCATCCAGAACACTCATCACCTTGTCCGCCATCGCAGGCTGCGAATGCGCAAATAGATCGTCAGTAAATTCGCCAGGCTGCCGCAGATCCATCAGCAGAACTTCGGCCTTGCTGTACTTGAAGCCCGCTCGAAACAGACGATTGATGGCTTCGGTTGCAGCCCAACCGAAAGTGCTGCTGCCTGCGCGACCTTTCTTCGAGACCAGCTGCGATGATTCGCATCGATTCCATCTGGCTCGCCATCGAGCCTACATGCGCGCCGGTACCGAGACGGCGTTTGCCAGAGTGATCGCGGTGTTTGGTGCGGCGAAGCCGCACTGTGCTTATCTGTTCGCCAACCGCCGCGCCACTCGAATGAAAGTTCTGATGCATGACGGCTTCGGGATCTGGCTGGCTGCTCGCCGGTTGAATCAAGGCAAGTTCCACTGGCTGTGTGGTAGTAATTCGCGAACGTCCGTAGCCCGCTACGTCGGCAGGCGCGTAGTCATAACACATGGGCTAGGATGATCCAATCACCTACCAATCACCAAGTGCCTGCTATGGAAAACACACCAAAGGCTAAAATTTCAGCCGATGATTCGTCCGAAGATGTCGTGACAAGAGAGTCACTTTACGATCAGGCTTGGTCGATTCCGATGACCAAAATCGGCGAACGATATGGGGTGTCTTCGAGCTACCTGGCGCGAGTTTTTACCAGCTTAAATATTCCTCGTCCCCCGGTGGGGTATTGGGCTCAAGTGTCAGCGGGAAAAGGTAAAGCTCGTCCATTGTTGCCTGAATCTCAGCCCGGCGATTTGACTGCGTGGAGTCGAAATGGAGCGCCTCTTCAGGTTTCCCGATCGTTGCCAAAAGTACGTCAGAAAGCGAGCCGAAAGACGTCTACTACTCCGGCGCACTGCCTCGAAGGCACCCACTTTTACTGAGTATTGAAGAGTACTTTAAGAAGATTCGGGAAAACGAGAACGGATATTTACGGCCCACAAAACGTTCCATGGCGGATTTAATCGTGAGCCGCACCGGGATCGCCCATGCGGTCGGCTTTGCAAACCAGTTGTACTTGGCTCTGATGAAAGAGGGCCTTGCAGTAGCGCTGAGCGATCCTGCTACGCATATGAACCGTGAGACAGTTGACCATAGGGAAAAGGCCTCGACGAGGTACATACACCCTTCACTTTGGCAGCCGCAACGTCCTACGGTGGTTTACATCGGAACCATAGTTCTTGGTTTGACCATCTACGAGATCAGTGAGTACGTAGAGGTCAAGCACGTAGATAAGGAGTACGTTCGGCTAAGTTCACTTCCAGCCAGCCAGCGTCGCTCTCCCTATCGTGACGGGTGGGTAATGAGTGCCGACATGCCCAGCGGTCGCCTATGCCTCCAGGTTTATTCCCCCTACTACCGAGCAGATTGGATTCATCGCTGGAGCGAGGACAAGCCTGGCGATTTGGTCAGCAAAATACCCAGCATCGTAAAACTCTTGATTGCCGAAGCCCCCGAGCTTGCCAAAAAAGTCGAAGTTAAGCGAAAGAGGAGGGAACTCGAAAAGCAGAAACACCAATTGGAGGTAGCTGAGTGGCAAAGAAAAGAAGAAGAAAAACGTCAACTCATGGTTGTCCAGGATAGCCGCGATCGGCTAGAGGCTGTGATCCAAACTTGGGCAAAGGTAAACAGCATTCAGGCTTTCTTTGACGACATTGAGAGATCCGCGCATAAGCTAGGCGATGAAGAACGGAAAGTCGTTATGGAGCGGTTGACTAAAGCGAAGGAACTGATCGGGGACTTGGACGCGTTGAAACACTTCAATGGCTGGGAGCCTCCAGCGTTTTAAGTCTATCTCACTGCTCTGGCTTATGAACTAGCGCCATAATCATTGGTGCAACTGGCAACTTCCGTACTGCAAGCCCCATCCCGAGCGAAACGGCAACGTTCAGGCCTGTCACTCTACTCGTAAGCCATGTCTAGTGCTTCGATGGCCAGAGCCGCATCTGGATCGTTCGACATCGACGCATACCAGATGAATTGCCGGACGCTTATATGCACAACCAAGTCGAGCTTGCATCATATTCGCCAGGTTCATCTCCTTTCCAAATCGAGTCTTGGTGCTAAGCTGCCATCATCATCCGAGGCTGTTCGTGGTCTGAAACCGCTCAGCCAATACTTCGAAGGAATGAGATATGGGCTGGAAAGGAGCGTTGCGTTCGATGCAGGCTGCTTCACGCAAAGCTGATCGTAACGCCCAGCGTAGGCAACGTGAGCTTCAGTCTCGCCAGAAAGAATACGCCAAGATGGAAGCGTTAGAGCAGGCGGCTTACGAAGTCGAAGTCTATGAAAATCAGATCGATGTTCTGCTTTCTGTGCATAAAGAATGTGGTGAGGAGATTGACTGGCATTCGTTCGTTGAGAGGGCTGAGCCAGTAAAACCTGCTTTCACAGGCACACGGGAAGCGCATGCGAAATCTCTCGAGCAAACCTATGCCCCTGGCTTTTTCGCACGCTTGTTCAAGCTCGAAACGCGTCAGCGTAAAAACTTGGCTATCGCCATCGAGACGGGGCGACTTCATGATGGCAAAGAGCATGAAGCGGCTGTCGCGAAGTGGCGAGTCGAGCATGACTCTTGGCACCAGGAATACACCATCGCGCAAGGTGTGCTGTCTGGGATAGGCAAGGCGAAGCTTGAAGCGATCAAGTTAGTCGACCCTTTCACAGACATCTCTCATCTCGGCACATCGATCAAATTCACGATAGGGGACACGGGGCTCGTGGAAGCGAACCTTGGCGTTCATGGTGTTCGGGTTATCCCTGCCGAAATCAAGTCTTTGCTACAGAGCGGAAAGCTTTCAACGAAGAAGATGCCGGCAGGGAAGTACAACGAGCTTTTGCAGGACTATGTGTGTAGCTGCGTTTTGAGAGTAGGTCGCGAGCTTTTGTCGATGCTCCCTGATGACCTTGTGATCGTAACGGCGGTCGACGACGTCCTTAATTCGGCGACCGGACATATAGAAGAGTTACCCATTCTAAGTGTTGCGGTGTCCCGGCGCACGTTGGAATCATTGAACATGGACTCGATTGACCCTTCCGACTCCATGAAAAATTTTGTTCACAACACGTCCTTCAAAAAGACAGCCGGATTTCAACCTGTGAAAGCGCTGGATGCTCGACAGTTCGTCACAAACGTCTAACAGATAGACGGTATTGGTGAACCGGTTTTGCATAGGCAAATACAGCGGACTCACCTTTGGAACCCGTTATAAGATGAGGATCATTTCCGGCGCTACTTGCCGCGTTGAGCCCACTCACCATGCTCCGCGTTCATGTGCGCCACCATAGGCAGGGATAGGGGAAGCACATGGACGAGGCCGCAGAAATCACGGTTGATGTTGAGGTAGAAGAAGTCAAAATTGTACGCATTCACAGTACCGTCGTTGCAAAGCTAAATCTCGCGGACTATCAAAACGCAGTTCCAGTCATTCGGGAACTGAGAGTCGTCAATGAAACGTCCACCAAGTACAGCGACTTGGTATTGACCCTGACGGCCTATCCTGAAGTTTTCAAACCCAAAACCTGGCGCATTGATGCGCTGATGCCGGATGCATTCATGCCCATCCCCGGTCATGACCTTGTGCTGGATGGCGCATTGCTTGGTCGACTCACTGAGTCGGAGAACGCCACGCTTACCTATACGTTGACTGCAGCGGATGCTTCTGCTGAAGAGGGTCGAGCTGAGATTGCTCGCCTGGAATTGGCATTGGAGTTGCTGCCTCGCAATCACTGGGGCGGCCTTTCCCATCTCCCTGATATGACCGCAGCGTTTGTTCAGCCGAATGATCTCGCGGTAGAGCGACTGCTGAAGCAAGCGGCTGATGTTTTGCGTCAAAGTGAAAAGAACTCTGCCCTTGATGGGTATATCGGTGGAGCGAAACGAGCTTGGGAGCTGACATCGGCCATTTGGGCTGCTGTCGCACGTATGAAGCTTGATTATGCTCTGCCTCCGGCCAGCTTTGAGCAAACTGGGCAGAAAGTACGCAGTCCTAGCCACGTCACGGAACATGGTCTGGCAACATGCTTCGATCTCTCATTGTTCTTCTGTGCAGCAATAGAACAAGCCGGCCTAAACCCTGTCTTGGTGTTCACCGAAGGACATGCTTTTGCCGGTGTTTGGCTTAAAGCTGAAGAGTTTTCTACGACCGTCATCGACGACATCACAGCCGTGCGCAAGCGCATCAAGCTCAAGGAGTTGATGCTGTTCGAGACGACGTTTGCGACGCAGCATCCGGTGCCGTCTTTCACTTATGCCACTGATCGTGGCGAGCAGCTGATTGCTGAAGGACAGGATGAAAACTTCCACCTGCTGCTGGATGTCCGAAGAGCGCGTTTGCAACGTATTAAACCTTTGGCCAGTGCTGACGCGCAGCTCTCTACGTTGCCGACGGACGATGCCCATTCCGGTGGCTCGGAGCTGTTAGTCGGTATTGCGCCGGCGCTGCCTGATGAGGCGGTTACGGTCGAGGTTGATGAGCGTTTGCTCGACCCAAAAGATCGCCTGGGACGGTGGCAACGCAAGCTATTGGACTTGTCGCTTCGCAATAACTTGCTCAATTTTAAGGCCGGGAAAAAGTCGCTAAAGCTTGAGTCGCCGGATCCTGTGGCGCTGGAAGATATCCTGGCGAGCGGTCAGAAGCTGAAATTGCTGACGCGTCCCGACTTGATGGATGGTGCTGATCCACGTGATCAGGCGCTGTACGAGTTGCGTGAGCGAGAAGATGTTCGTCGTCTCCACGCCT
The DNA here is from genome assembly GCF_022014505.1 of Pseudomonas sp. PGPR40. Classification (NCBI taxonomy): domain Bacteria; kingdom Pseudomonadati; phylum Pseudomonadota; class Gammaproteobacteria; order Pseudomonadales; family Pseudomonadaceae; genus Pseudomonas; species Pseudomonas sp. PGPR40. Next base: position 347,694 of record NZ_JAKLSP010000001.1, on the reverse strand, counting down.
TGGACGCCTTAAAGCGGCGTGAGGTGTTTGTCGGTCTTTCCAGCACTGAAATGGAAGCGCGGCTGATCGAACTCTACCGTGGCGCACGAACTGCCTTGCAAGAGGGTGGCTCCAACACTCTTTACCTTGCCCTAGGCTTTCTCAGCTGGGAGCGAGCGGACAGAGGAGGGCAGAAGTACCGGGCCCCGCTTGTCTTGATCCCTGTGACGCTTGAACGCAAAAGTGCGCGTTCTGGTTTTTCGATGGTGCTGCATGACGACGAACCTAGGTTCAACCCGACACTCATCGAGATGCTTCGCCAAGATTTCGAATTGAATCTCGGGTCGCTTGAGACCGAGCTCCCTCGGGACGATTCGGGCCTGGATATTGATGCTATCTGGAAAGCGGTGGGCCGCGCGGTTAAGGACATCGCAGGCTGGGAAGTCGTGGAGGATGTCGTCCTGTCCATGTTCTCCTTCGCAAAATACTTGATGTGGAAAGACCTCGCTGAGAATGCCGAAGCGCTTCGTGAAAGTCCGGTCGTTCGGCACCTGTTGGATACTCCGCGAGACGCCTTCCCTTCCGACATTACGTTCCCCGAAGATCGACGTCTGGATATCGACTTCAACCCACGCGAAGTGTTCTGCCCACTGCCGTCTGACTCCTCGCAACTGTCAGCCGTGATGGCGGCGTCGAAAGGAAAAGACTTCGTCCTGATCGGCCCGCCCGGAACCGGGAAAAGCCAGACCATTGCCAACCTCATTGCGCAATCGGTGGCTCAGGGGCGACGGGTGCTTTTCGTCTCTGAAAAAATCGCGGCACTGGATGTTGTTTACCGACGTTTGCGCGAAGTCGGCTTGGGTGAGTTCTGCTTGGAAGTCCACTCCAGCAAAGCACGCAAAACCGACATCTTGGCCCAGTTGCAGTCAGCCTGGGATGCGAAAGGGGTTGTGGATTCTGCGACGTGGCATGCCGAAGCTGATCGTCTTCAGGCATTACGTGAGGGCCTGAACACTTACGTAGAACGACTGCACCATCGTTATACGAACGGGTACAGCATCTATCATGCGATCGGCGTGGTCTGTGCCGGCGCAGCCATCACTCCAATGAGTATGTCCTGGTCATCGCCACATGCTCACACTCGGGAGGATATGGCTGCATTGCGGGAGTTGTCTGATCGTCTGGAAGTGAATGCACAGGCCATTGGATATGGTGCGCTATCGAGTCATCCACTGAGCCTGGTTGGTCAGGGAGAGTGGTCGCCTTCATGGCAGCAACAACTGATTCAAGCTGCGCGAGAAGTACTACCTGCCGCGCAAGCTGCAATCCGGGCCGCGGAGAAATTCAGTGCTGCTACGAGTTTACCTGTCGCGAGTCTAGTGCCTTCAGTTTGCAACGGACTTTCGCTCCTCTCGTCGACATTGCCGTTAGCGGCGGGTCATGATTGGCGGTTCGCACTGCGCCCAGACGGTCGCATGATTGCGCAGCGACTGACTGAAAGCAGCACGCTTGTAGAGAAGCATCGTGCACTCTGCCAGCAACTCTCACCGGTGTGGGCCATTTCGACAGTCAATGCTGCTGAAAAAGGCCTCAGTCTTTTGGCGAGACGCAGGGCACTGATGTCGCAACTCAGTCCCGCATGGCCAGTACAGACGTTTGAGACGTTGAGCCAAGCAATAGAAATGCTTGAGCTTATCGCTGAGGTCACGCAGGAACTCTCTGTGGCCTACACCGATATCATCGAAACACTTGATGTGCGTGAGTTACTCGGGGATTGGCAAAGCGCAGAGCGGTCGTTCTGGCCCAAGTCATTGCTGGGAACACGCAAAGTCACAAAGACCCTCTCAACAGCCGTCTCTGATGATGCAGAGCCTGATGTGGCCAAAGACCTGCACGCCTGGATTCAAATCCGTGACCTGCGCGATAAACTCGACGCGTTGGAGGTGGGGAATTACTGCGCCCAAATCTGGAACGGTGCACTATCGATCGCGCAGCACCTTAAGGCGGCAATTCAGCTACGTCAGGCAATGTTGTGTTTGGCGTCGGACGAGCCTTGGACAGATATCGGGTTTGATGTGGTCGCTGAAGGGCATTGTGGCGAGCAGCTGAAATCAGACCTCGCTCATATGCGCTCCATTGTCCTGCTTGACCAGGAGCTTGCATCCCTTCACTTGGGCGACCTTACAGAAGGATTGTGGGCTGGGCTCAATACCGATTCTGAACCTTTGTTCGCGGCTATCGCTTTTCAAACCGAGCGTCGTCCAGTGAGCGAGCACGGTGGAGTTGAGGGTGATCATGACTCAGTGGCAGCCGGCCAATGCGGCAAGACCATGCAGGCAGATTTTGCAGTGCTCCAGCAACGACGTCTCGTTGAAAAAGCGCTTTCGGAATTTGATGATCTGAGTGCCGTTACCTCGGGGCTGTGGGCGGGCCTCAAAACCAAAGTGGACAAGGTCTCGGACGCGATCGCATTCCACGGCAAACTAGCGTCTGCCCTTGCTCAGCTCGGTACAACGCCTGAACTTGTATCTGCTTATCGTAGTGCGATACAGGTACTGCTCGGCGACGCCAATTCACTGCTTGAACCGGAAGGTGTGGTTTGCCAATCGGGTGCTGAACTGCGTCAGTGTTTTGAGTCACTTCGTCAACGCGTGGATACTCTGGCGACAGCTGGGCGCTTCACTGAATCAGGGCAGTCGGACATCCAGCAACTGACGCTCGATGCGCTACTGCATCATTGCGAAGCCATCGTTCGATCTGAACCTGGTGTTCGTGCCTGGTGTGCATGGCGCAAGGTGCGGGAGGAGGCGATCGGCGCCAGTCTCCCAAGCCTGATTCATGCGATGGAGGGCAATCTGGTAAACCCTGGCGAAGTCCGCCTATCTTTTGAAACCAATTACGCTCGATGGTGGTTGAACACGGTTGTTGATAACGAACCTGTCATTCGTGGTTTCGTCAGCGTGGAACATGAGCAGCGAATTCGAGATTTCAGAGCCCTGGATGATCGCTTCACCGCATTGACCCGCGATTGGCTACGGGCGCGTCTATGCGCTGACTTACCTAACCCGGAGACGGTCAGCCGCTCCTCAGAGTGGGGGGTGCTCCGGTATGAAATGGGCAAGAAGACTCGTCATTTGCCACTTCGGGAGTTGATGTCCAAGATTCCAGATGCGTTGACGAAACTGACGCCGTGCATGCTGATGAGCCCGCTGTCCATCGCCCAATACCTCACACCTGGCGCGAGTGCATTTGATCTCGTCATTTTCGACGAAGCCTCGCAAATCCCCGTGTGGGATGCAGTTGGGGCCATGGCGCGAGGTAAACAAGTTGTGATGGTCGGTGACCCCAAACAGCTACCTCCAACGTCATTCTTTGATCGCGCAGAATCAACCGCCGATGATGAAGATGTTGAAGCCGATCTTGAGAGTATTCTGGATGAGTGCATCAGCGCGAACCTTCCAGTTCGCCATCTGAATTGGCACTACCGCAGTCGCCATGAAAGCTTGATTGCGTTCTCAAACCAACGCTATTACGAGTCCAAGCTCGTCACGTTCCCATCACCTGTGACGAACGATCGTGCCGTCAAACTGCACGAGATAGCAGGCGTTTATTCCAAGGGCGGGTCGAGGACTAACCTGATCGAGGCGCGTGCAGTCGTCACTGATGTGGTTGCTCGCCTGCGCTCGCCAGGTTTCCGGGAAAGCAGGTTGACTATAGGGGTGGTCACGTTCAACGGCGAGCAACAAAAGCTCATTGAGGATTTGTTGGACGAAGCACGCCGCAATGAGCCTTCACTTGAGGCGTACTTTGCTGACACCGAGCTTGAGCCCCTGTTCGTGAAGAACCTTGAGAGCGTTCAGGGAGATGAGCGAGACATCATTTACTTCTCGACCACCTATGGCCATGATGCAACAGGCGCCTTGGCAATGAATTTCGGCCCTATTAACCGCATTGGTGGCGAGCGTCGATTAAACGTTGCAATCACGCGTGCCCGGCACGAGCTATGTGTTTTCGCTAGCTTGCAACCTGAGCAAATAGATCTAACGCGAACCCAAGCGATCGGGGTACGTGACCTGAAGCACTTCCTCGAGTTTGCCCAGCGAGGGCCTCGCGCATTGGCTGAAGCAGTCACCGGCAGCGTTGGCGGCTTTGATAGCCCTTTCGAGGAAGCTGTTGCCCGTGCACTCACCAGCCGTGGATGGCAAGTGCATACTCAAGTCGGCGTTTCAGCATTCAGAATTGATTTGGGAGTGGTCGACCCTGATGCGCTAGGTCGTTATCTTGCCGGTGTAGAGTGTGATGGGGCGACCTACCATCGCAGCGCCACCGCGCGCGATAGAGACAAACTGCGTGAGCATGTATTACGTGGTCTTGGATGGGAGATTCTTCGCATCTGGTCTACGGATTGGTGGATCAACGCCGTTGGCACCGCTGATCTCATCCATGAACGCCTGACCGCTTTGCTTGCTTTAAGCCGTGCTCAACGGGCTGAGCATGAAGCTCGTGAAGAGGCCGCTCAGCTGTTGGCAAATGCTGCTGTCGTGGAAGTGATCGAGGTGATCGAAGAGGTCACAAGTTCAGTTGCAGAGTCGATGACGGTCGAGAGCGCCAATGACGAAAATAGCGCTCCAATGAGTCAGCATTACGCGGCAGTTGCTTCGCTACCTCAAACTGTGAGCGGCACTCAATCGAATTTCTATCCGGGTGAGGTCATTTACTACCTAGAGTCTGATCCCGCCTCCAGCATGCAAGGGGTAGATCCAGATGCGTTTTTTGAACCAGGCTATTCAGGTGTTTTGAGCGCACTCATCGCTCACGTGATCAATGAGGAAGGGCCTATTCTCGATGTAATACTTGCTCGGCGAATCGCGAGAGCCCATGGCTGGGTGCGCACGGGCTCCAAGATCCGAGAAAGGGTCTCGTTGATGGCGCAGAGCACTCACCGTAAGACTAGCGAGGACATAGGGGAGTTCTACTGGCCGAGCCATATTACTGACTCCTCAGCCGTTGTATGTCGGCGTCCAGGAGATGAGGCGAGTATTCGATCGGTTGATGAAGTCTGTGGTGATGAATTGGCAGCACTCGCCCGAGAGCTTCGTGCCAAGGGCAAAGCAGGGGAAGCATTACTCCATGCAATGGCAAGAGAACTGGGACTTCAGAAATTGACTGCATCCAGCCGGCTGAGACTTGAAAAAAAGAGCCAATTAGAGCAGGGAAAATAGACTTGCTGTAAACCCAGGGTTAATGCAGTGCTGTTGACTCTGGGGGCGCTCAGTCAAGCTGATTTCCATAAACAGTTGCTCTAAGGTTCCGTGCTTCTGCTGTTCGTTTTCCCCTGCTCATTTTCCCTCTGATGTTCTGGGGCTTGCGGCATTCAAGGCGCGGTACCTTTCGACCTGACGCCTTTTGAGGTCAGGACTGAGCGGCCCACGCTCTCCGAAGTGGTTCTCAGCTGCCTGCGCTTGGGGCGTCTTACAGAGGCATTTTCAGTAGCTCACTCCGCGCCAGAAACGGTTAGCACCAAACAAATGAGTCAGTGAGCATACTTAGCAGTTCAGGCTATACAAGACCGACAAACGAAAGAATAACTAGGACAACCACAATTGCCCCGACGATGTAGATAATATTGTTCATGAAAGCCACCTCTCGAGCTCTACAGGTTTGCGACACCAACGTGCCTAATACGAATGACACCTTCGCTTCCAGTTCTGTTCCGCAAACCAGTCTCAGAGTCGGCGCTATCGCAGCAAACGAAGCTTGATTCGGATATTCATAGCGCCCGATTGAAATATCCAAATCGATATCGTCAGTGAATACTGTATGTTTTCCAATTAAATAGATGGCCTAATCGTCGAGGGTGGTAATCTCTTTTTTTCGAGCATCAGGCGCACGCCTAATGCAGCTGCTTCGATTGCGCCTTCGATGTATCCCGGAAATTGCGGTGACCATTCACTTCCAATCCCAATCAACCGTCCCATCCAAGGGAAGGAATCGACTGTCGCTTCTACGCTAATCGAAGGTTCCCCTGCGTCCAGTAAATCTTGAGCAACAGCAGTGAGATGATCCTGAGCCCAATCTTTGAGGAATTCCGCCATAGGCTCACCCGCCTTCGGCCCGAAAACTCGCACCAACTGAGCACGACACAGTTCCTTCAGTTGCTTATCAGGCACTACTTTGCGCGTGTGTGCCGGTATGCCGATAAAGCCAAACAATGCGGCATGTCCTCCTGGGGACGAGGCGTCATGAATTTCTACCAGAGGGCCTAATGCGCTACGCGCGTGTCCGGACAATCCGGATTGGCTCCAAAATGCGGATTCGAATACAGCAATGTATTTGGCGTGAGGAGCCATCCAGGTAGAGGTATTTCGCCATCGCTGGGCAACCGAAGGAGGGAGTCTCGGTAAGAACTCAACGTCTTGGGCCAACAATCGCGGTGGGGCCGCTAGCAGAACTTGTTCGACTGTCCATGACTCTCGGATACCATCAGCGTGTTCACACTCTACATGCAGGTGCTGCTCGCTGGTGTGGATAAGACGAACTGTCCGCCCTATACGCAAATTGTCGGGATTTACCCTGAAGGCAAGCGCATCGACTAATGCAGTCATGCCTCCAAGTAAACGTACCGAAGCTGGCGACGAAAAATAGCCCTTTGTGCGTGCAGGCTTCACTCCGGGAATCCGCTCAATCAACATGTCGCCCTGTACGGGCTGCGCAAACCGCTCCAGGCAAAGTTCAGTGACCAGACGATCCAGCTGTGGTTGGGAATCGGGCCAAAACCAGGAGGGCCCCAGATCAAAGCGGTTGGTCTGATCTGGAGGGGCTGTGCCCGTACTCACAAGTCCAACGGATAGCGCCCTTCCTCCAAGCCTCTCGCGGGCTTCAAGCAAGACGTAATCAGAAATGCCTTGGGATTGGAGTAGATACGCTGCGTATAGACCACTTATACCGCCGCCGATGATCGCAATCCGAGCTTGGTTCATGGTGCTTCCTTGCTTGAGAGACCGGTCAAATTCCCATCTCTGAAGTAAACCGTGCATCCCTTGGTCGATGCATGTAGCTGCGGGTATTCTCCTGGCGGAAAACGCAACCAGCTGCCAGCTTTGTGATGCCGTCCGTCTTCAACCAGACCTCCGAACAAGACCAGAACTTCGGCGTTCTCAACGATGGCACTGAACATCTGACCACCTGCAGGGAGGCGCACCAGAGAAACAGTCTCGGATGCACTGGTATGTAGCGGGCAGACCTCGCGGTTGCCTTCTTGTTGCCATGCATCTGGCCGTCGCGTATCAATCCGCACCTTGACCTGCTCATCCGCAGACATCTGCCAAAGCTTCACGAAAATGACTGTACCTTCAGGGCTGGAAGGTGCATGGCTGGAACCTGGAGGGTTGCGCAGATAACAGCCTGTGGGATAGCTGTCATCGTCGTCTGCAAACGTACCAGAGAGGACAAGTATTTCCTCTCCGCCAGAGTGTTGATGAGGAGCGAAACTGGCACCTGCTGAGTAGCGAACAATACTCGTTGCACGAGCTCGTTCGCCGCCGACTCGATCAAGCATGACGCGCTCAACGCCTGGCTGTGACGATGCCACCCAGTCGTAGTCATGAGCAGCGACGGTAGCGCGCTGGGTGAAGTCAGCATTGATGAGCACGGGTGCGGTGTCTCCAAGGAATTAAAGGGCTAGAAATCGAGCATGCCGGCTTCAGCAGGCATGCCCGAATTCATATTAGTTGCGACCGGCCATAACACCGCCATCGACGTCCCAGATAGCACCTGTGACCCAACTGGCCTTGTCGGAGAGCAGGAAAGCAACCACTTCGGCCACCTCTTCAGGAGTACCTACTCGTCCGATTGGGTGGAAGCTATTGAAGCCCTGCAGCGCTGTATGAACCTCAGCTTTCGGAATGAAACCTTCGTAGATTGGGGTCTGCACCACCGCAGGTGATACGGCATTGACGCGGATATGCTTGGATGCAAGTTCCATCGCCAAGTGCTGAGTCAGCGAGTGCAGGCCCGCTTTTGCCATCGAATAGGCAGAGGACGGGGTGGCGGCGATTGCTTGTTTGCCCCACATGGAGCCGATGTTGACGATAGCGCCGGGATTTCCCTTGGCGACGAGGTTGGCAGCGACTTTTTGCGTGATGAAGAAGGAGGCTTTGTTCAGTTGCATGTACTGATCATAGTCAGCGTCCTGGTGCTCCAGAAAAGGCTTGGGGAAGAATACGCCCGCCGCGTTCACAAGCAGATCGACGTCCGCGTGGCGTTGATCAATCTCCTGCAGCAGCGTCGCGAGGTCTTCTGGGTCAGTCAGGTTTGCTGTGAGTGCGCTTACAGTCCCTATTGCGGCTAGCTCTTGGCGAGCCTGTTCGGTTTTTTCTGCGCGGCTGCCCACAATAACTACGTTACCGCCTTGCTGTAAGACGAGTCGGGCGGTTTCAAACCCCATACCACTGGTGCCGCCGACGACTAACAATTTCTTGCCGATGAATTGATTACTCATTTGAATGCTCCAAAAAGTGGGGGAGGCCATGCAGGAAACCGAGAACCTATTGCCAGCCTTTAAGGCATGACCTCTAACGGTTCAGCCACCGCCTGCTGCTGAAGTACAAGTGAATTATTGGCTTCTACCGGGAGCTGAACAAACGAGATAAAGTGTCAGTACGATAAAGAAAAGGTTTACCGCTATGGTCGCGCCCATTCATCTCAACGCACTGAGGGCCTTTGAAGCCAGTGCCCGGCATCAAAGCTTTTCTGCTGGTGCGGAGGAGTTAAATGTCACCCCGGCAGCCGTTGGGCAGCTAGTACGCACTCTTGAGCATTGGCTAGGCACGCCTCTGTTTCATCGAGGCACCAGCGGCAAGGCACGGTTGGTCGCTACTGATGCTGCTGAGCGTGCGCTTCCCGACATTCGGGCCGGATTCGAGCGGCTTACGTTAGGGGTAGAACGGATGAGAGAGGGCTCGCCCAACGGGGTTCTAACTGTCACGGTCAGTCCCGCCTTTGCTGCCAAATGGTTGTTACCAAGAATCGAGCGCTTCCATGCCGCCTGGCCAGATACCGACGTCCGCCTTGATACACAGCTCAAAGCGGTGGATTTCCTGATTCAACGAATAGATATCGGCGTCCGATATGGTGCCGGCCAGTGGCCTGGCCTTATTGCAGAAAAACTGATGGATGAGGATATCTTCCCTGTTTGCTCACCTCAGTTGAAAAACACGCCGGATTGTTTGAACACTCTGGCCGAGCTGGCCAATCAAACGCTGATCCACGACCTATCGATGGACAGTAGCGCCGGATTCACGACCTGGGATACCTGGCTGAGTAGAGCAGCGATGAAAAATGTATCGACGCTCCGGGGCATGAAGATCAACAACAGTGCAGCTGTGCTTCAAGCAGCGATAGATGGGCAAGGAATCGCGCTTGCTCGCAGCGTTATGGCCCGAGATGATTTGGCCGCTGGCCGGCTAATCCGCTTGTTTCCAGACATCCAGGTTGTCTCTCCATTGGCCTACTACGTTGTCTATCGGACTGAATGTGCAAGCTTGCCGAGAATGAAAGCGTTTCGAGATTGGTTATTTGAGGAGGCTAGAACCTAGTCAATGGCCTGCAATGTTCATTCCCCATGTATCCAAGAGGTTGTATGCGATAGAAAGCTCAGAACGAGTCATTGAGGCTGGTTTTTTCTTGAGAGCTTGCATACGCTTCTTATGTGTTGCTCGTATCTGAGGTGAGCCGAGATTTATGGGGTGATTCCAATCACATACATGAAGTTGAAATGCTGCTATTTTCGCTGGCAGATACTGGCATTTATGCAGACGTGTTTAACAGGCTTCCTATCCTCGCTGTAGAATAATGCAGAATCAGTATTAGCCATCTTCATATGGCTGACTCGTGTAGCCCAAAAAAGCCTCGGAGGCTTCAATGTCCAAGCTCGCAGAATTCCGTCAACTCGAAAAACACTTAGCCGAACAGCTCCAAGCTCTCGAAGCACTGAAAGGTGATGCTGGCCTTCAAAAAGAAATTGATTTCGAAAAGAAGCTGCGCGACTTGCTTGCCAAGTACGGCTATAGCTTGAAAGACGTGATCAACCTGCTTGATCCACAAGCCGGTCGTCGTGCTCCCGCTGCCCAGTCTCAATCGGGCACGCGCAAGCCACGCCAGGTGAAGGTCTACAAAAATCCGGAGTCTGGTGAAGTTGTAGAAACCAAAGGTGGCAACCACAAAACCCTGAAAGAGTGGAAAGCGAAATATGGTGCCGACAAGGTTGAGTCCTGGCTGACCAAGTGATCTTGGTTTGAGTACAAGGGGCCCTTCGGGGCCTTTTTTTATTGGATGCGTTATCAGTCGCTGCCCACCCTGGCCCAGAATTCTTCGGCAGATGTACTGAGTGGTGCTGCTGGACGGGTCAGGTGAATTTCCAGAGGGATATCCCAGCTTTCGTCTAGTGCTCTGACTAAGCGTCCATCCATTATTTCTTGCTCGGTGAGGCTCTTAGGCAACCATGCCACGCCTTTGCTTTCCAGGGCCATAGACATCAGCACCGCCGCGAGGTGGCTGCTGAAAAGTGGTTTGAGGTGAAGGTAATCTTCCTTGCCATGCAGTCGGTGAGCGACGATACGCCCCAGTCCGGACTCATGGGTATAAGCGAGGTAGGGCAATGCCGCTGGGGAATTGCCGAAGTTGGCGGAAGCGCTCGCCAGAGGAACGAGAACGTCCTCGCCAACCTTCTTGCCGATGAACTGATCAGGGGCTAGTAATGGTGGAACATCGGGGTGGCGGTGGCAGAGCAGAAACTGAACTTGGCCGTGTATCAGCATCTGTTCACAGACAGCCATGCTATCTGAGTGCAGCTGTACAGCCTCGATTGGGGCACCGTTTTCTGCGCTTCGAAGCCACCTTGGAAAAAAGGTAAACGACAGGGAGTGAGTCGCAGCGAAGTGCAACGATTTAGCGGCCATTCCCGCCACCTCTTGAGCTTCGTTGCGCATCCTGTACAAGCGCCTGGCTGCCTCCTGAGCACTTGGCAAAATTTGCCTCCCAGCTTCGGTCAGGGTCGCCCCTTGAGGGGTGCGAACGAACAGCTGTACCCCCATCCAATTCTCTAGAGAGCGGACTCTGCGGCTGAATGCAGGCTGAGTAACGTGCCGTGCTTCAGCCGCGCGAACAAAGCTGCCGTACTCCGCAAGGGCTGAAAAATCCTCGAGCCAAACGAGTTCCAAGGGCCATGCCTCCTGTGCATAGGGTGCGGCATTAATAGCATTGGGCGGGTGTCATCGCAAAGCATAACGTGGGGCCACCAACAACAAGAGGAACCCGCCATGCGTATCGTAGACATCCGTGAAAAAACTGTTTCCATTGCCTCGCCAATTGCCAACGCCTACATCGATTTCTCCAAAATGACCTGCTCAGTTGTGGCTGTCGTCACGGATGTGATTCGCGATGGTAAACCTGTCATCGGTTACGGTTTCAACTCCAACGGTCGCTATGGTCAGGGCGCACTGATGCGTGATCGCTTCTTGGCGCGTATCACGGAAGCTGATCCAGATACTCTCGTCGATCATGAAAACAACAACCTGGATCCGTTCGCCATCTGGAAAACCCTGATGACCAACGAAAAGCCAGGTGGCCACGGCGAGCGCTCAGTCGCAGTTGGCACCATTGATATGGCTGTATGGGATGCCGTTGCCAAAATTGAAGGCAAACCTCTGTATCGCCTGCTGGCCGACCGTTATCGCGACGGCGTGGCAGATGACAAGGTATGGGTCTATGCAGCAGGTGGCTACTACTACCCAGGCAAAGACCAGACCAAGCTCAAAGCAGAAATGCAGAGCTATCTGGATCGTGGCTACGACGTTGTCAAAATGAAGATCGGTGCGGTTCCTCTGGATGAAGATATCCGTCGCATCGAAGCGGTACTTGAAGTGGTGGGTGATGGTCGTCGACTGGCGGTCGATGCCAACGGTCGTTTCGATCTGAAGACAGGTATTGCGTACGCGGAGGCCATCAAAAAGTACAACCTCTTCTGGTACGAAGAAGTTGGCGATCCGCTGGACTATGAACTGCAAGCTGAACTTGCCAACCACTATGAACTGCCCATGGCCACCGGGGAAAACCTGTTCTCCCATCAGGATGCTCGTAACCTTCTGCGTCACGGCGGTATGCGCCCTGATCGCGATTACCTCCAGTTCGACTGTGCACTGTCCTACGGGCTCGTGGAGTACATGCGCACCCTGAAGGTGATGGAAGAAATGGGTTGGTCTTCCCGCCGCGTAGTTCCTCACGGTGGTCACCAGATGTCCCTGAACATCGCAGCAGGTCTGCACCTGGGCGGTAACGAATCGTACCCGGATGTGTTCCAGCCTTTCGGCGGCTTCGCTGACGGGATCCGCGTGGAAAATGGCTATGTAGGTCTGCCGGGTATTCCAGGTGTCGGCTTCGAAGCCAAGTCCGCTTTGTACGCAGTAATGCGCGAACTGGGCGAAGGCTGATAGCGCTCGAGCGGCGGCTTCTTGCAGGAGGCCGCCGTTATTAGGCGTCACTCACTGACGCCACGCCACACACCCATCACAAAAATAAAATGAGGTGCTCCCGTGGAAATCTCCAAGTCCCGCTGGTACAGCCAACTGTATGTGCAGGTGCTGATCGGTATCGTCATCGGTGCAGCAATTGGTCACTTTGAACCGCAATTCGGAGCCAAGCTCCAACCTTTTGCGGATGGCTTTATCAAACTCATCAAAATGCTGTTGGCGCCTATTATTTTCGGTACCGTCGTCGTTGGTATCGCTAAGATGGGCAGCATCAAGGAAGTCGGGCGGATCGGCGTCAAAGCGCTGCTCTACTTTGAAATCCTTTCAACCATTGCGCTGGTCATCGGCCTTATTGTGGTCAATATCGCAAAGCCAGGCGCGGGGATGAATATCAACGCTACCACGCTTGATACCAGCGCTATCGCCAAATACAGCCAAGCCGCCAATGAGCAGGGCGGAACAATCGATTTCTTTCTCAACATAATCCCGAGTACCTTCATTGGCGCATTCTCGAATGGCGTCATGCTTCAGGTCATCTTGATTTCGGTTTTGATGGGCGTTGCCCTCGTTCAAATGGGCGAAACCAGCAAACCGCTGATCAACACCATCGACCTGTTTCTGCAAGGGCTGTTCAAGATCGTGGCAATGGTCATGCGTCTGGCTCCGATTGGTGCCGGCGCTGGGATGGCTTTCACTATTGGCAAGTACGGAATTGGTACCTTGCTGTCACTCGGCCAGTTGCTGGTCGCGCTCTACATCACGACATTGATTTTCATCGTGGTGGTGCTGGGTACGGTTGCTAGATGGTCGGGCATGCCGCTGATGCAATTTCTTCGTTACTTCAAAGATGAAATTCTCATCACGCTTGGCACCTGCTCTACCGAAGCCGTGCTTCCGCGAATGATGGTGAAACTTGAAAAGCTGGGCTGCAAGAAGTCAGTGGTGGGCATGGTGCTACCAACTGGATATGCCTTCAATGCGGATGGCACCTGCATTTATCTCACCATGGCGGCGATTTTTATCGCACAGGCAACCAATACGCCACTGACGTTTATGGATCAGATGATTCTGTTGGGCGTCTTCCTGCTGACCTCAAAAGGCTCCGCTGGCGTGGCGGGTGCCGGGTTCATAACCCTTGCGGCAACGCTCACAACCATCCACTCCATTCCGCTGGTAGGCCTTGTCCTGCTTTTGGGCATCGACCGATTCCTCAACGAAGCGCGAGCCGTGACTAACCTGATCGGCAACGGTATCGGCACCATCGCCATTGCAAAATGGGACAACTCCTTTGACGTCGAAGCCTGCGAGCGTGAGATTGCCGCAATGAAACACGAAAAGGCAGCGCGAAAAGCATTGTTGGCGCAAAAGTAATTAGCAAAGTTTACCGGTCATTTCCGCTTCAACCACGGCCATGACCGGTAGTGATTTCCAGTACTCGTTCAACGCGGAACGATCCCAAAGAAGTCCTCGAATGAATTTGATGGAGCCGAAAAAATGATTGAGCGATCTCATCATGAATTGCGCACGGCGTTTGGTGATTTACTTCATGGAGTAGACTGTAAATTTGCTGCCTCCGTATTCGATCCTATCTCGGTTCGTATGGCATCCGACCTTGGTTTTGAGGTTGCAATCCAAGGTGGTTCCGTCGCCTCGCTTCAAGTGCTCGGAGCTCCGGACATTTCTCTGCTCACGCTTGATGAATATGTCGAGCAGGTTTCCAGAGTCGGGCGGGCCAGCCAAATCCCAATCATTGGGGACGCTGATCATGGGTTTGGTAACGCACTGAATGTAATGCGAACAGTGACCGAGCTGCAGAAAGCCGGTGTTGCTGCCCTAACGCTGGAAGACACCCACTTACCCGCCAAATACGACGAGCAGTCGCACGTGCTTATCGAAAGGGAAGAAGCCGCAGCCAAGATTTATGCTGCGCGATTTGCCCGTTCAGATGATGCCCTTAGCATCATTGCCAGAACGAATGTGGCTGCTACCACTTTGGAAGACTCCATCGCTCGTACTGCGGCTTATCAGAAGGCTGGAGCAGATGCTATTTGTCTGGTTGGCGTTAAGGACTTCCAGCACCTGGAAGCACTCACGGCACACCTCAGCGTGCCGATCATGCTGATCAACTACGGCAATCCGGCTCTGAGCGATGTCGAGAAACTGAGTGCAGCCAATGTACGAATCGTGGTCAATGGGCATGCCCCTTATTTGTCCGCAATCAAAGCGACCTACGAGGCGCTGCGCGAACAAAGTGGCACAGACGGGAGCGAGCTTTCCCTGCCTGAGCTGCTTAATAAATACACACTCTCGGACAACTACCGAGAGTGGGCAAAGACCTATTTGAAGTCAGAAAACGATTCGAATTGAGTTTGAAACAGGTGAAATAAAGCGTCATGAGTCCCGAGCTTGGTGACATGGATGCCCAGTTTGAAGCTGCCATTTTCAGCGTCCACGGGCTGATCGGCGGCAATCGTCGTTTGGGTGAAGCTGAGCTGGCTTCAGCTAAAAATCTTGAGATCATCTCGAGCATATCGGTTGGTTACGACAACTATGACCTCAGATATCTCAATAGCCGAGGGATCATGTTGACCAACACACCGGATGTCTTGAACGAGACTACAGCTGATCTGGCTTTTGCCCTGATCCTCGCCACAGCGAGACGCATCCCTGAGCTTGATGCCTGGACGAAAGAGGGAAACTGGACAAAGACCATTCACGCATCCCATTTTGGGAATGACGTGCATGGAAAGACCTTGGGCATTATCGGGCTGGGCAAAATCGGAGAAGCCATCGCACGTAGAGGTCGGTTTGGTTTTGGCATGAACATTTTGTACAGCGGCAACAGTCGTAAACCACAGCTTGAACAAGAACTCGGTGCGCGGTTCGTCCCGCAAGAGAAGCTTTTAAGCGAGTCTGATTTTGTCTGTCCGGTCGTGCCGTTGACGGACGGCATGGCAGTCTCAAGTGCGAGGGTTTCGGGAGCTTCTCCAGGCAAAGATGATCCAACACAAGCACCGGCTGCGAAGCCTCCCCGGAACCGCGTGATTGACTGAAGTCGATCAATGCCCAGGCTCTCAGCCTGGCGCGCAGCAAATGCGTGGTAAGCCGTGCGGGGCTGAAAGCATGAACTCGGGTTGGGCGCAGCTTTACCGGCACCAATATATTTTGTGCGAGATGTCTACCGATCAAAGCATTTTGAAGAAGTCGAACGGAGCTCGAAAGTCGTCAAGCGATGTCGTCTTCTCTAAGATGATGCGATTGACAATTGTCAGTCCGATTGACGTCCACCACTCTCCCAAGCTTGTGTCAATCATCACTTGTTCATGCCTCGATATGGCCAAGTAGTCATCGCAGCGCAGGAAATCTTCCAAATCGTTGAGGCTTGCAAAGTTCAACAAGCTTACACCGTCGTACTTGCACGCATCAGGGTGATAGAACAGCTCGCCTGGTTCCATTGGCCCGATGCTGTGGAGCTGCACATAGCGCTTCACCAGTCCACCTGTATGCCTCGTAACCACCGGAGCATGTTCGTGCAGCCACCACCTCTGGAACTCCTCACGCGTCGCGTCCTGCTTGCGAACGTGAAGCTTCACGAGCGTAACGGGTTCGTTTCCGGAGTTGCTGGGCAAAACGATGTATTGCTTGGCCGGGATGGGGGCGATGTTTCGGAACATCGCGTGATCTTCGGGGGCAATCTTTTGGCGGATCCGGTCATTGCCGAACACCACACCCATGTCTTCCATTCGGGCGAAATTCAAGTAGGCCACACCATCCCATGCAGGTCGTTGATACGGTGGTACGTGGCCGACAATCGTGGGCCACAACTTGCCGTGCTCATCGACCGGGAATCGGTAGGGAGGGGCGTTGTAACTGGTCGGCCCAGGAGCAAAGCGATGCAGTTGATCGTATCGCAGCAAGCGCTCCAGAGACTTGTCGTCTGACTCTTCAACATGCACGAATCTTGGGCCATGCACTTTTCGCCAATACTCGCCCCAATGCTCGAAACTCAGATTCGGGCTGCGCTCCAGGGCGTTAGCTGATGGATCCGCTGCCGGATCTACGATGACCTGCCCTTCGTGATCTAGGCCATAGCCTTCGGCGCGGCTGCGCTCATTCAGTGGTGTGCTGTCAGAGCGTGAAAGCAGCGAAAAGAGGACGGTCAGCGGTGCGTGATCACCCAGCTCGGGTTTGATGTAGGGCGTTCTCAGAGGATGATCGTGCATGGTGTTAGACATAACGCTGTTCCCGTTTTGGTGCATGGTGAAGATAAGTTACGGCGAGTGCAGTGATGCCGGCGAGTCCAGCAAACGTAAACACGCCATGCGCTCCAAAGTGTGTGAATGCCCATGTACCTACTGCAGCGCCCACGGCCATTCCCGCCATCGCACCAGCCATCATCAGGCCGTTCAGGCGACTGCGGGCGTATGGATCGAGACTGTTGATGATGCTTTGATGCGAAACGAGCCCAGCCTGTACGCCTAGATCAAACAACACTGCACCGATACCCAAGACTGCCAGGCTTGGGGGCAATAATGTCATGCCCACGAACGAGACAATCACTAAGCCACAACCAGCACGGATGGCGATTAGCGGCCCGCGACGATCAGCCAATTTGCCAAAGAGTGGTGCAGCCAACGCACCAGCAGCACCTGCAATACCAAACGATCCAGCTATGGCAGCCCCCATGTGAAACGGTGGTGCTGCCAATACCAGTGATAGACAAGACCAGTATGCTCCGAGTGTTGATGCCAGCAATCCCTGAACAATCATGGCGAGCTTCAGTGATCGATGTTCCCGCCACAACGTCCAAAGGCTGGCCAACAGTTTGGTATACGGCGTGCGGAGCGCTGGAGGTGTGGGCGCTACAGTCAGCCATGTGATCAGGATTACTACCAGCATCAATCCGGCTGCAAGGAACTGCATCTCGCGCCAGCCGAAACTGTCTGCCACGAAGCCACCCAAGGTTCTAGATAATAGGATGCCAGTCAAAAGCCCCGTGGTTACCATGCCCACGGCGTGGCCTCGGGATTTCTCCGGCGCGATTTGAGCAGCGACAGGGATAAAGTCCTGGCCGACGCTACCCAGGAGTCCAACAACCATACAAGCCATCAACATAACGTTGAGACTCGGCGCTGTAGCGGTGGCAATTAATGCACCCACCAGGATCAGCGACTTCATGATGATCAGTCGTCGTCTCGAAATGACGTCGCCCAGCGGGGCGAGCAGCAGCATGCCCAGCGCGTAGCTGATTTGTGTGAGGGTCGGAACCCAGCCAATCTGTTCAATGGTCGCACCCAAATCAGACTTGACCAAATCCAGGCTTGGCTGGAGGTAATAAACGTTTGCTACGCCTAGGCCTGAGCACACCGCGAGCAGAAAAAGCTCAATATTCAGGGGTAGCTTGGAGGGGGTTGTAGCGTTCATTAATGCTTCGGTACTCGCCAAATTGTGACGCCCCAATGCAGGACGTCTCCATCTGCATATGCTATTGACGATTTCCGTTTAGATATAGGAAGCTGTGATCGCAAGAGAGTTGACTCTTGGTCGTCAATGGGGAACAAGAATGAATGCGCCCGATCCGTTTCGTGGGATTTCAATTTTTTTAGAGGTAATTGAGGCTGGGAGCTTCACCATAGCCGCTGAGCGCTTGGACATGAGTAAGTCCGGAGTTGCGAAGAGTATTTCTCGCCTGGAAACCACCCTCGGCACTCGACTGTTTCACCGAACTACGCGAAGCCTAACTCTGACGGACGAAGGAACTCGATTTAGCGAGGGGTGCCGCCGATCGCTCAATGAGCTGAAGCAGGCTCAGACCAAATTGCTGGCTCAGCAACAAGAACTGAGTGGGCGTCTTCGGGTCACGTTACCAATGGTGCTGGGGAAAAAATGGGTGTTACCCGCTCTTTTGGAAATTGCCCAACGCCATCCTGCACTCGAGTTGGATATCAATTTGACAGATAGGTTGGTTGATTTGGTAGAGGAGGGGGTGGATCTTGCAATAAGGATCGGCCCGCTGCATGACAGCGCCACTTTGATTGCAAAACCCCTGGGAGTTCAGCGCGCCGTTCTCTGCGCTGCTCCGGAATATCTGGAAGCTCATGGTCATCCGCAATCGCTGGACGAGCTGCATTCCCATGCCTGTGTCACCTTCGGCAGTGGTGGGCAATCGCGCTCGTGGCACTTCCTGGATGAAAATGGCCACAACCACTCATTGGCAATCCGAGGGCGAATTGGTCTCAACGATAGCGAAGCAATTCTAGTTGCGACGCTTGCAGGGTTCGGTATTGCACTGATCGCCGATTGGCTGGTGAGTGAGCATCTGAAGGCGGGCCGGCTTGTGGCCATTTTGCCAGAGGTTAGGACAGTAGGATTTCCGATTCACGCCGTCTGGCAGCGCAACCAGCTCCTTTCTCCAAAAGTTCGTCATGTCGTGGATTTGCTCGCCGAGCGCTTCGTTCCCGAGCAGCCTTGGGAGGTCAAGTCAGCATAGGGAGAGGACAGATGGGCGCCAATCTCTTGCTACACTTGTTCCCAGTATGGAGGAGTGCCAATTTCTTTCAAAAAAAATGCTGACACCTCCCTCACCTTTCTTGATCGGAGCCTGTTTTGGGGGGAAAGCAGTTGGACGTACATGTCCTCCGCTGAAGCAGACAACTTCCATTCCGGCAGTAGTTTAATGAGGCATTCTTCTTTGAAGCTCGCTGGACTGAATAGCCAGCTTGGGAATAGCACAATGCCCTGACCTGCAAGGGCGGCGGCGACCAAAACTTCTGCGTTATTACTCTTCATGGAACCGCGCAGATCCAGCGTTCTGAACGCCTCGTCTGACGTTGGCTTGAAGTACCACCGTTGCGCTCCTTGTTGCCCCTTGTAGAGCAGGCAGCTGTGCTGTAGTAAATCTAAAGGCGACTCAATGGGCTGATGGCTCGCGAGATAGTCGGGACTCGCCGCGAGTAGGTACCGATGCCCGCTGACTACCCGACCTATTAGACCTGAGTCGATGACTCTGCCCACTCTCACTATGATGTCGGCGCCTTCCTGGACGGGGTCTATCAGCGCATCGGTAAGCGTAAACGCAAGGGTCAATTCAGGATATTTGGACTGCAGTCTTGAGAGCAGTGGCGCGATGTGTAGCCTGCCCAGGGGGACGGGGGCATTGATTTTGACTAGGCCTTCTAATGCAACATCGCTCTGAGTGAGCTCGCTAGCTGCGTCGTCCAGCATGCTGATGGCCTCTTGGGCCTGACGGTAGAGCCTCAGAATACCGGCCCACTCATCATGTGCATTTTCTGTGATCAGTTTGACTTTCGCTTGGAGTGCGCATGCTGGCGGCCGTCATCGGAGCTGAAGCGATTTTGACCCAGACTGCTGATTTTTGATTGCCGCTATCCGCATACGAATTCAGCGGAAGGTTGTCATTCTTAGGGGGCTCGGATGGGCCAAGGTTTTTGACGGCTTGAGTCAAAATCGCATCGTCGTCGACACTGAGTTGTCAAAAAGGGGGTTATCAGACGACAACGCTCCCTATCGACGACTGGCAGTCAACTCTCTTGCGATGGAGACCCTATATATCTCTTGAAGCCTGCTCATTAGGATGGCGTCAGGACACTCAGCCAGGCTCGCTCCCGCGTCACTGCACGCTGCACCGAGAGTCACTACAAAACCGGCGTGTTCCTAAAACATTCTAAGGAGAAACCCATGGCCAAAGCCTTTGCCTCGTCCAATGACACTGCTGAGAAAAAAGAAACCCTTGAAGTCCTCGCAGACGGCGTATACGCCTATACCGCTGAAGGGGATCCAAACGTAGGTGCTTTTGAAGGCGAAGACTTTGTTGTCTGCTTCGACGCGCGCGCTACCCCAGCCTCTGCTCAAATCTGGCTAGACGAGCTGCGCAAGCACACCACCAAACCGGTCAAATACCTTATATTGAGCCATTACCATGCTGTTCGGGTACTGGGAGCAAGCGCTTTCAATGCTGAACATATTCTGGCTAGCACCAACACTGCCAAGCTTATCGAGGAGCGCGGCCAGGAAGACTGGGATAGCGAGTTCGGTCGCATGCCACGGCTTTTCAAGCAACCCGAAGGGATTCCCGGGCTGACTCGGCCAACTAAGATCACTGACGACTACACAATTGACCTAGGTGGTGATCGCGGCAAGCTTGAAGTCAAGTTTGTTGGTCGCGGGCACACTGCCGGTGATCTTGTGGTGTGGCATGAAAAGAGTAAGACCCTTTTTGCTGGGGATTTGGTTGAAGCCGAGGCGGCTTTGTATACCGGTGACGCGTTCCATTATGACTGGTCAGGAAAGACATTGGATGCGGTGAAAGCGTATCGCTCTGAATTCTTGTTAGGTGGCCGTGGCCCTGTAGCAAAGACCGTAGCCAACACTGACGCTGCCATTGAGCAAACACGTAACTTTATTCAGAGCATGATCGAAGAAGTAGAGAAGGTTCATCAGCGCGGCGGCTCCTTGAAAGAGGCTTTCGAAGCAACCCACCAAAAGTTAAATGCAGAATATGGCCACTGGCCAATTTTTGAACATTGCCTGCCCTTTGACGTCAAGCGCGTATGGGACGAATGCTCCAAGATCGACTGGCCAGTTATTTGGACGGATAAGCTCGACAAAGAAATTTGGGCTGAGTTGCAGAGCGATTGATCGATTCCCATCCGATCTGCACGGCAGTTTTTATTGCGTAGTTAATATGTATACGGTTTGAACATCGTGCTTTAACTGAAGCGAGCGGCTTCGGCCGCTCTTTTTTTGGGGTTTAACATTGCGCGTTACCACCCATTGTTCTAGTCGAGCATAGCCGAAACGTTGGAGTCGATTTGGTTCACTGCGAAACCTCAGAAGTAAAACGACTTCCACAAGATCGGGGATGACCATTTAACAGAGAGCTGTTTTTTGTCGGAAATGAAATTTCGCTACCGGCAATCGTATTGGCTCCTTCCACCGGCGGATGAGTTTTATCTTTCAGTAAACGACATGAGGCGCCGTGCGTCGCTGATACCTGTCGCTGCCTCATGTCTCCTTGATGGCGTGATTATATGAAATTGCGATTGGCGTAAACCTGTTACGAATAAAAATTTAGTAATGGCAGGAATTATGATGAACATTGACGAGCAAGACTTACACTATCAATCCGGATTCGGAAATGAGTTTTCCAGTGAGGCCGTTCCAGGCTCACTGCCGGTAGGCCAGAACTCACCGCAACGTGTGGCTCACGGTCTCTACGCCGAGCTTTTCTCCGGCACTGCTTTCACAATGCCCCGGCATGAGAGTCGCCGTACCTGGATGTACCGCATCCGCCCATCGGCAGCCCATCCGACTTTCAAACCGCTCAAATCACCCATTCCGCAAGCCGGTCTCGCTCCTGCCAACCCGAACCGTATGCGCTGGGACTCTCTTGATATACCCGTATCGCCAACTGACTTTATCGACGGCCTGCGCGTGATGGTGGCGAACTCCAGCCTTGACCGACCTAGCGGGATCACCATCTATCACTACCTGGCAAACCGCTCGATGGAGCGCGCTTTTTACAATGCTGATGGAGAAATGCTGGTCGTGCCTCAGTTGGGTGGGTTGCTGATCACAACTGAGCTTGGGCGTTTGGAAGTCAAGCCATTGGAAATCGCGGTAATCCCTCGCGGCTTGAAATTCAAAGTGGAGCTCCTTGAACAATTTGCTCGTGGCTACATAGCCGAGAATCATGGTGCTCCTTTGCGTCTTCCTGACCTTGGCCCGATTGGCAGTAATGGTCTAGCCAACCCTCGTGATTTCTTTACGCCGAATGCTTGGTTCGAGCAGCGGCAGGCGCCAACTCGTCTGGTGCAGAAATTTCAAGGAAGTTTTTGGGAGGCCGAACTGGATCACTCTCCTTTTGATGTGGTCGCTTGGCACGGCAACAACGTTCCGTACAAATATGACCTGCGTAACTTCAACACCATTGGGTCTATCAGTTTCGATCATCCTGATCCCTCGATATTCACGGTTCTGACGTCTCCGACTAGCGTGGCTGGACTGGCGAATCTGGATTTCGTGATTTTCCCACCACGCTGGTTGGTGGCCGAAAACACTTTCCGTCCACCATGGTTTCACCGCAACCTCATGAACGAGTATATGGGCCTGATTGAGGGCGAGTACGACGCTAAAGCAGATGGCTTTACTGCCGGTGGTTCGTCTCTACACAGCTGCATGAGTGCTCATGGGCCTGACGCACTCACCTCAGAGCGCGCAATGGCTGCTGATCTTGAACCCCAGAAACTGGATGGCACGATGGCCTTCATGTTCGAAACAAGCCAAGTCCTGCGCCCAACCGAATTTGCTCTCGCCAACCCCGCGCTGCAAAGCAACTACGACGCGTGCTGGGATGGAATAGCAAGTAATTTCGAGAGCAAGTAATCTTATTGAGGGAGTAGTGAATGAACAGTTGGGTTTCTTCGGCCAATGGTCATCCTGATTTTTCGCTGGCGAACTTGCCGTTTGGTGTATTCAGCATCCAAGGTGGTGAGCGTCGTACTGGCGTGGCGATAGGGGAATCGGTCTACGATCTGCAGGTGGCTCTAGATGCCGGCTTGCTCGTCGGCTCTGGAGAGCAGGCCGCGAAAGCAGCTGTCGGCGGCTCACTCAATAGTTTCTTCGGCCTGCCACGTGAAGACCGTCAGGCACTGCGCGATAGGCTGATTGCGCTGTTGAGCGCGGACGGAATCGAACTTGAGCTGCAGCGCCAGTTGGGCGACCGCTTGGTGGTTGATGCCTCCAAGTGTGAATTACATGTGCCTGCGCGCATCCAGGATTACACAGACTTTTACGTTGGCATCCATCATGCCGAGAACGTGGGTAAGCTCTTTCGTCCTGATAATCCACTGCTGCCCAACTACAAGTACGTGCCGATTGGCTACCACGGTCGAGCATCTACCATCATTACGTCCGGTAAGCCCTTGGTTCGGCCGTCTGGACAGATAAAGCTTCCTGACAGTGAAGCGCCGATTCATGCGCCATCGCGTCGTTTGGATTATGAGCTTGAGCTAGGGCTGTGGGTAGGCAGTGCGAACGAGCTTGGAAACCCAATCAGCATCCGCGATGCACACAAGCATATTGCGGGTTTCTGCTTGCTCAATGACTGGTCTGCGCGGGATATCCAAGCGTGGGAATACCAGCCTCTAGGCCCATTTCTTTCAAAGAGCTTCGCTTCGACGATTTCGCCTTGGGTGGTGACCACGGAGGCACTGGAGCCTTTCCGCTGCGCACAGCCGGCAAGGCCTGCAGGCGATCCTACTCCTCTGTCTTACCTGCTGGATGAAGAAGATCAGCGCGCTGGAGCGTTCGATATTTGCCTTGAGGTATTCCTGCTCACTGCTCGCATGAGGGAGGAGGGTATGGCTCCGTTTCTGCTCAGCGTCAGCACTACCCTAAATATGTATTGGACGTTCGCTCAAATGGTTACCCATCACACGGTGAATGGTTGCCAGCTCAGTCCTGGCGATCTCTTTGGCACGGGGACTCTTTCAGGCCCTACTACCGAATCGATGGGGTCGTTGCTGGAAATGACTGAGGGCGGTAAACAGCCATTCACGCTTCCCAATGGTGAGACGCGAACGTTCCTGGAGGACGGTGATGAAATCATCTTAAAGGCCCGAGCCTCCCGAGAAGGTATCGCCTCTATAGGCTTTGGTGAGTGCCGGGCTGTAGTACTCCCCGCTCGGGAGAGTCGCCGGTGATTCTGTATTCCTACTACCGTTCAACCTCGTCATACCGAGTGCGAATCGCACTGGAATTGAAAGGTGTGCCTTACGAGATTGAGCCAGTCAATCTCGTAAGGCATGGCGGTGAGCATCATGGCGCTGCATATCTGGAAATCAATCCCCAGGGACGCGTGCCGACACTGGTTGATGGTGACGTTCGCATCCTGCAGTCTCCGGCCATCATAGAGTACCTTGAGGAGGTTTTCCCGAACCAGCCATTGCTTACCGGTAATGCGGCGAATCGGGCGTTGGCTCGTTCGATTGCCGGCATCATCGGATGCGACGTACACCCCCTTCATAACGTTTCTGTGCTGAACAAGCTCCGAGCGACGGGGCACGAGGACGAATTCGTCAATTCATGGATCCTGGCCTGGATCTCTGACGGATTCAAAGCGGTTGAAGCGCTGATTGGTAGCAACGGATGGGCCCTGGGTAATGAGCCCGGTTTGGCTGATGTTTATCTGTTGCCTCAGATCTACGCAGCTCGCCGATTCGGTCTCGATGTGAGTGCTGCGTTCCCAAGAATCGCTCGCGTCGAGCAACTGGCGGCTGAGCATCCTGCATTTCAACGCGCCCACCCTGCGAGTCAGGTTGACACCCCACCGTCGTAGAAATAACGACGAGTTCTTACGTGGCCTCACAAAAATAATCGGATTGCCATGATGAATAACCAAATTGACGCCTTTCGTGCTGCACTTGATCAACGACCGCTCTCGCGGTATCAGATCCAAACACTTGTACTCTTGATTCTGTTACTCATCTGTGACGGATACGATGCTCAGCTATTGGGCTTTGTTGTCCCAACCCTAGCGCAAGAATGGGAAACGCCAAAAGCTGCATTTGGTGTTGTTTTCACCTGCAACCTACTTGGGCTCACCGTTGGATCTTTGTTGCTAACCCCCTTAGCTGATCGCTTCGGCGTCAGAAAAACTCTTCTGAGCTGTGTGCTGCTATTCGCTGGTCTGACGCTTTTGTCGGCTTGGGCTAATGATATCTACACCCTTGCGGCCATTCGCTTTTTATGCGGAGTAGGAATGGGAGGGGCCATGCCAAGCGCAATGGCCTTAATGGCAGACTATGCGCCGCCCAGGATGAAGACGTTCTTTGTGACAATGGCGGCCGCCGGGTTCGCATTTGGCGGGGCGGTGGGTGGCTTCATCGCGGCAAGCATCATGCAAATTTACGGCTGGCATAGCATTTTTATCGTCGGAGGGGTCGCTCCTTTGCTATTGCTGCCCTTTTTGTATCTCTGGCTCCCTGAGTCTCTGTCCAGGCTGTTCAGAGCTAAGCACATGAGCGCTGCGCTGAGCAGGATGCTCGATAAATTCGTGCCGCAATGGACGCCACCAGCTCCTGTACTAGAGGAAGGAAAGCCGCAGAAAGTAACGATCGTTGATCTTTTCCGTTACGGATATCTGAAGCCAACCATTTTTATCTGGGGCTCATGTATTGCCAGTTTTACTCTGCTGTATTTCACCGTCAGCTGGTTGCCGACTTTATTAAGAGATACAGGCTTTTCTTCCAGCGCCGCTAGCCTCACAACATCTGCCTTCCTGGCATCCGGTACGCTAGGAGCTGTCACGCTTTCGTATCTAGCGGACAAGGTGAAAAGCAAAACCTGGTTGGTGGGTAAAGTCATGGTTGTCTGCGGTCTTGCCACTGCTTCAGTAGGTTTTGAACATGGAAACGCTACTTTCACGATTCTTGCCGTTATGGTGGCCGGGTTCTGTCTGATCGGGGGGTCGCTTACATTGAATGGTGTAATCAGCAACTTCTACCCGCCGCATATTCGTGCAACTGGAGTGGGTTGGGCGCTAGGTGTAGGTCGACTAGGCGCGGTTTCAGGCCCTCTCGTTGGAGCAATGTTGATTGCCATGCAGATTCCTTTAGTTGGCGTAATGCTGCTAGCAGCGATCCCTGCAATATTATCAGGCCTCTGCGCCATTAATATTACTCACCCAGATACAGGCACCACCAAACAACCTGGGCAAGCGTTAGGCACTAACCAACTGCCTAAGGTGTAAGGGAACTATCAGGCGTCTCAGTAGGGGGCGGTGATTTTTCACGGCACATATAAGTCCGTAGCGCTTAAACCGTGCTACGGGTTCTTTTTCGCCCCAAGGCTAACTACGGCGACACTTCTCACTCTTGGATGTCTGCAGGTATTGTCGTAGAGCTCGTACAGACTTTGCTGCCGCGCATGCGTCGCTAAAATTATATTAATTATAACCTGGCCTTAGATTGGTCTTATCTAAACTTGATCCTCAAGGCGTCTGATAGGCTTGCTAAGTCAAGCTCCCATATCATCAGCGGAGTAGTGCACTTTGATATGTGCGTTACCCCAGTGATGTTGTTCAATCTATATATGTCGCGCTCAAAATTTATGTTGTTAAGTAGCTATTGGCGTTAGAACTGCATGTGCGTGGGGGCGGTTATCTGCCCAGCGCTGATTCTCACAGCTGCACGATCTTCATTATAAAAACAATATTTGGAAGATAGACATGATCGTAAAAAAAATAACTTGTGCTGCATTGCTTTCTGTTGTTTTCTTCGAGGCTCGATCTGATGAAACCGTTTCCCCTGAGTTTATTGACGACAGTAAACTTACGATCACATCCCGAAATTTCTACTTTAATCGAGATTTTCGACATGGAATGAGCAATGGTGCAGGCACGAATGCTTTCAAAAGTGCGGATGAGCGAAATGGTTATGCTGAGGAATGGGCGCAGGGGTTTATGGCCAATTTCTCATCAGGGTTCACGCCGGGTGCAGTGGGCTTGGGTTTTGATGCCTATAGTTTTCTGGGTTTGAAGCTCGACAGTGGCGGCGGCCGAGCGGGAGTGCGTTTGACGCAGTTAAGTAGTGATGGCGAGCCACGTGACCACTTCAGCAAGTCAGGTGGTGCTTTGAAGGTGCGCTATGGTGAAGGATTGTTTCAATACGGCAACCTCTTTCCAAGTGTGCCTGTATTGTCGGTAAATACCGTAAGGCTTTTCCCTAGCTCTGCTACTGGAGGGATGCTTGCATGGGATATCGATAAACTGCATCTAGATGCGGCGCATTTTTATGGGCAAGGCGGTGTCGACTCATCGAATAATCACGATAAATTTACCACTGACTATGGTTTGCCGATTGCTATTAAGTCCGTTAGTTATACGGGTCTAAAATATAATTCTGGACAAGCATTAAAGGCGTCAATCTATGCGTCTGAGGCGAAAGATACTTGGAGGCAGTACTATGTCAATGGCAGTTACACTCATGCAATCAGTAATAGTAAGTCTATTAATTTTGACGCCAATTTATACCGTACGGTGGATACTGGGCGCCAACTCGCAAGTGTGATCGATAACACTACTTGGTCGTTATCAATGGCCTATAAATATCAAGCTCATACATTTATGTTTGCTTATCAAAAGGTTGAAGGAGACGAGCCTATGGATTGGCTGGGATTTGGTACGGCGCCTGGTGCCGTTACTCTAGCAAATGCAATTCAGTTCTCGACCTTCACCGAGCCAAACGAGCGCTCTCTTCAGCTTCGCTATGAAATCGATATGGCATCGTTTGGCGTACCGGGCCTTTCCTTCATGACGCGTTATGCGAGAGGGGACGATGTCCGCAATCGGGGCAGCGACAACACGTTCTACACGCGCCGATACGTCTATCCCGAAGGCGATGACGTGCGCCATTGGGAGCGAGATATCGAAGCTCGGTACGTCGTACAGTCTGGCCCGGCTAAGGCATTGTCCATTCGTGTGAGGCAAGCTACACACCGAGGATCGACCGGCTATCGATATGCCGATAACAACGAAGTTCGCGTGATCGTGGACTATCCGATATCGATCTTCTAAACGAGGTGCCTTCCCCAAGCAACTGAGAGGGGCAAAGGACTGAGCCAATTCGATAGGGGAAGGGGACAGACCGGAAACGGCCTGCCTCCTTTATTCATTTATCAGATTTATTGGTGATAGAGAGGCGATGATGTAGTCGCCGCGATCAGGAGATTGTCGTGTATCCCCTGCCGTCACTAGGACGTATTGCTTACCGGTCTTGGGAGAGATACGTAGCTCATTGGAGTGGCTTGCGAGCCAACGGGTGCCTGACGCTGGTCGCCGTGCTCCGGCTGCCGAGGCTAAATCTGTCGGCCGTAAACCCCGCCAGGTGAAGGTCTACAAAAAACCGCACACCGGCGAAGTCGTCGAAACCAAAGGCGGCAACCAGAAAACGTTGAAGGAGTGGAAAGCTAAGCACGGCGCCGACACCGTGGAGTCCTGGCTGACCAAGTGAATTTAGTTTGAGTACAAAAGGGCCCTACGAGGGCCATTTTGTATTTAGCAGTAGCGTATTACCCCCGCTTTAGTCCGCTCTGTCGAAGGCTATCCTGAGAGGAAGCAGCCGCGCACGAACCAGCTAATTGCCGTTAGGTATGGTTGTTTTCGTCTTAACAGCCATTAGCTGGTAATTGTCCTGTATTCAATACGGATGCTCAGCTTGTTCAATATATTCTAGATTCCGACGCTGCTTCTTTTAATTAATGCCATCCTCAAAGGTCAAAAACACCTCACCTGTGATATAAATTGTGTACCGACCGGTCGAGTCGCTGGTCGTATCAGATCAACCGTACAGCTGACCTCACTGTAATGCCCGCTGAATAGGGTCATGATCTAGTGAAAAATTTGTATCAGAAGGAAGGAAGCGCATGGCAAAGGCTGAAACGGCTGGCCAGTTGCCCATTGCCGAAGGTGGCACTAAAGAACGCATTCTGCGTATCGCAGCGGAGCTATTCTCCACCCGAGGCTACCATGCGACCGGAATGGCCGAGCTTGAAAAAGCAACCGGGTTAGGTCGAGGAGCGCTTTACCACCACATAGGTAGTAAAGAGGAGCTATTGTTCGAAATCACGAGCCGTTACCTGAGGGTGCTGATCGCGAAAGGTGTTCCATTAATTGATACCGATCTCCCCGCAGAGGAGAAGTTTAGGCGTTTCTCGTCGGTGGTCATGCGCGCCATTGTCGATCATCTTGCTGAAATGACAGTTTGTTTCCGAGAGGTCTATTCAGTGATTGGCGAACGTAAAATAGAGTTGCTTGACCTTCACCGCCAGTACGAGCAGATCTGGTTGGCAATACTGAAGTCGGGCGTTGAGGAGGGAGTATTCATTACAGCGGACTCCTTAGCCGTCAAAGGGATACTCGGAATCCACCACTACAGCTACTTATGGATCAAACCTGGTGGCCGGCGCTCGCCAGAGGCAATCTCTGATTTTTTCTGCCAGATGTTACTCCCTGGGTTGAAGACTCCTACTCTTGTGCCTCATCGGGTGTGAGGTCAGCCTCTAGACCTCAGAAGCTGACGCTCCAGCTCTCGGACTATTGACAGTCCTTGTAGCAAGGCTTCACTTTGACATCGGGCCTATCGTCGACGTAGAACGCGTCGCGATTTGGCATTTTGACCTTTATGAGAGTCTCCGCATTAACCGTAGCGTTCGCTTCCAGAAGCTCGTTTTTGTTCAGAATATAACCAACCACTGAGTACACCTGATCATTGCTCAACGATTGAGGCTGTTGGAACGGCATAGCGCGCCTGACGTAGTCGTATAGTGTGGTCGCGTAGGGCCAATAGCTGCCTACTGTTTTCACCGGTTTTTTAGAGGTTAGAGTGCCTTTTCCGCCCATTAGCGCTGGCCCCATGCCACCCTCGAGGTTGGCGCCATGACAGGCAAGACAGGATGTCTGATAAATCTTCTCTCCGTCCATGACTGTACCTTGACCGGCGGGCAGGTTCTTACCATCGGGGGCAACGTCAATATTCCAACTTGCGATTTGTTCCTCTGTCACTGAATGTCCCAAACCATGCTTCTGGTCAGCCGCTACATTCGCAACAACACAAATACTTAATACCCCCAGCTTCATGACTATCATTTTATGCACGGCCATTTGTCACCTCCCCATTGGAGTTGATTCGCCAAGGCTGGGTAGCATTGTTGTGGTAGAAAGAGACCTCTCCGCGCACTTCCTTCAATTGTTCGAGGCTTGGTTGAACGTACCCTGTCTCATCAATAGCGCGGCTCATAATGACCATTTCCGTTCCTAACCATTCGAATGGAGCGCGGAATGCCGTCAGAGATTTATTGAGTACAGGTTCTTGGAGCTTCGCTTCATACCAGTTACGCCCGCCGTCGACGGACACATCCACTCGCATAATTTTTCCGTTTCCGCTCCAAGCGATGCCACGCATTTCATGGAGGCCTTTGCGTGTGAGTTTATGCGTACCTGAAGGGGAGGTGATGAGCGACTTGCATTCCATCACAAATGAGAACTTTCTTGATCGTCCATCGGCCATGAGATCGGTGTATTTGGCCGTTTCTTCACGGCTATAAGCAGGAGCATCGGTCACGTGTAAACGCCGTAACCATTTGATGTGGGTATTGCCCTCATATCCAGGTACTAGCAAGCGTATTGGGTACCCTTGCTCGGGGCGTAGCCTTTCACCGTTCTGGCTATACACGACCATTACGTCATCCAAACATTTCTCGATCGGTATGCTTCGAGTCATGGCTGCACCATCTGCCCCTTCAGCGATAACCCATTTCGCCTCAGGCTTAAGACCTGCTTCTTCCAATAGTGTTTTTAAGGGCACACCAGTCCATTCGGCACAACTTACCAAGCCAGCTACTTCAGCCGCAGTTTTGCCCCATGGCGGTAAAAAGGAGGGATTTCCTGAGCATTCGATGAAGTGAATGCGTGAGACGGATGGAAATTGCCTTATCTCATTCACAGTAAATAGAAGTGCTGCTTTCGTCAGTCCATGAATCACCAGTTGGTGATTCGCAGGATCGATGTCTGGAACCCCTGCGTGATTACGTTCATAGAACAGTCCGTTGGGTGTGATGATTCCATCCAATTCTTGGAGTGGGGAAGTGCTATAGGCTGACATTGGTTCCTTCAGCCCAGGGTACATATTGCGTACTGCATTAGTCTCAAACTTAGAAGGTTTACCGTAGGGTACAGCTGTGGGGCCGCCTAAAGTTTTTGTCCAGGCCGGCACCTCCAGCTGCTTGCCTCCAACGGCACTACTAACAGAGGATTCTGTAGCTCGTACAAGAGGTGCAAATGTTGCACCGAGTGCCGCTGTGCCGACGATCATGCCTGTTCTGCTAAGGAAGTCTCGACGAGCCAAGGTTGTGGCAATCCCAGTTTTGTCATCTGTTGAGTCATTCTTCATTTTTGTTCTCCTGATCAACAAGTATGGCGGCCCACCGGCACCTCACGCTGTACCGATCGGTCGGTATTCAGTGTTTCAATGGCCAGCCTAAAAATCAACCTTCAAAGTGCCGAACGGCCAGGCCATTCGATTCGCTTGCTGACCAGGGGCTCCAACTCATAGCATCTGCATCGAGGAGTCCGCCCCCGCGAATGTCACCTGTGGCGATTGAGATCCCGGAAATCAATTAGCTCCATTTGCTAAACGCTTGTCGCTAAGCACCAAGCCAATTCCTCCTAACACTGCCAACGATGTCAGCGCTAAGCGAACGGTGAGATGCTCACCCAGAATGAGTACCCCAGCGAGAGACGCTAAGACAGGAACACTCAATTGGATGGTTGCTGCTCGAAACGATGAAAGCGAACGTATCGCTGCGTACCAGATGGCATAACCAACACCTGAGGCAATTGTCCCAGACGCAATGGCACAAAGAGCCCCCCAAAAATCGATCGAAAAGTCATTAACGAAGGGGATCGATGCCAAAAGCATCATAGGGACGGCTCGCAAGAAATTTCCTGTAGTCGATGCGAGTGGGTCGTTCGATTGCTTGCCGATTAATGAGTATCCGGCCCATGCAATGCCTGACAACAGCATAATTCCAGCGCTACCAAGCGCAGGCGCACTTGTCCCGGGTAATAACAAGGCCACAAGACCTCCAATAGCAAGCAGTAGCCCTACAACCGCGACTCCCTGCATCCTCTCGCCTTTGCAGTAGCCGTAACCAAGCATGGTGAGTTGTACTGCGCCGAACAAAAGTAACGCGCCAGTTCCAGTTTCCAGGTTCAAATATGCGTATGAAAAAGCAAACGCGTAGGCGAACAGCGTGAAAGCGCCAAACCAGGTTCCTGATGGGCGGGAACTAGAACTTTTAATTGCTAGGAGCCCCCAAAGCATGATAGCTCCGCTCACCAAGCGTATTAGTGTGAAGGAGGTAGGATCAATTTCTGTATGACGAAGTGCAAGTCGGCAAAGCACCGAATTAGCTGCGAATGCCAGCATTGCTAAAGCAGTAAGTAGCACCACTTTTCTGGTGTTTTTTAAGTTTGACGGGGCAAATATTGTTCGTCTCACCAAGCGCCTCCAAAAAATAGGAATCTCTTTTACTGTCCACTTCCGGTGGCGTGTGTGGTATTTAGCTAAAATTCAAGTATCACGTTTGATTTCTTGAAACATAATATACCATCCAGTAGGTAGGCTGTAAACTGAATTCGTGCGACCTTGCCGAGGGCTCTAGACTCGGTCGTTGAGGCATTTTATGGTGATGGATTTGCCTAAGCCGATCAACCGGAACTCAATGTCAGTTGATCGGTACAGAGCAAGGGGAAGGCTTTTGAACTTGTTGAGTGTTATTTTTTGATATTTACTTATGGTATATTTAGAACTTGTATCCGATCAACAAGCCAAATGCATCCGGATTAGCCTTGGCTTGGATAGTTCTTTCAATCCTGCCGACGCCCGGTGTTTCTGTGGCAATAGTGGCCTTCGTTTTTATCCAATAATGAGAGTACCCCACGTCAAATACCCAGTTGTCTGAAAGAGGGAACTCCGCACCGAACTTCATCACGCCGCCCCAAGTGTCATCCAACTTCGCTGAACTCGATATGCCACCAAACCCGTTTGTATAAGCATCAGTCATCCGCTTGTCAGTATAGAATGAATAGTTCACTCCAGCTCCAACGTAAGGACGAAAACCAAAAACGTCGCGAAAGGTGTATTTCAGAATGATAGCTGGGAACCAAGCTTTCGCAGTAGCGATTTTACCAAGCGACTTCGCGGTGCCAGCAGCATCAACTTTCAAAGTTGGAGGTAGGCCACCTTGTAAAACTATAGACCAAGGCCCGGAAATTTGACGCTCGTAGATTATTGCTAGCGTTTGGGTGTTGTTGATATTTGCTGTAATTCCTGTTGGTGTCGTGCCAGCGGGGCCTTCTAAATCGCTTGTGCTGGTATGAAAGTGAATATCAGCAAATCCTAATTTCACAGCATTCATCGGCTGATCGGATTCCGCGTGGGCTCTTGAACAGAAAAATACAATAAAGAGCAGGGTCACCAAGATATTATTTTTATTTTTGCTGGTCATAGTTATCTCCCAAGGCTAGTTTGAATAGCCTTTTATTGGATTTATTTTTTGGGTGGCTAACATCGTCTATTGCAGAAATATAGCGTTCGGCGAATACAGTCAGACAGCCGATCGCGCCGAAAATATTTTACGAGTCATGCAAGTTCGCAGTGTGATGAATGAGCTTAGTAGCCACTTAGGTGTTTCATAGCGGCTCTGCGAACATTTTTTGGTAGCAGTTTATTAATGGCGCGGAGTAGGCGCGGGCGCCAGGTGTCTACTTCCCAGTGGACGTGTTTGCGGTTCTGCACTGCTTTCCAGATGGTAGCGCTCACATCATTGGCGTTAAGCTTTATGCCAATTGATTGTACAATTTTTCCGTCTAGGTTTTGCATCATGGGGGTCGCAACAAAATTTGGCATTACATCGCATACGTAGATACCATGACGATCCCATTCGATGTTAATCGCCTCAGTAAATCCCTTTACCCAAAATTTACTTGCTGAATATGAGGCCTCACTTGGCACGCCATACTCTGAGCTTAGAGAGCACATGCTGATCATTGATGGCTGTGAACTTTTCTTTAAATATTGAAACGCATGAAAGGTTCCGATTTGCACCCCCTTAACATTCACATCTGTTAACGCAAGGTGTTTTTCAAGTGATACTTTTTCAAAATCATCAATAAAGGCTATCCCTGCATTATTGATCAGTATGTCAATTGCTCCGCCGTTTTCTACAGCAAACTCCTTTAATGTCGCTGCGAAGTCCTCAGAATTGGTTACATCCAGTCGACGATAGAAATGATCGTTTCCTAAAGTTTTCTTTAATTTTTCCAGATCTCTTTCGTTGGCGTCAGTTGCGGCTACACGATATCCCTGCTTGGAAAACATTAAAGCAGTTTCCGCGCCAATGCCTTTGGCTGCGCCAGTGATGAATACAGTAGGTTTGATAGTCATTATTATGCCTTCATGTGAGAATTCATAAGCCAGTTACCTAGTCTGCGTTCGGCGACTGTTAGTTATCTTGGGAAAACGTTTTTCTTTTTTAGGGGATACGTTTACTCCGTTATGCAAGGCGAAAGCTTGCTGCGCCACGTGAGACGCGGCGTTTGAGAAATGCAATTTCCTTTTCGATAACTTGCTCAAAGGCCTCGCCGACATAGATATCGAAGTGGCCTTCTTGGCAAATGTGAATCTCAGCATCCATAGTTCGTTTGGCGTAGTGCAGTGTCGGGCCAGCAGGGGCAACGGTATCTGTCTCGCAGATGCAGAACAAAATGGGACAAAAAATCTTTGGTGTTTTCTTTCCTGGCCGATAAAACGCGATGGACAGCGCAAAACGCGCAGCCACGTAATTTTTGAAAGGGAATTTGTCTGGTACCAATCCGAGGTAACCAGATTCGGCATCCTTGGCCGTCATAAGTGCAGCGGAGCCCTTTGGCCCTGCAATTTTTACCGGCACTGGCGCAATACCAAGTATCGAGCAGACCACGTCTGCCACGCCTAGCATGGTCAATTTGAGCGAAGTCAGCAGATTGACTTTGAAAAACGACGCTAGGCCGTCGGTGAAAGGGCACTGGGCGATTACCGCTGCGATTTTTTCGTCAGCAACGGCAGTGTGGATCACATGGCCTCCACTGAAAGAGGATCCCCACAGAATTACCTTTGCCGGATCCAATTCCTTTTGGGTGCGGGCATAGGCGACGGCTGATCGCCAATCTTCCTGTTGGCTCGCTATATCTAGGAGTTGCCGAGGTTCACCTTCGCTCGCTCCAAAGTTTCGGTAGTCGAATACCAGACAGGCATACCCGGCCTCGCAGAACCGCTCAGCAAAAGCATCCAAGCGCATTTCTCGTACTCCACCGAGACCGTGAGCCATCACGACCACCGGGTGCGGGGAGGGCTCTTGCGGTAGGTACAGCCAGGCGGCGCAGCTTGCACCCTTGGACGGAAACGATACATCTAGACGTTGGGGCATGGTGGAGTCCTTATTGTTTTTTTGATCCTATTCCAAAATTGGAATGCCTTACAATAAAGTTCTTCATGTATACTCGCGCCATGACAAAAATCACCTTTCCCACACGCACCCAACGCAAGGCTGAGGCCACGCGGCTAGCAATTATTGAAAACGCCGAAGCCTTGATACTGGAGGGTGGAGCAGTCGCCTTGACGCTCGAAGCCGTCGCGGAACGAGCGGACGTTGCGGTGCAGACCATCTACAACCGAATTGGTGGACGATCAGCATTGCTTATGGCAGTTGCTGAAAGGGCCTTTGAGGAAAACAAGGCCTACATGGATGCCGCTTATGCCGCAGCTGGGACGCCTTTGGAGCGACTTCAAATGGCCGCTAAAGGTTACTTTCGGTTCGCTTTTGAACGCCCAAATGAGTTCCGACTGCTAGCGGATCCTCCTAATGAGCCTGAAGCTTTATCGCGTGTAAGCGAGTTGGTAAGGCACCAAAACAGCAAAATGGAAGCCGCCATTGCCGATGGCATCTCTGACGGTTCGATTGATCCGGCTGTTGACCCATACCTTGCCACTACCTCCATGTGGGCAGCAGCTAATGGCGTCCTGAGTTTAATGTGGCGAGCGGATTCAGTTCCGACAAGTCCGGAATTGATGGAGCAGTTATTGGCGCAATGGATGACTATCGTTATTAAAGGCCTCACTTCCCATGGAAGCTTATAATGCCGGAAGCAGTGTTTTCAATATAGGGAAGGGAATCGACCATGTGCTATGGTCAACTATCAGAAATGATCAGCAACCATCGTCCATGCCTCTGATCGCAGTTGGTGTTAGCACAGAGCTTTCTATATAAAAACGCTTGCCCCCAGATTTTGTTGCAGGAGAACGACTCCTGCTGTCCCGACACCAGGTCGAGTAAAATGTGAGAACCGAGTACCTCACCTACATACGGCAAGCACAGCCCATAAAGGGCTGTGCCTAATGCAGTTTTATGAATATTTGGCAGTGTGTTGGCTGCGTAAAATATTAAATCTCGCAAAGCCTTCTTCGAGATCGGCGATAAGATCAGATGGATCTTCAAGACCAATATGAAGTCGCACAAGGTGCCCATCAACTTCCCAAGACGTCGCACTTCTAACGGGTTTGGGATCGGCGATCATCGCCAAGCTTTCAAAACCGCCCCAAGAGTAGCCTATTGAAAACAACGATAGGTTATCCAAGAGTGCATCTGCCGCTGCTTGTGTGGAAGGTTTGGTCACGAAGGATAGTAGGCCTGATGCTCCTTTAAAATCCCTTTTCCATAGCTGGTGCTGGGGGTGAGACTCTAATGCAGGATAATAAACTGCTTCCACTTCCCCGCGTGTCTCCAGCCACTTGGCGACAGTCGTAGCGTTTTTGTAATGACGTTCCAGTCGCACATCCAGCGTCCTCATTCCTCGTAGCGCCAATGTCACATCATCCGGACTAGCAAACAAGCCCATGTTGAAATGGAATCGCTTGAGGTTATCCCACGCACGCTTGGAGGCTGATACGGTGCCAAGAACGGCATCGGAGTGGCCGACGATATATTTTGTGGCCGCCATGATGGACAGATCGACACCAAGTTCCAATGAAGGAAAGTAAAGCGGTGTACCCCAAGTATTGTCTGCAATAACCAGGATGTCATGTTCGTGGGCAACCTTGGCTATTGCAGGGATATCTTGTATTTCCAGAGTCAAGGAGCCAGGAGATTCGGTATAGATGGCTTTAGTGTTTGGCTTGAGGAAATCTACGATTCCGGCACCTATTGTCGGATCGTAAAACGAGACCTCGATTCCAAGGCGGCGACCCACCTGCTCACAAAAAGCCCTTATCGGCGAATATACGTTGTCCGCAATTAGCAGGTGATCCCCAGCTCCCACCACAGACAGTATGGCAGTCGTACATGCAGAGAGCCCTGAAGGGCAAAGAACCGTGCCTTCCGCCCCCTCCAAGTGCTGGAGGGCCTGAGTCAATGCCTCCGTCGAAGGGTTATTCCATCGGCCATACATATATTTTTGGCGTCCCTCGCGCATCGATTCACACGTAGGGAAAGCCACAGTGGAACCCCGGTAAACCGGTGTATTCACGAAGCCATGATGCTGATCAGGCTCGATAGACGCGTGGGCGAGTAGGGTTTGTACGTTTTTATATTTTTTCATACCGAATCCAATTCTTACCTTGGTGAGTTGGGTTGCGCAGCTACCGCAGATTCAAGATTAAAATGCCATTCACATTAAAAGTCTACCATTAGGTTGGCATGTAGTAAAAAAACGTTTAAAAACAATGATTTGAAAATATAGAAAAATAGAGTTTGCATGGCTCCCATGTGAATGGTAGGTTTTTGGTGTCTCGGGATTTCGCTACCTGGTCGACCTAAAAGCGATGATCTGAGCGCGCTATGGCATTAAGCGGGAGAGGTTTAGTGTCGTTGACGACATTGGAGCTCGAGGCGTTTCCCGCACTTCCCATGGGATGGGAGGAAGAAGTTAAGTTTGCAAGAGATAAGAAAAAAAACTGCAAATAAATCGTTCGGGTGAGACATGAAAAAACAAAAAATTCAATCCCTTTCAGAAGTTCAGTGCAGTAACGAACTGAAAGATAGGTCGAACTGGCTTGATTCCCATGAAAGCGGATACTCAAAACACTTAAAAAAACGTCACGTACAGATGATGGCGTTAGGTGGGGCAATCGGCACCGGGTTGTTTTTGGGGGCGGGAGCTAGACTGCAAATCGCAGGGCCTGCACTTGCAGTTGTTTATTTAATCTGTGGCATCTTCGCTTTTTTCATCTTAAGGGCGCTTGGTGAGCTGGTAATGCACCGTCCAAGCAGTGGTAGTTTCGTATCCTATACCAGGGAATTTATGGGAGAGCGTGCTTCCTTCGTTGCTGGCTGGATGTATTTTCTCGTTTGGGCGTTAACAGGGGTTGTTGATATAACCGCGATTGCTATTTATATGAAGTATTGGAGCGTTTTTTCAGACGTTCCTCAGTGGATTTTTGCATTAAGCGCCTTGGGCGTAGTTACATTGATGAACATGGTTGGTGTTAAGTGGTTTGGTGAAATGGAGTTCTGGTTTGCCGTAATTAAGGTCGCTGCTATCAGTGTGTTCTTGGTGATTGGTTCGTTCTTCTTTGCTACGGGCCATGAGGTTGCCGGGCATATTCCAGGCTTACACCTGATTACAGATAACGGGGGAATGTTCCCGCATGGGCTTCTGCCTGCAATTATCATTGTACAAGGCGTGATCTTTGCTTATGCGAGCATAGAGTTGGTGGGGACTGCCGCTGGCGAGACGGCGGATGCTAAAAATGTTATCCCTAAAGCAATCAATGGTGTGATCTGGAGAATAGGTCTGTTTTACGTAGGGTCAGTATTTTTACTCGTTACTGTTCTACCTTGGACAGCTTATAGCGCTAACGTTAGTCCTTTCGTAACGTTTTTTGAGGCGCTGGGGATTCCTGGGATTGGCTCCGTTATGAACATCGTTGTAATGACGGCGGCGCTCTCAAGTCTTAATTCTGGTTTGTACGCAACTGGTCGCGTATTGAGATCGCTTGCCATGGGTGGGTCAGCGCCAAAAATGTTTAAACGCATGAGTACCCAAGGAGTACCCTATATGGGGATCTTGGTCACCATGGGGATTAACGTATTTGGTGTTGTACTAAATTTTCTGATTCCATCGCAATTATTTGAGCTCTTACTGAACCTGGTATCGCTGGGGATTCTTTCGACTTGGGCATTCATTGTTTTATCGCAAATAAATTACCGTCGTGCTGTCAAAAGAGGTGAGGTCGAAATGGTCTCATTTAGAATGCCCGGAGCGCCGTTCACCTCTTGGCTAACCCTTGTTTTCTTGCTTGTGGTATTGATTCTCTTGGCGTTCGATTATCCCAACGGAACTTACACCGTTCTTTCTATACCGTTAGTCGCTGGAGCGCTGATGCTGGGTTGGTCGAAGGCCGTCCGTTCCAAAGCAGCGGGCTTGGAAGAGATTGAGGGTACTTCCAGCCATGTAGGAGTCTAGCTTAATAGCGATGAGGGCACGTTTCACGACGTTCTC
Source organism: Pseudomonas sp. PGPR40 (assembly GCF_022014505.1). NCBI lineage: Bacteria > Pseudomonadati > Pseudomonadota > Gammaproteobacteria > Pseudomonadales > Pseudomonadaceae > Pseudomonas > Pseudomonas sp. PGPR40. The sequence goes on along the minus strand of NZ_JAKLSP010000001.1, from coordinate 308,073 downwards.
TCATCGTTTGAGTTGAACAATAGTTTTAAGACGGTTAATATGCTTTTATCAAAAATTCTAGGTAGGCTTTATGAGTACGCGTTCCGACCTTTTAACCACTGCCGAGATGTTGCTGCGCACCAAAGGCTACGCTGCATTTAGCTATGCAGATTTGGCTGACGAAATTGGTATAAAAAAGGCGAGTATTCATCACCACTTTCCTACAAAGGAAGGGCTCGGAATTGCCGTCATTGAGAGTTATCTTTTTAGGTTTTCCAAGAGCTTGGAGTTAATAAACGAAGAAAGCTCCGATACAATCATTCGATTGAAAGAGTTTTCGGCGCTGTTTGTCGATAGCTCAAAAAATGGAATGCTACCTCTTTGCGGTGCGCTTGCTGCTGAACTTTCTGCTCTACCGGACAGCCTTAAAGAGCTGACCAAAAAATTCTTCGAAATACATATTGCCTGGTTGGAAAGTAACTTAGTAATAGGTCAATCTCAGAATGTGATAAAAGCAGAACTCAATCCCAAAGAGATTTCACGAGCGATTTTGAGCTTGCTTGAAGGTAGCAGTTTTGTTTCCTGGGCGCTCAACGACAATGTGGTTGATCAGTCTGGGTTTGATTTGATTTTAAAAAATATTATCGTATCGTAATTTGCACTTAGAACATCTTGTTGTCATTTAGCTAGCAGATCCCTCTTTAAGTTTTTGATTCTGCCCATCTTTTTAGGTGGGCCTCTCTCGTTATCCCTCAGATGCGCTAAAGATATTTTCTCCTTAGCGGTATCCCTTCGCCCAAACACAAAATGTTACGTGCGCATGCCTGTTCAGATGCTGCCTCCGTCTGTCCGGTCGGACAGGCAGTGTTTTGCTATGCGCTACGTTTAATGAGGCTTGAGAGCCGGTTGCGTCATTAGCAGCTTGGGTGGCTCATGCGATTTAACGAAAATTCTATTGCAACCCATCCTACCAGTTGGTAGAGTTGTTTCGTAGAACCTTTAACCCACGCGCAAAAACGCATTCACAGAGGACTTATCAGATGACGAATAACCTGAACGGTATTGACGTAGCCGCCCTGCAGCAGTTTGCCCAAGGTGTTGCTGAGGATGCAGGCAAGCGCCACGCCAGCTTTAACGTCAAGACCCAGTGGAAAGGCCAGACCCGCTCTGTGGCGAAAGTCAGCCGCTATAGCCTCGCCGGTGAAACCTATTCGCGTGATTTTGAAATCGCCGCCGATGAGCCAAATGAGTTGCTGGGCCAGAACACTGCACCTAACCCTCAAGAACTGCTGATGGCTGCTCTCAACGCTTGTATGTCGGTGGGTTATGCGGCCAACGCCGCCATGATGGGTATCAAGATCCACAGTCTGGAAATTGAGACGGACGGTATCCTCGACCTGCGCGGTTTCTTGGGCCTCGACGAGAGTGTCAACCCAGGGTATGACGAAGTGAGCGTCGTGATTCGCCTGCACACCGACGCACCTCGTGAGCGCGTGGAAGAGCTGCATAAAAATGTGATTAAGACTTCGGTCAACTACGCCAACTTCTCGAAAGCCATCCGTATGGTGCCGACCCTCGAGGTTCGCGAGGACTGATTTTCAACGGTTTGATTCTCTGAACCCTAAGAGCGCCAGCAGACGAATGATCTCTGGCGCTGCGATTTTCGAAAACTTGGTTAGCTGGAGTATGAAATGAACGATTTTTTTAAAGGTAAGAAACTGCTTGTGGTAGGTGGTACCAGTGGCATGGGTCTGGAAACTGCCCGCATGGTGCTGAAAGCTGGCGGCAGCGTAGTGTTGACAGGCAGTAAACAAGACAAGGCAGACGCCGTTCGTAGCGAGTTGAGCGCGCTTGGCCCGGTTTCCGTGATAGTCGCAAACCTCATGACTGAAGAGGGTATGAATTTCGTTCGCAACGAAATCAATGCCAACCATAGCGATATCAGCCTGATGGTGAATTCCGCCGGCATTTTCATTCCCAAAGCCTTCACCGAGCATGACGAAGCTGAGTACGACATGTACCTGTCTCTCAATCGTGCGACGTTCTTCATCACCCAAGCGGTGGTAAAGAACATGCTCGCCGCCAAGCGCGAAGGATCAATCGTCAACGTCGGCTCAATCGGTGCCCAGGCTGCACTGGCAGGCTCGCCGGCCTCTGCCTACTCCATGGCGAAGGCAGGTCTGCATGCGCTGACCCGTAACCTGGCAATTGAATTGGCTCACTCGGGTATCCGTGTCAACGCCGTCTCGCCAGGGATCGTTCACACCTCGATCTATGAAGGGTTCATGGACAAAGAGGCAATTCCAGCAGCCATGGAATCGCTTAACGCATTCCATCCGCTGGGGCGTGTGGGTGTTCCGGAAGATGTCGCCAACACCATCCTGTTCCTACTGTCGGACAAGACGTCCTGGGTGACAGGCGCTATCTGGGACGTGGATGCTGGAATTATGGCCGTTCGTGCCTGATTTCAGCTAACGCTGTCTGATGGAAGTCGTCTAAATCGACTTCCATTCCCTCACTAAGAGTGCTGGGAGGTGCAACGGCTCGAACGTTAATCCAAGGCCATTTGACTGGCCCAGTTGGCAGCAGCTTGCCAGCTTTTGGTGTAGGGCGGCTGAACCCTAGCCGCAGGAGTTTTTAATGTCCGTTTCGACAAGAGCAGCGCTGTTAAAAGTCGCGGAAAACCAGATGAGGTCTAAGGGTTACTCAGCATTTAGTTACGCTGATCTAGCCGCGACGATTGGTATTAGAAAAGCCAGCATTCATCATCACTTCCCGACCAAAGAGTGTCTCGGTCAAGAGTTGATCAAAGACTCAATCAATCGCTTCGAAGCGACCATTAGGTCAATTGAAGACACTGATAAAGATCCTTTGATGCGGCTTCGAGCTTTTTCTCGTCTGTTTATCGTCAGTGCGAATGATGGGCTTCTACCTTTATGTGGCGCACTGGCGGCAGAAATGGCTGCACTACCTTCATCGCTTCAAGTGCTTACTCGAGTCTTTTTCGAGACGCAACTTGACTGGCTCCAAAGAGCCATCAGTGAGGCAGCTATTCAGAAAGGCTGGTTACTGGCCAAGCCCGCTCAATCCTATGCATTCATGCTGTTGAGCGCATTAGAGGGGGCGAGTCTCATTGATTGGACATTGGGCAGATCAGCAGATCCTTTAGCTGGGTTCGACTGCTTGCTCGAATCGGTGGAGCGATCAGCCGCAATGGCTGCTCGTGAGATCAGACATACCAGTGGGCATCAACAGAGTTGTTAACAATCGCTTTTAGCCTTCCCTTAATAGCGACGACTTCTTCTACTTCCTTTAAAACAGAGTGATTTATGAGCAGTGTTTCGAAGAAATTTGTAGTAGATATTTGGTCTGATTACGTCTGTCCTTGGTGCTGGGTCGCTAAGCGTCGTTTTGAAAAAGCGCTTGAAAATTTCCCTCACAAGGACAGCGTTCAAGTCAACGTTAGAGCTTACCGTCTAGCCCCGAACCACGTTGCTGAGCCTATGGTAGGAGCCCTCAAGCGTAAATTGGGTAGTCCAGCCGCTGCTGTAACCATGATGAGTACGGTGAAGCAATATGGCCAATCTTCGGGGCTTGATTACCGTTTTGAAACCATGCTGTTTGGTGACACTGCGGATGCGCACGTATTAGTCAAAGCAGTCGAAGATGAAGCAGTGAAGAAAAACCTGGTGGAAGCGCTCTATGAGCAAAGTACCACCCAGGGTAAATCGCTCTTTGACAGAAAAAGTTTAGAGGCGATAGCAAAGTCTGTAGGGGCATCTGATGAGTCAATTCGACTCGCATGGTCATCCCCGGATCTGCGTCTTCAGATGCAGGTAGACGAGCGCACAGCGGCCCGATTCGGCTCAGGCGTTCCGTTTTTTGTGTTTGACAATGCATTTTCCATCTCGGGTGCTCAGCGCCCAGAAGACTTTCTTCAAGCATTGAATCAAATGTATTTGGAAGCAAAGGGCAAGGAGGAATCGTTCAGCGGTCAAGTCTGCGGTATTGATGGATGTAATTGATGCTAGAGACTTTGCGATACCTATTGGTGCTGCAATCTCTAGATTTGAAATGGCGTTGTGGGTGAGGTGCAAATGAACCGTATCGTAGACTTGAAAGCCGAACAGTTCGCCAAATTCGTTGCAAAAGGCAGCAGCGTCGTGCTGTTTTCGGCGTCTTGGTGCAAGCCATGCCAAGAAATGAAGCCGGTTTTTCACGACCTGGCAGACAAGCTGCATTCTCGCGCCGACTTCGGAAGGATTGATGTGGCTATTTCGCCGACGATTTCCCAAATGTACGGTATCCGGTCAGTGCCATCCTTGGCGATTTTTCACGAAGGGCGGTTACGCTTGGTTCTGGCCGGCTCTCGATCGGTTGGCGCGTTGAAGAAAGCAATCTTGGCTGACTTAAAGGACATCCTGTAGGCCGGTCTCAAAATGGCTTTAAATCGTTCGAGCTTCGTTAGCTATCTTTCTCCTCTGCCTTGGCTCGACTTTGCTCCGGCCAGTGAATGATCGGATGAGCTCTATCTTCATTGAAGATTTCCGTTAGCAGGGCGTTGGCCCGCTTGTATGCGTCGTACTTGAACTCGGTGTCGTCTCCGGGCTGCGTGGCCATTTCTTCAAGCATTTCCTGGTTCAGGCGGCGGAATCGATCCGCTCGTTCACGGGCCTCGTAGCGCCCGACGCCCAGTAGTTCCAGCGCTTTGCGTCCAAGGGACAAAGCGCTCTCAAAAGTCTCCCGCTCGACTGCCTCTATGCCCATCTGGCGTAGGGTAATGATGTGCCCCATATCGCGAGCGCGCACTACCAGTTTCAGGGAGGGAAAGTGCTCTTGGGCCAGCCGGGTGAGTGCCAGGTTATCGTCCTGATTGTCGATGGCGTTGATCAGCACCACTGCTTGAGCGGCACCGGCGGCGTGCAGCAAATCAAGACGGGTCGCGTCGCCATAGAACACCTTGACCCCGAACTTACGCAACGTCTCGATATGATCGGGATCGTGATCCAGCACCACTACTTCAAAGCCACAGGACATCAATAGACGGCCCGCGATTTGGCCGAATCGACCAAAGCCGGCGATGATTACCCGAGGATTGCGTTGGTCGATGGTGTCCGCTTCCTGATTGTTTTGTTTACTTGCGGACTCCAGGCGATTGAGCATAAGGATCAGCAGAGGTGTGACGCACATGGACAGTGCTACCGCCAAGGTCAGGCTTTTACCCCAAGGGTCGACCAGGATGCCGGCAACCGTTGCTGCGCCAAACACGACGAAGGCGAACTCACTGCCTTGACCGAGAAACACCGCTTGCCAAGAGCGTTGTTCGGTAGGAACACTCAAGAAGCGGCCAAGGAGTTTGATCACCAGCAGCTTGATCAGGATAAAACCCAAGGTCAGCGTAAAGACTTTCAGTGGCGCATCGGTCAGCGTGCCGAAGTCGATCGACATGCCGACGCCGATAAAGAACAAACCGAGCAGCAGCCCCTTGAATGGCTCGATGTCACTTTCCAGTGCGTGCCGGTATTCCGAGCTGGCTAACAGAACGCCAGCGAGAAATGCTCCCATCGCCATCGACAATCCTGCCTCTTCCAGCAACAACCCGAATCCAAACACCAGAAACAGCGCGACGGCGCTGAAGATTTCGCGCAAGCCCGAGCGCGCGACAAAGCGCAGAACAGGGCGAGAAACGTACTGGCCCAAGAGAACCACCGCGACGATCGCACCAACGATTTTTACGATGGACAGCGCGAGTTCAGCGCCGGAGGGCGTACCACCATTTGCTGCTAACAATGGAATCATTGCGACCAGCGGAATCGCCGCGATGTCCTGGAACAACAGCACGGCAAAGCTGCTGCGACCCACGGCAGTTGGGATCATGTTTCGCTCGTTCATGGCCTGCATGGCAATGGCGGTCGACGACAGACTCAGCGTTAATCCCACCAATAATGCTGCTGTCCAATTCAAGCCAAGCGCGGCGCAAAATACGGCAATTGCAACACCGCAGGCCAGCATCTGCAATGCGCCGCCACCGAAGACCATTCGGCGCATAGCCCAAAGACGTTTGGGATCAAGTTCTAGACCAATGATAAACAACATCAAAACTACGCCGATTTCAGCAAAGTGCAGGATGGATTCCACATCCGTTACTAGCTTCAGGCCCCACGGGCCGATCAGGCAGCCGGCCAACAGATAGCCCAGAACCGGGCCAAGTCCTAACCGAACGGCGATTGGAACTATCAAGGCAGCCGAGCCCAAGTAAATGAGCATTTCAATCAGACTGTGAGTCTCCATATCAATCTTCCTTCCAGGAGGCCAAGCGCGCGCAATAGTGCTCGATTTGTGAGTCTAGGGCGTCGGGTACAGCTGCATACGCGCCGTGCACCACGACTGGGTTCAGCCAGCGCATGTTGCAATAGATTGCTGTTGCGTGGAGGGGTTGAGCCAACACCGAGAAACCCGGGTGGTCGCCTATGTGGAAATGATCGTGCTCGCCACCCGTCGTGACGGCCCACATCAGACTCTTATCTTTGAGGGCCACAGAGCCTTTGCCGTATGCCCAACCGTGAGTGAATACTTTATCGATCCACAATTTCAAAAGGGGCGGGGAGCTGTACCAATACATCGGATGTTGCAATACGAGCATCTGTGCTTGTTCGATCGCTCTCTGTTCAGCCTCAACGTCGATGTTGAAGTCCGGATAAAGGTCATATAGGGATCGTATGGCGATGTTCGGATTGCTGGATGCGCGTTCGAGCATTGCTCTATTGACGAGTGATTTTTCGGGGTGTGGATGAGCGTAGATGATAAGAATCAAGATGACCTCCAGAATGTCCATTAGGTCGACGAGTGATTTTTCATTCAAGCACTTAGAGGCCCATTAATGTCTTTTGAATGAAAAAGCCCTCCCTCGAGAAGATGCCAAGTCCCAAGGAACAGATGCATCAAATCCAGAAAAGGCTTGATTATCAGGGCAGCGCTTTATTCGCCAGCTTGTAGCTTAAGTACTTTTTCTGCGGTGATTGGCTCTCCTGCAATACCCCAGCTGCCGCTTTTAACTTCCTCGAAAAGAACCCACGTGAGGGCACGCATGTTTTCACCCTCGACTGATACCATGGCCTCGGTAACTTTATGAATTGCCTCGGCTTTTTGTTCTTCCGTGAAAACGCCTTCGATACCTTTAATGATGACTAATGGCATAGTGTGCTCCATTCAATGAGGGCTTAAGGTCAGTGTCGAAGACGCCCATATCTTCGTGACGTTAGGAAAGCGGGTGGCAATGCACGCTTTGCATATACGCGTGAGAGGCAAAGCCTGCGTTATGACAGGCCGGCCCACGCACGACTGAAGGTAGGCTTTGTCTTAGGGCAATTACGCTTCAGCCGGAGCAGTCTGGTCAGCGCTGACATAAATTGGGTAGACATCACTACCTAGATGAAGCGACCGCATCGGAGCCAATACCACCGATCCGAATTTTAGTTTCATTGGAAGCTACTTGATTACTACCCACGCGATCCGAACTGTCAGCGGCCAAGCGGTTTGCCCTGACGTGATCGGCGCCATCAGCGGCATGGCGGTTTGCCCCGACATGATCAGCGCCATCAGCGGCCTGGCGGTTTGCCCCGACATGATCAGCGCCATCAGCGGCCAGGCGGTTTGCCCCGACATGATCAGCGCCATCAGCGGCCAGGCGGTTTGCCCCGACATGATCAGCGCCATCAGCGGCCAGGCGGTTTGCCCCAACGTGATCGGCGCCATCAGCGGCCTGGCGGTTTGCCCCGACATGATCAGCGCCATCAGCGGCCAGGCGGTTTGCCCCGACATGATCGGCGCCATCAGCGGCCTGGCGGTTTGTCCCAACGTGATCGGCGCCATCAGTGGCCAAGCGGTTTGCCCCAACGTGATCGGCGCCATCAGCGGCTTGGCGGTTTGCCCCAACATGATCGGCGCCATCAGCGGCTACCTGACCTGTGCCATGCTCAGCCCCGCTTCGTACCAATGCACCGACGCCGACTTTATCAGCACTATCAGACGCGACGGCGGAAGGTGTGGCTTGGCCATCAACAATCAATACAGAGTTTGCAGTGAACGGTTCTTGTACCTCTGCACGTAACGGCGATTGAGGCCCTAAGATGTATATTCCAATTGCTGATAGAAATAACCCAGAAACAATTTTACGGTTCATAACTTCTCTCCCTAACACTTTCAAATTCATTTTTAAGCTTGGTTAAGGTTCAAAACAGGCCAGCCCACGCATAACTGAACGCAGGCTGTGCCTTAACGCAATTACGCTTCAGCCGGAACAGCTTGGTTTGCGTTAACGTAATTCGGGTAATCGGTATACCCTTTGTCAATCGAATCGCTGACGCCGTAGTAAGTCGAGCGGTCACCCTCTGCCAATGGCCAGCCGTTCTGCATACGCTCTACCAGATCAGGGTTGGCAATGTAGAGGGTGCCGAAGGCGATCAGGTCAAGGTCACCTTTGGCCAGCTCAGACTCTGCGATCTCTTTGGTGAAGCCGCCGGCAGCCATCAAGGTGCCTTTGTACGCTTCACGGAATGCTGCGCCGAAACCCGGAGGTGTTTGCGCGGCGAGGATGGTTGGTTGGTAGTTCAGGTGAACGAACGCCAGTTCCCGTTCATTGAGGGCTGCCGCCATGCTCATCCAGGTTTCTGCTTCGCCTTCGTACACACCAAAGTCATACAGGCGGCCAAACGGCGAGAAACGCACGCCAATCTTCGAGCCACCGATTTCAGCAGCAATTGCGTCTATGGTCTCCAGCAAGAAGCGCTGGCGGTTGGCAATGGAGCCACCGTACTGGTCGGTTCGAGTGTTCAGGGCGCTGCTCAGAAACTGATCGAACAGAAAGCCGTTGGCAGCCATGATTTCGATACCATCAAAACCGGCGTCCATAGCCATGCGAGCAGACTTAACAAAATCCGCGATGACGCGTTTCACTTCGTCAGTTTCCAATGCACGAGGTGCGCTGGGTTGAACCGGGCCTGATTTGCCAGACTCGATCCAGGCATACACCGTGGTATCAACCGCAGGCACCGTACCCGAGGAGACCGGCACCATGCCATGCACCGAGAGATGGGACATGCGGCCTACGTGCCACAACTGCGCAAAAATCTTCCCGCCTTTGGCATGCACTTCTTCGGTGACGTGACGCCAGCCTGGCAAGTGTTCTTCGGCATAAATGCCCGGGGTGTAGAGGTAGCCACGGGCCTCGTCGGAAATAGGCAGACCTTCAGTGATCAACAGGCCGGCGGAAGCACGTTGCGTGTAATACAGTGCGGTGGAATCGTTAGGAATGTTGTCCAGCGTTCGGGTGCGAGTCATTGGCGCCATGACAACACGGTTTTTCAACGTAATACCGGACAGCTCGTAAGGGGTGAACAGCTTATTCATGATTAATCTCGACTTCGTTGAAGGATAGAAGATCGGCGCTTGATTCAGGACTTGTCGAACGCGTCGAGCACGTGAGTGCTGTAAACCAATGCGGCACCGGCATTCATGTTGATGGCTACACCCAATGCTTCGGCTACCTCTTCACTGGTTACACCGAGCTTCTTGGCTTCAGCTGCGTGGAAGGCAATGCAGCCATCGCAGCGAGTGGTCACGGCCACTGCCAGGGAGATCAGCTCGCGAGTCTTGGCGTCCAAATGATTGGTCTTGCCGCCGGCGGCGCCAAGCGCAGCCATGCCTTTCATGGTTTCCGGCGACAGAGCATTGAGTTCCATCAGGCGGGTATTGATGTCTTTACGGGTCTGCTTCCAGTCTTGCATGGGGTTCTCACGTGGGGCATTGACGCCCTGTAGTTTCGCGGGGTTATTTAAAATCTAGATACAGGCTACCATCTAGTTGGTAGGTATGCAATGGGCGATGCGACATTCGGCATCATCATGTCATTCTGAAGGTGACTGCGGGCGACACGTAGCTGGAGGATTAGGGTGGCTGGGCGGCTTTAATTCTGGTGTTGATGGCCTACCTAGTGAATGGTAGTGTTTCTGTTGATGGGTGATTTCGGACAGGCGGAGTACCGCTCAATCAATCCGATGGATGACCATTCAGAAAGTCATATAGCTAGTAGGAATCGCTGATGAACTACCTCGCACATCTTCACCTAGGTGGTCAGGAGCCTCAGCAGTTGCTGGGGAGTCTCTATGGGGATTTTGTAAAGGGGACGTTTTTAGGACATTTCTCTGCACAGACTGCAGAGGCAATCGTGTTGCATCGCAGAATTGATGCTTTTACGGATTCCCATCCATTGGTTAGAAGGGCGCTTGGGCGATTTCCTGTAACAAGACGTCGCTATGCGGGAATCGCGCTCGACATGTTTTTCGATCACTGCCTGGCGCGAGATTGGGAGCGCTACGCCGATGTGCCCTTGGATGTTTTCTCTAAAAAGGTCTACCAGCTTTTAGAGGGCGAGCCCGCACTACCGGAGCGATTGGCTCGGGTCGCACCGTTGATCATCGCGGAAGATTGGCTTGGAGCGTATAGGGATTTTTCGATGATCGGTCATGGGCTGGAAGTCATCTCCCAGCGCCTATCTCAACCAGAAGGTTTGCACGGTGCATACGAAGAGCTGACAGCGCTGTATGAGCCGCTAAGTGCGGATTTCCTAGAGTTCTATCCGTTGCTTTGGCAGTACGCTCAGGCTGATCGCGTCAGCGCAGGGTAATCCGGCTGCATCACATTACGCGCCTTTACTCAAAAAAAGAGGCACTAGGTACGCAAAAAGACAGGTGCCTCCCGTTAAGCCTCCCGCAGTTACTCTGGATGCATCAACCGACCAGCACTTCGCTGACCTGAATGATGGGCTTGAGATTGGTGTAATTAACGATGTCCGCCCCGATGGCCTTGGCATGTGGCCCAAATGCGACTGCGAATGAGTCGAGTGAATCGAAGAAAAGATGACCTATTGCAATGTAGGTTGGATCGCTTCCAGGCACTGGGCCTTGAAGGCCTTTTTCAATAGTGAAGTGACTGCAGGCCCCGGCCATCTTCTGCTGAATCATCGCCATATGTTGATCACGATAGTAATCGAAGTCGAAGGTTGCGCCAGCTTCATTCGGGTAAAGAATGCTTACGTCAATCATTGGGTGTATTTCTCTGGTTTATTGATTAAATGGCGGCAACACCAACAGGGCGTTCGCCTGAGATGGTTGTTCGATGCATAAGGCGTAGGTAGCCGTCGTAGCCACCGTCTGCGTTGTGAAGCGTGCAGCGGTTGTCCCACAGAGTAAGCATGTTCGGCGCCCATCGGTGACGGTAGACATATTTGTCCTGCACCATGTGCTGATACAAATAACTCAGCAGCGCCGTTGATTCTCCATGGGTCAAACCCTGAATACCCTGCGTGTAGACAGGGCTCACGTAGAGGGATTTGCGACCCGTTACGGGATGCACGCGTACCAGCGGGTGTGGCCAGGTTTTATCGGCGTCTTCACTGACCACAATCTTCATTGAGCGTGCTTCAGTCTCTTTTGCGAACAGGCCGTTTTTACCATAGGGCATGCTCGCAGAATGTATCGCGACGAGATAATTCAGGAGTCCCTTCATCGTTTCAGAAAGGTCATCGTAGGCACGATAGCCGTCGGCAAATAGCGTGTCGCCACCCACGGGCGGAGTGATCTTGGAGTGAAGGATGGTTCCCGCCGGCGGCTGTTCCTGAAAGCTCCAGTCTGAGTGCCACTGGGCACCGAAGTTAACCGCCTTTTCATCAGGCTCGCGCCTGAGTTCGAGAATGTGCGGATGAGCCTCCATCGGGACGATATAAGGGTCTATTCCGAACTCACCAAACTGAAGCGTGAACGCCTCCAGTTGTGCGTGGGAGAGCGGCTGATCCGGGAAGTAAATTACCGAATGCCTGGCCCATGTGTCCTTCACCTCTCCTAATACAGCTGCCGTGAGTGGCTTATCTATCGAGATACCGATAATCCTGGCTCCAAAACCGTGAGCCTCGGGTTCCACCTGAATATGCCTAAAGTTGCTGTCCATAATCGCAGTCCCTTCTTTCGTTTTTATAAATAAATCACAGGAAGATCGTGGAGGGATTCTCCGATGCCAGTCCTCTGCTGTCGTTGCTACCGTGCGACAGAGAATTGATTTGGGATGCCAATACCTTGGGCGGTTGTTGTTCCTCCTTTTAAATTGTCGTGTCGAAACAAATCTTTGGCGTGTGGTGCCATTCACGCCGATTCCCCACGTACCCACACTCAGGCTGCGTAGCGACTGCGCACCAATGATCAATAAAAATCCCGGAAAGGGTAGGGAAGGGGACGAACGATGAGCGATTACGATCTGAGTTTTAAGCGCGCGTTGGCTCGTGGAGAGCTAAACAGCAGGTTCGACACGATTGTCATAGGTTCTGGTGCTGGCGGCCTAAGTACAGCCGCATTGTTGGCCCTCGAAGGACAGCGCGTTTTGGTACTGGAGCGCCACGCAGTGTTGGGTGGTTGTTTGCAATCCTTCAAACGCCAAGGCTTCGAGTGGGATGTAGGCCTGCACTATATGGGTGAGGTACATCGCAAAACGAGTGGCCTCTATCGGCTGTTCGACAAAGTCTCAGGCGGTCAACTTGAATGGGCGCCCATGCCCGAAAACTACAATCGCATCATCATAGGTGCCAATAGCTACGATCATATGGCCGGTGCACAAGCCTACAAGGATCGACTCAAGGACTACTTTCCGAAGGACGCACGCGCGATCGATCGTTACGTGGAGCTGGTGGGGGAGACGAGCCGGGCTGCGAAATCCTTCTTCGGTGAGCGGGCCTTGCCACAATCCATGTCTGACGCAGCGTTCTCCAGGGCTCAGACTGCATTCATGCCACTTGCACAGCGCACAGTGCAGGATGTTTTGGACGAATTGACTGACAACGCTGATCTTAAGGCAGTCTGGTGTGGGAACTACGGCGACTACTGCAATTCCCCTGCGGAGGCCTCTTTTGCGATCCATGCCATGGTTTTCAGCCATTACATCGATGGCGCTAGCTACCCCGTTGGCGGCTCGCAACGCATTGCCACAGCAATGGCCGACACTGTTCGTGCTGCAGGAGGCGCTTGTCTGGTGGCTGCGGAAGTTGTGAGCATCGAAATGTGTGATGGTTGTGTGATGGGTGTACAAACCGCTGATGGAAGCCAGGTTCGCGCGGACAGAGTCGTCAGTGCGATTGGTATCTCTCAGACCGTACCGCTTCTGGCTCATGCTGATCCTGAATTGACCCAGCCTTTGGATGAAGTAACTAAGAGCATTGGTACCACTCAATGTTTTGCTGTGCTAAACCTAGGCATCGACATCGCAAATGCTGATCTGAATATCCATCCAGCCAATTTGTGGGTGCACCCAAGCAACGATCTCCCGGCGAACCTAGCACGGTACAAAGCTAATCCAGTGGGAGAGCCTATGCCCCTGCATTTCATTGCCCACCCATCACTACGAGATCCAAGTTGGCCTGAACGCCACCCCAATCAGAGCACGATGGATATCTGCGGCCTGACAGATTGGTCAGTGTTCGAGCGTTTCACTGGCACGAAGTGGAAGCAGAGAGGTGCAGAGTACGAGAACATGACTGCAAGACTGAGCGAAGACCTCTTGGCCGTGGCCTTAAAACATTATCCTCAAATCGGCGGACGCATTGCTCATGCCGAGCTGGCTACGCCTCTAACGTTCAATCACTTTCTAAATCGTAGTCGCGGCAATTTCATGGGATATGAGCAAACGCCACTTCGTTTTGCACAGCGCTGGATGCGTGCACATGGCCCCGTAAAAGGTCTGTTTTTTGGTGGACAGGATGTGACCGCTGCCGGAGTCAGTGGCGCGATGGTCAGCGGGCTGGTCGCGGCAAGTGCCGTTCTTGAGCGTGATCTTTTCCGAGAGCTTTAGCCCCTCAAGATCTTACTGGGTCTAATCGGCTTCACAAGTTGAACTCGGATTATCAGAACTCTCGTGGCTGCTGATTCCAAGCGCCTTACCTCTTGCAGACAAGTCGCCTACCAATTCATCGCGCAGAGCTCTGGGGGCCTTACCGAAGTGACTTCGCACAGCATGCGAAAACGCGCTGGGTTCAGCGTAGCCCAGTCGCTCTGCGAGCATCACAAGCGGCAGAGCGGGATCAGCGAGACCTTCCAATGCTTCGCTCATACGCACGGCTTCCAGTAATTGGCGAAAAGATGAGCCGCGCTCAGCTAACCGACGCTGAAGAGTCCGCCTGCTGAGATCCAGGGAACGCGCTACGCTGTCGCAATTTGCTTCCGAAAACCCCTGTGCGGCGATGGCCGCAGCCACGTAATCAACGAGCGTGTCGGAGCGCCCCTGGGTTGTAAGCAACGCCTCAGCGCGACCGAGTAAAATGCGAAGCAGAGTTGGGTCGGCAGCTTGCCATGGTGAATCCAGCGTTTCAGCGTCGAACAGGATACGGCTGTGTTCTCCTCCCAGGATGACCCGACATTCGAAATATGTCTCATAGTGATCAGTCAAGTGCGATTCAGTGCCTGGTAACTCCACACTCGTTGGCCTTCGGTTAGCCTGCATACAGCGGTAAAGAAGTCTCAAATACGCTGCAAACAGCGAGTCGATCTGGGCGGGGTGCATGGCGACAGGGCTAGGTGTCACGCGGTAAACCAATTGGAGACCATTATTAGCAGCGGGTTCAGTCAAAAAACGACCAGAGTTGCTGACCAATTGTTGCAACCTAACCGTGTGGCCGAGCGCCTGGCGCAATGAACCGCTGTGCATTAACACCAGTGCAACGACATTCATCGATTGCAACGGTAGCGCCACGCCAACCTTCAAGCCGAGAAGGGGATCTCCCGAGAGTTGCATAGCGCGTTGCCAAAGTCTTCTCACCTGCACCAGTTGCAGGTGTCGCGTAGGTGCCGCCACGTCCTCTAAGTGTTGAGCCCAGGGAGCTCCCAAACGGGAAGGATCGATACCTTGCCGAGTAAGCTCCTCGATTACGCCTACAAGCCAGGTAGCGCTGACGGTGAGAGGTCGGGTCATCGTATGTCCGGTAGCCGAAGCGCGTTGCTTGATGAAAAGAGACGGGCCCCTAACCAGTGCTGTATCTGGATCGAATGCTCAAGGTCAGCTAAGTGTTTCGACAGATTATGTAGCACGCCTGATAGGCATATTCCATCCCGAATTGATGAATACCGGGCGAGACGGAATGACACGCCCATATGCACTTCTGCCTTCTTCAGCGTGCCAATTGATTCTGTCCGCAGTTGCGGCGACTTTACCCATCGCCTAGGCTATGGCCTTCCATGCTCAGCGGTGAGGGTTAGGGCAATTTTTCTGCGCGCTCACGAATCCGACTTGGGCTTTGTGCATAATCGTTGCGCGATTGAGCGCAGAAACCTGCTTCAGGTGGCGAAACCTTTTCCGCAGCGATCGTCGCATCTTCAATGTCAGCCAAGCTAGCTTTCGCAATGAGTCCGATCTGCTCTTCAGCTGCACGGGATCGATTCACCGGGGATGTGTGTTACGTTTTTTTGAGTCGCCGAAAATTAGTTGGTGCGACTCCATGCCACCGCTTGAACGCTTGAGAAAAGCTCGACAAGTCACTAAAGCCTAGTCGCTCAGCGATCCTGGTCAGGCTCAATCGCGAGTCCTTAAGCATCTCGATGGCACTATAGCTGCGGGCCTCAGCTAACAGGGCCCGAAATGTGGTGCCTTCATCGTTTAATCGGCGCTTGAGGGTTCGCGTGCTTATGTGGGTCAGACGGGCTATTTCGGTTAGATCCGGTGGCATGCTTTCGGCAGTAGCAAGGTAGTGCTGCACCAAAGCGGTCATACCCGAGCGAGCGATTCTGCTTTGCATCAACTTCGTGCACATCTGCTCGCACATGTTCACTGTGACGGTATTGGCCTGGGGCAAAGGGTGAGACAAGAACGAGCGATTGAAGGACAAGCTATTGCGGTTTGCTGAGTAGGTGGGAGGAATGCCTATGAGGTAATCGTTGGCTGGTCGTGTTGGCGCAGTGGCTTTGAGCGTAAAGCGCGACAGCGCGAAGTGTTCACCCGCCAACTCCTTTAGCAGCACCGCCGCCGCAGCCATGTCCCGTCCCAGCAAAAAATCGCGTAAGTCTGACGCTAGCCCGGGTGCAGTGAACGTCAACACGCCATCATTGCCTTGCTCTTCATAGGAAATGACGGTGAAAGCATAGGTGAGCGGCAGAAAGCGCAACGCCAGTGCTAGGGCATCACCTGTAGTCGCACTGCTAATCAAGCCGTAACCGAACAGGCCATAGGTGGAGAAGTGATAGCGTGTACCAACTTCAAATCCCAAGCCGGACGGATTCCCCAGATGCGTCAGCAAATTGCTGATCAAGCGTAGCTCCTGGTCGGCGGTCAACTCGACATTCGGATCACTCAATTGCGCCTGAGTCAGCCCAGAGCCCGCAAGAACTTTAGTGACTGACAGGCCTTTTTCACGACCGAATTCGAGCTGTAACAAGGCGCTGGCGGGGCCGCGCGTAAAATCCCTAAAGCTCATGCCTCTTTGCCTATTGCGAAAGATTGGCCCAAATAATAAAGCAATTGGCCCTTTCCAGCATTGGTCTCTTCCCTGATGGGCGTCACCATCATCCGTGTTCCGTTAGCCGTTTTAACAAAAATAAAAGGCCTTCGCGATGCTTGGCGTGAATCAGAACTCGCTTTTATAGGTTTTTGATTGGACGTTTGGGACTTCGCACTGTCTTGTGCGTGAGAAAAGAATAATGAAAAAGACCTTCGATTACATCGTTGTGGGTGGTGGTTCCGGTGGGTGTGTGGTTGCGAGCAGGTTGACCGAAGATCCAAACGTCAGCGTTTGTGTTCTGGAGGCGGGGGGAGGCGGTCAATCCAGTCTGGTCAATGTCCCAGCCGCCGTCGTGGCCATGGTGCCGACCTCGGTGAATAACTGGTCGTTCGAAACCGTTCCACAATTAGGTCTCGCTGGCCGTAAAGGCTACCAGCCTCGTGGTAAGACACTGGGCGGTTCATCAGCTATCAACGCCATGATTTATGTGCGCGGGCATCAATGGGATTACGACCATTGGGCTTCATTGGGTAATACCGGCTGGGCGTTCAGAGACGTGCTGCCTTATTTCCGCCTCAGCGAACACAACGAGCGAATTGACAACGAATGGCACGGTCGAGGCGGGCCGTTGTGGGTAAGCGATCTTCGTTCCGACAATCCATTTCAGCAGCGATTTCTGGACGCGGCCCGCCAGACCGGGTTGCCGCTCAACGACGACTTTAACGGTGCCGACCAAGAAGGTGCAGGTATTTACCAAGTTACGCAAAAGCATGGTGAGCGTTGTAGTGCCGCGCGAGCCTATCTTCTCCCTCATATCGGTGTGCGTAACAATTTAAAGGTAGAAACCAAGGCACAGGTTCAACGCATCCTGTTTGAAGGTACTCGCGCCGTGGGTGTAGAAGTTCTTCAACATGGCCAGATTCACGTTCTACGGGCACATCGGGAAGTAGTCCTTGCTGCCGGAGCCTTTCAGACGCCACAACTGTTGATGCTTTCTGGTGTGGGGCCGGAAGCAGAACTGCAGCGCCACGGCATCAAAGTCCTGCTGAATCTTCCTGGTGTAGGTCAGAATCTGCAGGATCACCCGGATTTCGTCTTCGTTTACAAAACACGCAGCCTCGATGCAATGGGCATCTCCCTAGGTGGCGGTGCCAAGCTGCTGAAAGAGGTAGTCCGTTTTCGAAATGAACGTCGGGGCATGTTGACCTCGAACTTTGCCGAAGGCGGGGCGTTTCTTAAAACTCGCGAGACTTTGGATAAGCCGGATATTCAACTGCATTTTGTCGTTGCCCCGGTCGAGGATCATGCTCGTAAATTGAGATTCGGCCATGGATTTTCCTGCCATGTTTGCCTTCTGCGGCCGCGCAGTCGCGGCGCGGTGTCGCTGGCCAGCAATGACCCGCAAGCGGCGCCACTGATTGATCCGGCCTTTCTTCAAGATCCACAAGATCTTGAGGACATGGTGGCGGCATTCAAACTCACCCATCAGCTTATGCAGGCTCCCGCTCTTGCCAGTTGGATCACTCAAGATCTGTATACCGCAGATATCGACACCGATGAGCAGATCCGCGCCATCCTGCGACGTCGCGCCGACAGCGTTTATCACCCAGTGGGCACCTGCCGGATGGGTGTTGACGCACTTGCTGTGGTGGACTCGAAGCTGCGCGTGCATGGGCTGCAGGGCTTACGCATTGTCGATGCTTCAATCATGCCGACTCTTATCGGCGGCAATACCAACGCGCCGACAATCATGATCGCTGAGAAAGCCGCTGATCTTATTCGGGGGATTCAACGTGTGAAATCGTGCGTTGCGCCAGAAGATTCGACCATTGCCAATAACAAGAATGAGGCACCTTATGTTGTTGCATGATTTTGATGTCGACCCTGAGTCCGCAATGCCCCTGACCGCGATCATTATCGGAACTGGTTTCGCTGGCATCGGCATGGCCGTTGCGTTGCAAAAGGCCGGCGTCGAGGACTTCGTCATTCTGGAAAAAAAACATGACGTAGGCGGTGTCTGGCGGGACAACACATATCCTGGCGCAGCGTGTGACGTGCCTTCGCACTTATATTCGTTTTCGTTTGAACCCAACCCGGACTGGAACCGGGTGTTCGCTCCGCAGGGTGAGATTCATAACTACCTGCAACGCTGCGCCGACAAATATGGGTTGAGTAAATACATCCGTTTTGGCGCCGAAGTCGCCTCTGCTGAATTCGACGAAGCGACTTCGTTGTGGCGGGTCATACAGAAG
Organism: Pseudomonas sp. PGPR40; assembly: GCF_022014505.1. NCBI lineage: Bacteria > Pseudomonadati > Pseudomonadota > Gammaproteobacteria > Pseudomonadales > Pseudomonadaceae > Pseudomonas > Pseudomonas sp. PGPR40. Next base: position 289,317 of record NZ_JAKLSP010000001.1, on the reverse strand, counting down.
GACGGAACTGTACTGAGTGCTTCGTTGTTGATCAGCGGAACCGGACAGCTGAGCCGTCCGGCATTTCCAAAATTGGCGGGCATGGAGAACTTCAAAGGCCACATCTTTCACTCGGCCACTTGGGATCACAGCTACTCGCTAGCTGGTAAGCGGGTAGCGGTAGTCGGCACCGGGGCCTCTGCGATTCAGTTTGTGCCGGCCATTGCCGGCCAGGTGGAACACTTGAAGATTTTTCAGCGCTCACCCGCGCACGTGATGCCACGTCCCGACCGTGCATACTCCGAACGAGAAAAAACACTGCTACGCAATGTTCCCTGGTTGATGAAGGCATACCGCGCATCAATATATCTCCGGTATGAATCACGAGCAGTGGCGTTTACTCGGTTCAAGTCTTTGATGAAATGGGCGGTCGGTATTCCATTTCGCAAGCTGCTGACCAAGCAAGTGACTGATCCTGAACTGCGGCAGAAGCTTACCCCTGATTATCCATTCGGCTGCAAACGCATTTTGCTGTCTAGCGAGTACCTCAAGACAATGAGCCGGCCCAACGTGGAGTTGGTCACCGACGGTATTGTTCGGGTTACGGAGGATGGAATTGAAACCGCAAACGGCAGACGACATGAGGTCGATGCGATCATTTACGGCACGGGGTTCGCGGCCACTGAATTTTTGTCTCCGATGCGCATTGTCGGGCGCGGCGGAATAAACCTTAACCAGGCTTGGCGCGACGGTACCCGTGCTTATCTTGGACTAGCGGTTCCGAACTTTCCCAATTTCTTCATGCTCTACGGCCCAAATACCAACCTCGGCCACAACTCGATCGTGTATATGCTTGAAAGCCAAATTGCCCACATCATGCGATGTTTGCGCACCTTGAAAGCAACAAAGACGAATACAGTTGAGGTCGATCAGAGCGCTTATGACCGTTTCTACCAACAGATCCAGAACCGCCTGGCCAACACCGTGTGGAACGGCTGCAGGAGCTGGTACGTCGATGAAGCCGGCAACAACAGCACTAATTGGCCAGGTTTCACCTTAAGCTATCGCTGGCTGACGCGACTCTCGACTTTGCACGTGTATCGTTTTAGCCGTCAGTTCGAAAGTGGCACCACGATAGCGGAATCACCAGATTGGTTTGAAGTGCTGAAAGCTCGTTTTTTGCGGGACTTCTTGCGCACCACATTTCGGTCGTTGATCGGGCCGGGATTGGGTGTTGTCGCGCAGAGAAGGGTGGTCAGGGGACTTTCCCTGCTGATGCCCGGTACCACTGGCGTGATCCGATATCGCAAGCAGGTCAACGGCGTTCCCGTGCAAGTGGTTGCTCCCAAGCAAGGCGAGAACGGTGGTGTCATTTTATACCTGCACGGAGGAGCGTTTTGCCTCGGCTCCTCGGACACGCACTGGAGCATCACCAGTCGTTTGGCCAAAGCATCTAGGATGTCGGTATGGGTTGCGAATTACCGATTGGCTCCAGAGCATCCCTGTCCAGCAGCACTGCATGATGCGCTGGCATGCTATGAAGCCTTACGTGCTCAAAGTTATGCCGCCGACCGGATTTTTCTCGCTGGAGATTCGGCGGGCGCTGCGTTGGTATTGGCCTTGGCCCTCAAACTTCGAGATCGTTACGAGCGTTTTGCCGCTGGGCTGCTGCTGATGTCACCTGTAACCGACGAGCATTTGACCGGAGTCTCAATGACCTCGCGACTGAAGGAAGACCCCATGATTCGTCGCGGTTGGCTTGAGCAGGGATTGGCTTGGTATGCCTCCGATGAGGCGACGACCAGTCTATTGCGAGTGGATCTGCAAGGACTGCCTCCGATGCTGGTTCAGGTTGGTGACCATGAACTGCTGTTATCCGATTCGATACGTTTAGCCGAGCACGCAGTCAACAGTGGGGTGAATTGCCGGCTGGAGATTTACGCGGCACGATGGCACGTCTTTCAGCTTCAAGCCTTCTACCTGCGTTCGGGAGCTAAGGCGCTGAATACGATGGGTGAGTTTGCCCGTGAGCAACTTTCATACGTGGCACCAATGGGTGAAAACGTGCGTCTGGCTGTTGTCATTGCAACAGAGCCAGACGCACTGATGAGCGATTAACTCGCGACCGGTGTGCGCATGGTGACGAACTCTTCAGCGGACGTCGGATGCACGGCGATGGTTTCGTCGAAATCGCGCTTGGTCGCGCCCGACTTCAGCGCAATCGCCAAACCCTGCACGATCTCGCCAGCATCCGGGCCGACCATGTGGCAGCCCAATACCTTGTCGGTCTTGGCATCCACCACCAGCTTCATCAAGGTGCGCTCCTGGCATTGGGTCAGCGACAATTTCATCGGACGGAAACGGCTTTCAAAGATCACTACTTCGTGCCCAGCCCCTCGCGCCTCTTCTTCGGTCAACCCGACAGTACCGATGTTCGGTTGGCTGAACACTGCCGTGGGGATCATTCTGTAATCCACCGGGCGATACTGCTCAGGCTTGAACAGGCGACGAGCAATAGCCATGCCTTCAGCTAGTGCGACTGGTGTTAGCTGCACGCGACCAATTACGTCCCCCAAGGCCAAAACTGAAGGCTCAGCTGTTTGATATAGATCATCCACCTCGACAAAGCCTTTCTGGTTGAGCTTTACGCCGGTATTTTCCAAACCCAGATTGTCGAGCATTGGACGTCGACCGGTAGCATAGAACACGCAGTCTGCCTCAAGCTGACGACCATCTTTGAGCGTAGCTTTCAGGCTGCCATCAGCTTGTTTGTCGATGCGTTCGATGTCGGCATTGAACTGCAGATCCATGCCACGCCTGGTCAGCTCTACCTGCAAATGATCACGTACCGCACCGTCGAAACCGCGCAGGAATAGATCACCGCGATACAGCAGCGTGGTCTTAGCACCTAGGCCATGGAAGATGCCGGCGAACTCCACTGCAATGTAGCCACCGCCGATCACGAGAACGCGCTTGGGCAGCTCTTTGAGGAAGAATGCCTGATTAGAGCTGATCGCATGCTCGTGTCCCGGAATCTCGGGGATCTGCGGCCAGCCGCCGGTAGCGATTAGGATGCTTTGAGCTGTGTGACGCTCTCCGTTGACCTCCACGGTATGCGGATCAACTATTTTGGCATGCCCTTCATGCAGGGTTACACCGCTGTTGACCAACAGATTGCGATAGATGTCGTTCAGGCGATTGATCTCGCGATCCTTGTTGGCAATCAGCGTCGACCAATCAAACTTCGCCTCGCCCGGAGTCCAACCAAAACCCTGTGAATTCTCGAAGTCGTCGGCGAAATGCGCTCCATAGACCAACAGTTTTTTCGGCACGCAGCCGACGTTGACGCAAGTGCCGCCCAAGTAGCGACTTTCGGCCACAACCACTTTCGCGCCAAAACCGGCGGAGAAACGCGCAGCCCGCACACCGCCGGAACCGGCACCAATTACGTAAAGGTCAAAATCATAGGGCATTTTCAATCTCCGTGGCCAACCAGCGTGATGACTTGGTTGGCTAATATTGGGCCGGACTATCGTAGGAGGTCAGCAACTCAACGAGCGCAGCTGCATAGGTTTACCTGGAAATTTCCAGAGGGCGCCCGAAAATTACCATCCGGTTGGTAGGTTGACAATAGCGAGCCGACTTGTTTCATCGTATGAGGAGTTTGGGGGCAGGAGGGGGAACGGGCTGCGAACTTAGAAATCAATTAGCACTCGAATTCGCCGACGGTCGTCGATCTTTATATCGAGCATTAGCACGAGCAGTGATACCCACATCAGGTGGACACGTTAGGTGGCTTTTGTCCCGGATGAGCGATACAGTTCCGATGGGATGTTATAAATATGAATTGAATGACACGCCACAACCACTGGCTAAAATTCCCTATCTCGGAATTATTCCATGGTCTATTGCATACTTTACCAATGCAGCAGGTTTATCGATGTTGAGTTTGCGTCGAATGCTCAGACGATGGGTTTCTACAGTCCTGACGCTGATGTCCAGTTCTCGTGCCATTTGCTTGTTGTTCAGCCCTTGGGTCATTTTATATAAAACTTGGCTCTCCCGGGGCGTTAGCTCGTTGATAGTACCATCCTCAAGAAGGAGCTTTTGTGCGATTTCAGCACTGTAGAAGGTACCTCCGTTTTTAATTGCTTCAATCGCAGCGACAATTTCTCTTGAGGGTGCATTTTTCAATACATAGCCACTCGCACCGGAGCGTAGGGATTCACTTACATACTCTTTGCTATCATACATGCTGAGCACGAGCACCTTCAGGGTGGGGAACCTGTCACGTATTTTTCGCGTCAGCTCAAGACCGTTTATGTCGGGAAGATTGATGTCGACCAACAGAAGATCTGGATTGCAGTGCTCAACCATCACCATAGCATCCGCACCATTTTCAGCCTCACCAACTACAGTCACAGTCGGAATGACGGATAGTAGAGCCTTGATCCCATCGCGCACTAAGGTGTGATCATCGACTAAGGCTAACCGGATTTGTGTTGATAAGTTCATTAAGGGTGCCCACTGTTATCGATGTAGGATAAGTCAGATTTTCTTACAGGGAATACTCATCACGATATCCAGCTCGCTCCGGGATTACAGATACCTAGAGCTCCAGGCGGTAATGCATGACGCTACATAATCCGCATCCTGACTGTTAGTAAGCAAGTGGTCAGCAGAGTCGAGCGAAATGAAACTCTTGGGGTGTTTAGCTGTGAGGTAAATTTTCTGGGCTTGCTCTATTAGTACAACGCTATCTGCTGGGGAGTGAAAAACAAGCAATGCGCGACGTAGGTTAGCGATATTTGTATCCTGCTGTTGGGTTTCAATATCATCGAGGAACTGCCTTTTTATAGTAAACTCTCTTCCTCCCAGCATTACTTTATATTCACCAATGTCTCTGATCGCTTCTACGTGACCTTTGAACTGCTTCAGGACATGGGTCGCGTCAGCAGGGGCACCGATTGTCACCACGCCTTTTGCCTCTGGGATGTGCTTCGCCGCTGCTATAACTGCGGCTCCACCCAAACTATGGCCAATCAAGATGGATGGAGCTTGATAGGTATCACGCAAAAACTCCGCCGCTGCTACCAAGTCGGCAACGTTGGAGGAAAAATTGCTGTTGGAGAAGTCGCCTTCACTGCTGCCTAGACCTGTGAAATCAAATCGCAGTACAGCGATATTATTGTCGACTAGCGCCTTAGCAATTCTCGCGGCAGCTTTAATATCCTTCCCACAGGTGAAGCAGTGGGCGAACAATGCATAGGCTCTGGGCGCCTCCGGCGTCTCAAGCAGACCTGACAGGCTTATACCCTGGGCGTTTCGGAACGTTATCTTTTGTTTGCTCATCATGAATTTTCCTTGAACGGCTCTGATACCTGGCCTGGTGCGAGCCGGTAGGCCCGCAGGTTTATCTCTACCAGATGTTTGTGCTCAAACTGCTCAAGGGCTGCTTTAAAGCGCCGTTTAGCAATCCAGCACCAAGGGCAGACGAAATCTGCCCTCACATGGTGTTCGCTAGAAAGTGAAAACCATTGGGTTTATTGAGGGGTTGATGATGAGTGTCCTGCACTCGGCATCAAGCAAAAATACGCAAAAGAATACTAGCAAGGATCACCGTCGAAGCGCCGCCGAGGCGGGTGGAGATCTGAGCGAATGGCATCAGCGACATACGATTGGAGGCTGAGAGGATCGCAACATCCCCGGTACCGCCAAGGCCGCTGTGGCAGCAGGTCACGATGGCTGATTCGATGGGGTACATTTTCATCTGGTTGCCAATGAAAAAACCTGCGATGGCCATTGAGGCAACGACGGATACGCAGACTAGGACATAACTAATAGAGAAGACTTTTACGACGCTATCTAGAGGGACATACAGCATGCCCAAGCCGATCATTACCGGCCAAATGAAGGCGGAAGAAATCAGCTTGTAGAAAGCGTTTGTGCCTTTCTCCAGGTTTTCCGGCAGAACGCGAACGTACTTAAAAAGTACAGCGGCCAAGATCATCAGGACAGGGCCAGGAATACCCAAGACTTTCTCAAGCAGACCGCCAAGGACGAAGAATGCACAGATGACCAGAATGCCTGCACCTATCACTCTGAAATCGATAGTTGAGCCGTTATCTTCCTTGGCTTGGAATTTATCATTCTCGTCTTTGGCACGGATCAATGAACCCTCGCCATTGAGATGCGGGCGTTTTAGCGCCAGCCGGGCCAGGTAGCCGGCACAGATAATCGCCGCGATATTGCCGACTACAGCGGCAGGCACCAATTTAGCAACGTAGATATCCGGCGTACCGCCGAGAATAGCTGAGTAAGCAAGCGATAAAGGCAGGATTCCCTCACCAATGCCCCCGCCAATAATTGGAACAATGATAAAGAAGAAGGTGTGGTAGAAACTATAGCCGACGAGTTTTCCCACAATGAGTCCGCTTGCCACGGCAGCTAGGGTTCCGACGAGAAGAGGTATGAACATCCTCATCATGCCCTGAATCAAAATAAATCGGCTCATCCCGAGAATACTGCCGACTACCAGGCTGGCAATCACGAAGTACAAAAAGTTGGCTTCTTTCATCAGCATTTTTGTAGCGTCAATCGTGGCCGGCCCGAAGAAGCCGTAGAACACCAAAATCGATGGCAGCATCAAGCACAGAATGGCTCCTCCTCCGATTTCCTTCAGAATCGGAAGACGCGAACCCAGTTGGCCGAAGAACATGCCCATCGTCATGATGACGGCGAGGCCACCGATCATGTTATTAGGCAAAAAACCCAAGTGTGCCGAGAGATATACGATTACGGCGATGCCGAGAAAAATCGGGAGTGGGATTACCCCTATTTCGTAACCGCACAGGCTACGCAGTTGACGCAACCCGCCATCACGGGGAGCATCGATTTTCAGGGACTGCTCATAAGACTTGTTCATGTCGCTATTCCTCATACAGCATCACTGACTTGGCGCCAGCCTCAACATGTTCCGCAGTGTAAATACCCGGGGCATACAAATAGCCACGGCCCTCCTCGGAGATTGTCAGTCCTTCTGTGGTCAGACCGGCAGACGCTCGCTGCGCGTAGTAGAGAGCGATAAGTTCATTTGAATTGTTTTCCAGCGTTCGAGTGCGAGTCATGTGGGCTAAAACGACACGGTTGGCTAATAGCGTTCCGCACAGATCGTAGGGCGTGAAAAGCTCATTCATGAAAAGTCTCGCAGTTTATTGGCTGGGCGGAAGGCAGCAATTAGTTCTGATATTCCCGCAGTGCCTTGTATTAAGGTTTGTCGAACGCATCCAAAACGTGAGTGCTGTAAACCAATGCAGCACCGGCGTTCATGTTGATTGCTACACCCAATGCTTCAGCAACCTCTTCAGTAGTTACACCAAGTTTTTTGGCCTCAGCAGCGTGGAAAGCGATGCAGCCATCACAGCGGGTGGTCACCGCTACGGCGAGCGAAATCAGTTCACGAGTTTTAGCGTCGAGGTGGTTTGTTTTTGCGCCGGCGCTCCCCAGAGAAGCCATACCTTTCATGGTCTCTGGGGACAGGCCATTCAGCTGCACTAGGCGGGTGCTGATGTCTTTACGAGCTTGCTTCCAATCTTGCACGGGATATTCACCTGGGCGGGGCGCCCTGTAGGTTTACGGGAAAATGTGAATCCGAGCAGAATCTACCATCTAGTTGGTAGGTTTGCAAGAGTGTGAGATAGCAGGCTTCATCGTATGTGAGTGAAGGCGTTGCGAAGGGGGAAATGGGCGTGACAATTCAGTCGTGGTAGGAGAATTTGGTGGGATCGTGTCATTGGGCTATTGATGGTCGCACAGAGTCAGAGCGCATTCAGCAGGCCGCTCAAGTCGCTCACATTCCCATCCACTCAATAGGTTGACTGGATCCGTGCCGTAGCGTTGCCAGTCTTCAACAGTCCCGACGCGACGACCTGGCGCTCTACAATCCTCGCAGTAATCCAAGGTACTGCTGTCATTCATCCCTAATCTGATAGGGATATAACTAGAGCTGACCCCAGTACGCAGAAACATAGGCCATCTCGGCATTAATCATTGAGAGCAGTTTGGGATCGGCATGACCTGGGCCAGAGAAGAGGCGGCTGTTCTTTACGTCCAAAATCGACATGCTGCATCCGTCTGGGGCATCTTGCCTGAGAGAGTGCTCCATTAGCGCGAGTACGACATCCATCCTTAGTTTTTGAAGTTTCTCGTCTTTCAGGTAAAGCTTGACGAGGTGAGGCCGACCGTCAATTAGAAGCCCAAGCTCAGGTTTCACTGTGACGTCCACGTCCATGAAATGGTAGTTAGCAGAGTAGGGGGCGTGCCATCCAAGCAGTTTGCGCCCCCACCATTTTTCGTAGCCTCTGATTGCACGTGGGTAGTGGGTTAGCTTCTTTTGGTCGGTCAGGTTCGCCAAGATGGCTTTGAGCTCGCTTTTTTCTGCGCCTTGCTCGTGAATCGTTATGATCCCTTCCCGAAGCGGTTTGTAGAAGTCGGTGACGGGCGTGTAGGGCAGCCTGTTTTTTATTTCAGCGACCTTGTTGGCTTTTGGTGCTCCTGCTCTGGAAACTACATCTACAACATCCCCCAGTGTCATTCGTGGCATAGCGCTCTCCTAGCGAGACTTTCCTGAAGCTGTGGCGGGTACAGGAGCCGCCCGTAATCAGGCGCCCAATGCTAAAGATAGCTCGTTTATTAGAGGGAGTAGTAACTTGGTGGCCTGGGTGCCGACAAGACCGAGACTCTATTCGGTGTATCACATGCTGATCGAAACTTTCTGGCGAGTGATCACCAGGAGGCTAGAGGTCTGCATGCGACCTTATCGGTCGACTGGAGAGGGGAGTGCTCGCTTAAGCTTTGTCACGCGTGTCACCCAGCGACAGCACCTGACGTTGATCGTTGTTATCGCTCCTTCGGGCAAGACCCGGCTCGACGTAATGCTTTCAGAAGTTCGGAGCACTGTCTTGAGTCCGCATCCCCCCAACTAATAACGAGACTGCGACAGCAGCCAGGCGTCCACCTTTTCTTGCTTACTCAGCATACAAAGCTTTGGCCTCCCAACCTCTAGGAGGTCGAGCAACCGTTGCCTGTCCATCTCTGCGGGAAACCACTCGTTGACCTCGACATTGCAGTACTGGGACTCGCTTAGTGCCCATCTGATTATCATGTCCGCTGCGGCTCGGTAGTGATCTGCCATGAACAGAGGCCGCTCTTCTGAAGCCCATCCGTGCCGAGCGAGCAGGTCAGTGCCATCGAAGATCCCCGTTGCACCAAAAAAACCTGTGGTATCCGGGTAATGGATACCTGCCAACGAGACCTTGGCAATGCCTGACTCTCGATCAAAGTACGACAGGAACTGCCATCCACCCGTAGTGCCTCCAGTGGCTGGAAAATTGATTGCGGCTTTCCCGGTGATGTAGTGCTCACGAGAGACACGCTTGAGGTCAAGGTCGAACAAGGGTTGGCTCATTGGATCAACTTAGCACGGCGGGCCAGAGTGACCGTGAAGCTTGCCGGTCACGGGACAGTTGGCGTCCACCAGGAGGTATGTCTGTCATTTGCTTGGCTGCTTGTGACGAGCGTACATCACTGCCGTGCCACCTGATGCGCCTCTGGCCTGCAACTCAAACGACTGCGGGTAGCCTTTGATGAGGTCGCTCAGTTTTTTGTAGCCATGAGTGCGTGGGTCAAAATCCGGACGTAGTTTCGTAATGTTCGCGCCCAGCGCGCCTAAATGTGCCCAGCCATCCTCGTCAGCAATGTCGTCCATGATCTTGGCGATAAAGCCCACCGGTGCTTTAGGCTTTTTGGAAGGCTCAGCAACTGCTGGTTTGGCCACATCAGGGGGCGCAACGGAAGCCGTACTAGGCTCACCATTGGTAGGCGCAACGACATCTTCACGGAGTAACTCGATGTAAATGAATTTGTCGCATGCGGCCACGAACGGCTTGGGTGTCTTCTCTTCGCCGAATCCGTAAACGGTCAAACCCTCTTCACGTAATCGAGAAGCTAATCGAGTGAAATCGCTGTCGCTCGATACCAAGCAAAATCCGTCAAAGCGGCGGGTGTATAGCAAGTCCATGGCATCGATGATAAGCGAGCTATCGGTGGCATTTTTGCCTTTGGTGTAGGCGAATTGCTGGATGGGTTGAATCGAGTGATCGAGCAGGACTTTCTTCCAGCCGCCGAGATGGGGGCCAGTCCAGTCGCCGTAGATGCGCTTGACGCTGGCGACGCCGTACTTAGCAATTTCTTCAAACAGGCCTTCGACGATTGCTGCTGGGGCATTGTCGGCGTCGATCAACACTGCGAGGCGCTTCTGAGCGTTATTAGAGGTATACGTGGCCATGGTTCATCCTTGAGTGAAAGCGTAACCATACCTGTAAACGAGGGGCTAATCTTGGCTTCGGTCGCTCGTATCCCCACCCACTAAGGGCCCGGATTAGCGTCGTAGCTGCCAGATTTAAAGTGTTCCAACTCGTCCCTCGGGTGACCTGTAATCCTCGCAGTAATCCAAGCTGTCGCAAGTCATTGAAAGGCGTAAGCATCTACAGCTCTTAACCTTACTTCCAGTCCAAGCCATTTACCACGAACTCCATCGTGCGATTGCCTTCCTGGTAAAACTGAGCCTCGATATAGATCTTGTCGACCTTACGCAGTTCGCTGACGAAGCTGTTGTAGCCGTTGATGAAAATGTAGGTGCTGTCGTTGTCGCTCGGCTCTCCTGCCGAAAATTGCTTAGGCTTTCCGTTCCCGAAGCGCACCGACACACTGCATCCGTTGTATGAGTTGCAGAGAAACTGGCCTTTTTGGATCCGCAGAATCACGTCTTGGCCCCAGCGCGGGTGCTTGCGCAATTTAAGTATGGCTTGTTGCGCTCCGCCGTAAGGGAAGTCGAACGACAATCTGTTGGTCGACCCAATGAAGGCTGTCGTGACCGGCTTCTGGCTCATTGAATCCTGCGTGGTCTCATAATCCCAAGCTTCTCCGGCTATCCTGCGCTGCTGAAACTCACTGGCCTTCTTGATCTCATGAGAGGCCGCCGCGAGTTTGTCTGTGTACTCCTTGTTGCCTGGGTAGAGCGCCAGCAGGGCCTTGTAGGTCGTCTCCTGGCCGGCGTAGTCGTCCTTGCCCAGTTGCGCGAGCTTGGCCTTTAGAGAGGCGGTCTGCTCGTCTCTTGCGATGTCCTTAACCTTTGCATCGACTTTAGCGAACATGGCGTCCACGTCGGTATCACCCAGGCCCTTGTACTTTTGCAGCAGATTCCTGGCTTCAATGATCTTCTTTGCATCCAGCAACTGCTGAAACTGGGTAGTGATGGCTGGCTTGTTTGCAACCAAATAGTCCGTATCCGTTTTCTTCTGCTCGACCTTCTTTTGAGCCGCTGCCAACTCCGCCGCCGTATTTTGCACAGTGATTTCATTTCTCATGTGATTGGAGAACAGGAGCATCCCTGCGACTCCGAGCACAACGGCGCTGATCACGCGAACAGAGGGCTGGAGATCAAACTGAAACTTCGCCATGAGCATGTTGCATAGCGGTGGCAGCAACAAAACGGTCGCGATTAGTAGTGGGATGGCAGCCACCGGAGCCTGGAAGATAACCGTCAGCGTCCAGGTAGCGAAAAGCAGACCGAAGATCCAGTAGAGTAATGTGCCAATGAACGACTTGGCCTTATCAGCCAATGGCACAGGTTTAGGGCCAGTCGGCCGCACCGGAACATCGACCTTCGCCAGGCCTTCAACCCAGGAAATCGGCTTACCATCCTGGGCATCCGTCTCGTCGATATCGAAAACCATTGGGGCCGGTACTATCAACGGCGATGCGCAATGTGGACATTTGCCTTGCTTACCGGCCATCTCTTTAGAGACCTGAATCGGATTGCTGCACTCATCGCATTTGAAATTGATCATGGTCATCCTTGAGTGGTACTAAACCCAACAGTTCAGGTTAGGTGACGGCCATAAGCCGGTCAATTCTCACTTCGAGTCGAGCCATCGCCAATTTGATAGGCGAGCTCCGCACAGAGATGGTCGCGACGAAAGTCTCGTTTGCTTAATTGGCTCAGAGAGCCGTCACCAAACGTTCAAATTGGTCACCTTCCTCTGGATCAGTGCAGTAGGGCTGTCAGACTTCAAGTTTTCCAACTCGCCCTCTCGGGTGACGGGTAATCCTCGCAGTAATCCAAGCTGTCGCAATCATTGAAAAGCGCGAGCATCCTGCCATTGATTTCAACCAGCATGAGACCGTTATAGGTACGTTTCAGGACTTATTGCAAGCGCTCATCATTCGCGTATCAAGCGCGACATCCTTCAGCATCTTGTAGAAGACATTTTTATCCTTGGGGTCAGCTACGCTAAAGACCTGAGAGCTCATTCGCCTTAAATAATTACAACTTGGACGTAGGAGAATGGATATGGAAAATTTGGTGATTCTCATCGTATTACCGTTGGTGGCCTTCATTGTTGCCTTCATCGTGGCTTGGGTGATCGCCAGTTGGCGTGCCCAGCGCAACAACCAGCAGTTACAGACTGATCTGGATGTGACACAGGCCGATCTGAGGCGTGTTCAGGCAGAGTTGTCGGAACATCAGGCCACACTTGGCAGCCTGTCTGGAGAGAAAGCAGCACTGGATATTGCTTACGGACGGTTGGAAACCGAACGGGATAGCGGCAAGGCCCGAATCGAGCGCCTTGAGGGTGATTTGGTCACCCAGCAAGCTGAGATAGATCGCTTGCGACAATCCGAACAAGTGGCCAGAGAGACGAGCTCGAAAGCACAAGAGGCGGCCGACAAGCTGCAAGACCAGTTAGCCAGTAACAATACTGCCTTCAAAGAGCGCCTCGAAGAGAAGGATCAACGCATTTTAGATCTGGATAGAAAGCAGGTCGCCGCAGAGCTGCAACAAACCAACACGGCGAAGCTGCTGTCCGAAAGTCGCGAGGCACTCAAACAAGCCCAGACCCAGCTCGAAGAGAAACAGGTAGTTCAAGAGCGTTTTGAACGTGATTGGGGTACCCAGAAAGCCGAACTCGAGACCCTGCGTAAAACAGAAAAGCAGGCACGTGAGGTCGGAGCTACGGCACAGGAATCGGCGAACAAGTTGAAAGAGCAACTTGTCATTAACGGCACGACCTCCAAGGAGCGTATCGAAGAGAAAGATCAGCGCATCGTGCAGTTGGATGAAAAACTGGCGACCGCCGACGTAGCGCAAAAGCACACGGCTGCTCAACTGGCTGAGATTCGCGAGACGCTGAAGAAAGCGCAGACGCAACTGGAAGAAAAGCAGGAAGCACTCACCAACTACAAAACGTGGTGGGAGCAGTGCAAGATCGAATTGAAGACCACACAGGACAGATATGCGGAGCTGGACAACACCCATGGCCAGCTTAAAACCTCCTTGGCCGAAAAGCAGCAGCACTTTGACGCGCAGTTGAAGCTGCTGCAGGAGAATCGCGAGGAATTGACCAAAGAGTTTGAACGACTCGCCAATGAGGTACTGGAGCGCAAAGGCAAAGCGTTTAAAGAGCTGAACCAGGAGAGCATCACCAACCTGCTCAATCCCCTCCATACTGAAATGAAAGGCTTTAAGGCGAAGGTGGAGGATATTCATGCTAAAGATGCGGAGCAGCGCATCGAGCTCAGAACCGAGCTGAAGAACCTACAAACGCTCAACAAGGAAATCACCGATCAGGCCGACAAGCTGACTACCGCCCTGCAAGGCCAGAAGAAGGTGCAGGGTAACTGGGGTGAGCTGATGCTGGAGAACGTACTGGACAATTCAGGCCTTCGACTCGGTATCGACTACAAACGGGAAGTCAGCTTCACCACTGAAGAGGGCCGGCAACGTCCCGATGCGATCGTCTATTTGCCACAAAAACAGCATCTGATCATTGATGCCAAGACGTCGTTAATGTCCTACACCCAGTATGTAAACGCCGATAACGACTTGGAACGCGGTCAAGCGTTGGCAGCCCATACCAAGGCGGTGAGTGACCGGGTCAATGAGTTAGCCGATCGAGATTATTTCAAGCTGCCTGGCCTGAACTCACCTGAGGTAGTGATTATGTTTATCCCTATCGAATCCGCCTACGTCGAAGCCCTTAAGTACGACGAAACCCTGTTTCAGCGGGCTATCGAGCGTAACGTGCTGGTCGCCACGCCCACCACCCTGTTGACCAGTCTTAACATCGTCCGCCAGCTGTGGCGGTTCGAAGATCAGAACAAGCACACCGCCGAGCTGGCCAACCGAGCAGAGAAGTTTTACAACAAGCTCAATGGCTTCCTGACCAGCATGCAGGGCGTAGGCAACCAGTTGAACAGAGCTCGTGAAAGTTACGACAAGGCCTTCGGTCAGTTGTACATCGGAAAAGGGAATCTGATCAAACAAGCCGCCGAGTTTAAAGATCTGGGTGTGTCTGTCCAGAAAGAGCTGCCAGTCGATCTGGTCGAACGTGCAAATTTAGAGCTAAGCAGCGCTGTCGCAGAACTCGCAGAGATTGAAGCTACAGTATTGATAGCCTCATCATGACTCCATCCGCCCCGGGGCGGCAACCGACTAGATCGCCTTGCGCCCCCAATCTTCGACATTGCTGCTATCGAACACTAGCGATGAAGCGCAGGATTTACCGCTCTATGACCCCGGCTGCTCGAGCTCGCACTACCAAAAGCAGTTTGCAGGGCCTTTACTCCGGCGCCATAAACACAGCAAGCGTCATGTTGATGAACTCTTCATTTGTTCTGATCGTGTCCAACGCACCACGCACGTTGCCTCCAACCTCACCTGATCCACGCTGCTCGACCCAGAGTGTCAGTTCCATGATGGCAGCCTCCAGGGCTTGTTGGTTTTCGTTGATCTTGAATAGCAGGGAAGGGAGCAGATCAGAGTTTGGCATCGCGATTCCTCCATGAAAGAGGACAGCGTAGCAGGTGGGTGCTATTCCCGTTCCAGCTGCCTGGCATCTGAGGTCACCGCCTCCATGATAGAAACCAACTCCTCAAGTAATTCTGCATAGTAGCGAGTGAGATAGCCGGCAATGGCCTCGTTGCGAAGGAGTCGCACGAGATAACCTTTGGCCACAACCAAGACCAGCATCGTCTCGCCTAGCGTGTCTTCAACTTGCTTGTAGTCATGCTGCAGGTTCTCCATCTCTCGTTCCATACGGGCAATGTCGACGGCACTGACGTCACTCGGCTTTTTCTTAATCTCCACCAGCATCTCCGGTCGCGACGCGGCCAAAACCATTCGTGCATAATTTCTCGTAAAGCAGTTGGCTGAAATCATCATTTCAACCGTTTCTATTTGTCGGATGGGCTTCATCAGTCGAAGGGCACGGAACACGTCCTGCGATACCATGCGAACCTTCAGCATCTCCGCAACCTCAGGCGCTATGCCTTTCAGCAGATTCTCTCTTTCGTGAACTCTATCCACATTGATCCCAAGCACCGCCGCAATGCGAGAGGCTTCAATGCCTTTTTTCAGAGCGGAAATGATCATTTTGTGTTCTTGGATGGGTGTTAGTCGGTTGATTTGCCGGTTGTAGGTAAAGCCCTCATCGTCGGTGGATATCAGGCATAGCGCCTCGGTTGCCCCCAATGCCTTGAGTGCTTCTAAACGAAAATGCCCATCCAAAAGCATGAAGGAAGTCACTCCATCGGCGACGATAGGCTTGGGGTGAACCACCAACGGCTCAACAACGCCGAGCTCTTTTATTGAGCTCAAAATGCTGGCGTACTTTTTACTTCCGGGGATCAGTTGTTCGACCTTACGTGAGGGTAGGATTCGCTCGAGGGGAATCGCAATGACACGCTGCTCGAATGCCTGCTTGACCTCTGTAGTCACGGCGTCTCTCCCAATATCCGGTCAGCCAATGGTTTGGGCATGTCCGGAATTTCTTCGTTACGAAGCAACGTTCTGAAATAGTCATCGGTTAGCAGTTTGCGCATCGCGGTGACGATGATCAGCAACCGTTGTTCGTTGATGTCCGACTTTTTGATCATGACCTTCTGGCGTCGAACCTCAACTTGATAGGCGTGTAGAAGCTTCTGAGGTGTCGGCTTCTCGGTACGAGGTGCTTGCTGGCCATAGCGCTTGCCGAAAGTTTTTCGTTTATCAACGAGGCGGCGTACCCTCATCAGTTGTTCGCCTTTCAGCACGCCGCTTTCGTAGGCCTCCAGCATGGCCTGCTGTAGATCAACATCCTTAGAGCGAGCGATTTCCGTCGCCAATTTTATCGATAACCAGCCTTTCTCCACCGCCGCGATCAGGCGCTCTTCTCCCTGACGCAAAAGCACAAGGATTCCGTGTATATAGCCTGCATCCAGGCAGGTTTTCTCGGCGATCTGCTGGCAGGTATATCCACGATCTGAAAGGATTTGGATTGACGTCAAAAGATCACGGTTCGAATGTTTTCGGCGCGCTAGATTTTCAACCAAACCGATCAGGTATCGATCCGCTTCGCTTGCACTGACCACGATGCAGGGAATTTTTTTCTCCCCCAACGCTTGCAATGCTTCGAAGCGACCTTGGCCACAAACAATTTCGTAGGACTCGGTGCCGCCAGTCGCGGGAGCGACAGTGATGGGGCGTTTGAGACCTAACGCCGATATGTTCTCCACCAGCCTGGCAAAGACCTGCTTGTTACGCGCTCGTGGATTGAGCACCCGAATATCTTCAATTGGAATGAGCCGAATTGTCGTCTCTTCCGCGACATGCATCAGAGCTCTATGATGGGTCTCGATAGCTGTCATGCGACCCTCCTAAAATCACTGCGGCGTGACAGATCAGAAAGAATCTCCAAGGTGTCGAACCGGTAAATCTCGAGGTTGGCCTGGTTACTTTCTGCTAGTCGCAGCTTTGATTGTTCAATGTCGATGGTGGGCAGGATGTAGTAGTCCAGTGCAGCTTCTTCTTGCTCCTTCATGCGAACCGCAACAGTTAGATCCGGGCTCAAGCCATAATCGAAACGGATGTTCCATCGCTTGTTACCCGTGGGGGACACCTGACAACGGCTCAGTACAAGAGAGATCGTCACTTCCTGGTTTACCAGCATGAGATCAGTGCGCGGGTCTACCGAGACCTTTCCGCCTACCTCCTCAATCATCTGAGTCGTTTGCTGAAGGAGCAACGGATGCATTTGCCGTAAGCGTTTATTGGCCTCGATGTACTGGTAGTCACGTGCGGGGGAGTACCCGATTAGGGAGTAACAGCGAAGCAAGCTCCCGAAGCGGTGCTGATAAGCGCTACTTGAGGGACACCCCTCAGACTCGTCAATCACAAGTCCCGATAAATATCCTCGGCGTTTATAGATCGCCTTCAGTACCTGGAGCATTTCCTCGTCAGGCATGCGGTAGGAACGCGTTTCTATGATCGACTGAGCAGCTTTGAATAGGAGCACGCTGACGATTGGAAGGAAGGCTCCATCCGCTCGAATCCATTCTTCAGGTGGGTTCTGAGTATGCGTTTGCTTCAATTTGAAAGAGGTGTGGTTCCAGACGTTGTTGCCAATGTATTTTTCGTTGATCAGCACTTGGTGCACGGTACCCCGAGACCACGCACTCGAGCGGTCATTCAGTACGCCTTGAGCATTCAACCAATCAGCAATTTCTCGCTCGCTTCGACCTTCCTCAACAAAAAGCCGATAGATGTGCCGAACCATCTCGATCTCATGTTTCGGGCCTGGCACTAAAATTACCCGGTCTGTTTGAATGCTTTTATGCTCGCCAAGGCTCAGTTCATTTTTGGGCGTACCGTTGCCATCGACTAGCTGACGTCTAAGCCCAAACCCTGCCGGGCCACCTTGGCGATACCCCAACTCGATAAGTCGGGACTGCCCTGCAAAAACTTTCACAGAGAGTTCACGGCTGTACTCTCCAGCCATCATCCGCTTAACACTTTTAACTATGTTGGAGACCGGTGATCCGTCGTTGGTGAATTGCTCCGCACAGTATTGAACGGACACACCCGCCTGCCGGCAGCGAACCTCATAGCTCGCACTGACGTCTGGATCCTGGAAGCGACCCCAGCGGCTTACGTCGTAAACCAGGATTGTCGAGTAGTCGGCTAGCCCTTTCTCTACATCGAAGAAAAGTTGTTTGAGAGCGTCACGACCTTCCAGGCGCAGGCCACTTTTACCTGCGTCGGTGTAAACCTTGGTGATGTCTAGGGCGTGGGTCGCGGCATAAAGGCGGATCGTATCGAGTTGGTTTTCTGTCGAATATTGCTGATGCTCGGTGGACATCCGCACATAAGCCGCCGCCATGGCTGCGCTTGAGCCATTGTTATAGGTGCTCGCGCCAATGAGAGTTTGCATCGGCAAGTCCTCAATCTGATCGGGCAGCCGCCGAAGGCGATAGCCGGAAGCCGTGATCAGTTACTTCGTTTTTTTTAAAGTGGTTCTAAAGAAGGTAGAAGACCGGGGAGGGAAAAAAGTTCACGAAAACGGGCAATTCTTTTCTGGCTCAAAAACAGTACGCGGTCGGAATCGCCAAAGCTCTGCATATGGAGCTTGGAGCCACGCATCAGGCGACCAAAACCTTGATGCGTTGGACTAATGCGAATGAAAGGACGGTGAAGAACTGGCTGGCAGGAAGCAGCGGGCCGAGGGGTGAGCATTTGGTGGCGTTGGTCAAACATTCTGACCTGGCCCTTGCTGCGTTCCTTGGCATGGCAGAGAGGCCGCATGCCTTAACCGCATCGGAGCTTCCGTTACTCCGACAGAAGCTTCAGTCGGTGATCGAGGGAATTGACTCTTATCTTTGTATCGGAGACACGTAGGCTGGAGTTGATCCGCAGCCACGCTCGTACGCAGTCGCGGAGGGGGGAGGTTCAGGCCGCGCATAATCAACAATGAATTACCGATGCACCACCGACGACCGTACAGCACTATAGAAAGTATTTGATCACAGCGATTGTAATTGCTCCCACCGTGGTGACAAAGCAGAGGGCCAAAGCCATTGTCTGGCAGAAATGTATAAGCGGCACAAACGCAGGTACGCTGGCAGTGCTGTTACTTTGGGTACTGAGGCGCATTGTCTCGGCCCTCAGCTGAGAAATCTGAGCGTGAATCTCTTCAAGTTCACCGGGAGCGAAAAGCGAGGGAAACATAGCGACTACCACGCAGTTGAGTTGGGTCGTGACGGCATTATATCGCTCATTCGTTGTAAATGATGCGCTGTTGCGCTGGCGGGCCTAGCTTCATCGCCCGCTTCGGGATGGCAGCTCAGGTTGATTGTTGCTATCGCTCCTTCGGGCCTCTGGGGCCCGGCTCGGCATAACGTATTATTGAGCCGGACACTCCATAAATTCCCCACTAGGCAAATCCGGCTACTTGCAATTGCCCGCTTTACGATATCCCGCCGCCTGCGCTTCAGATTCAGAATCAAAAGTTATTTGGTTTTTCGCCGACACTTGATCGTAGCTTGGACAGCCGTTTGAGAGGTGATACACCTGACTTTTACGGTTGCCAATAATCAAACCTGCCTTGGTCACGCTTGCTAGGGTTGGCTGGGCTGCTGCTCGTGGGGGTTTAACAGGAATGGGGCTAACTACGCCGTCACCAACCGCCTTGTATCCTTGCGTCCATCGACGATCACCGGTTACGAACGGATTGGAATACCCCATGATTGCCGCAATGCGCCTGTCACGCTCTTTTTCCCAAGCCGAAACCGGATGCTGTTTGTCCCAAGCCATCAGCAGCTGTTGCTGTTGACGCGACATGTTCAGTTTGTATCTGTCGAACATGTAAAAGGTTGTCCTGGCGACCAGCCCTTTTACCTCGTCACGCGGTTCCGCAGCACGTTGATCGAAATCAACCCGCGTCTTGCATTGCCCATACTGCGGCGCTACCCCGGAGGCCATACCGTAGTTGAAATTGCTACGGTCACCATTCACCTCCCCAACTGATGGGTAGAGGTTGAACAGGTCTGCCTCCATAGCTCGAAACACGGGGTCATCGTCCACGCAATGCTCTCGACCACCGTTTTGCCAGCATTGGCGTTGGTGGCCGAATGTCCAGGCAGGAACGATGTGTTCCCACTCAGTCCGTTCCGCGCGGCTCTGTTGTTTCCTGGTTTGATAGCCGCAAGATTCAGCATCAATCCGGCCACCCGACTTACCTACCCATGTCCATTTGCAGCCGCAATACAGCTCGCCCATCGGACTGTTTGCCTGGTCGAGGTAGATCTTTTGCTTTGCGATGACCTTGGCTTCTGAAAAAGTCGATGGAGGACTTGAAAAGGCGGGAGTAATTATCGAGAGGGTTAGCGCTACTATGGAAAGCAGTTTTTTCATTGGGCAGCTTAAGCAATTGAGAAATAACGCATTATACGCACGACTTCACGGCTGCCGATGGAGAGGGGGGGCCTAAGATCTGGCTGAACGACCCCCATGAAACAGGACACGGTTCCCCCTTACGATAAGGGATAGGCAAACGGTTATGTTTATGACTAACAGCAACGATAAGAGTGGGGAGCTTTTGGGCCAGGAGCGGCGGCGCCGCTGGAGTCCAGAGCAAAAGCTGCGATGGTTCGCGAGAGCCTTGAGCCAGGGCAAAGTGTGTCGGTTGTCGCTCGGCGCAACGGCATCAATGCCAACCAGTTATTCCTTTGGCGCAAGCTGTATCAGGACGGCAGCTTGTCGGCGGTCAGTGCCGGTGAAGCGGTGGTGCCGGCGTCCGAGCTGAGCGATGCGCTCAAGCAGATCCGTGAACTGCAACAGATGCTGGGCAAGAAAACGATGTAAGCAGAAATCCTCAAAGAGGCCGTGGAGATCGCCCGGTCGCGAAAATGGATTGCGCATTCACCCTTGTTGCCGGGGGACGACCAGTGAAGCTGGTCAGCGAATGTCTCGGTGTGGCGCGCTCGCAATTAACGGTTCGAATCAAGCAATCGGCATCGCCCAAAGTACGGCGAAGCCGGCCTGTGAACGATGCTGAGCTGGTAGTTGAAATCCAGCAACAGGTCAACGAACTGCCCAGCTACGGCTACCGTCGGGTCTGGGGATTGCTGCGCCGTGCCCGTGAACGCCAGTTGCAGCCCCCGATCAACGTGAAGCGGGTTTACCGGGTCATGCGTGATCACAATTTGCTGCTGGAGCACCGAATCAAACAGCCCGGTGTACCGCGTCGGCACGAAGGCCGCATTGCGGTGAAAACCAGCGATACGCGATGGTGCTCGGACGGCTTTGAGTTCCGCTGCGAGGACGGCGCCAAACGGAGCGTGACCTTCGCCCTGGATTGCTGCGATCGCGAGGCCATCGGCTGGGTCGCCAGCCCGACCGGGTACAGCGGCGATGACATCCGCGACTTGATGCTGGAAAGCGTGGAGAAGCGCTTCGGTGATCAACTGCCTACAACACCGGTGCAGTGGCTCAGCAATAACGGTTCGGCGTACACCGCCGAGCAGACGCGCCTGTTTGCTCGGCAGATAGGCTTGCAGCCGGTGACCACCCCGGTACGCAGCCCGCAGAGCAACGGCATGACCGAAAGCTTCGTGAAGATGATCAAGTGGGACTACGTGGCGCACATATCCAAGCCGGATCGAGAAACGGCGCTGCGCAACCTGGTCATTGCCTTCGAGCATTACAACGAGCAGCATCCGCACAGTGCTTTGAACTATCGCTCACCGAGGGAGTTCAGGCGCTTGGCGGCGGCATCAATTTAATGGGGAGTTGGTGTCCGGTTTTGTAGGGGCAAGTCCAGTTTTGAACTCTTGACGCTGTATCCATTGGCTCGTAACGCACTTTTCTGTTGGTAACGCTGCGACAGTTACTATGCATAAAATCGCGATACACCAAGCTGTTGTGCACGCTGCCGGAACGATAGGTCTGTCAAAAATAGGTGAGCGATACTTGACTGAAGCCGAGGCCTGATCGAAGACTGAATTGGAACAACTCAACTGAAGGACGCGACATTTTATGGATATCCCTTTTTCTCAAATCAGCGAGCGTTTGAACAATCGTCGATTTACGGTAGCGGATAACGCCAATGGGCTATCCGGTGCAGGCACAGTATTTCATTACCATGTGGAGGGAAATGCCATTTCGAGCACTTACCAAGGCGGCCGGATCCGCATGGGTAATCAAGTTGGACGCGTGACAGGCCCCAATACCATTGAGCTTCTTTTTCACTGCTTAACTACGGATGGTGAAATGCTTGCCGGCTGGTCTCGTGGAAAAGTAGGCGTTGATCACGCAGGACGTACCACCCTGACCTTCGTATGGGGTTGGATGTCGGGCGCGACTGGAGGAGGGGAGTCGAGCTACGTCGAGTTCGCCGCGTAGCTGTTTAGAGTTTTTTGATCATTCCGCGTCCATCTTTACGGTATCAACTCGGAGATTTCATTCGCCCGCTGCATCGACAGGAACGTGAGAATGCCCTTCAAGAGCGATGAGACTGGAAACGAAATCCGTCTTCGCTCGTATCGGTCGGCTGGAGAGGGGAGTTGTCGTTTGAATTTCGTCACTCGCTTCACTCAAAGGTGAATGCTGACCGTTTTATTCGTTTTATTCGTTTTATTCGTTTTATTCGTTTTATTCGTTTATTCGTTTATTCGTTTTATTCGTTCATTCGTTCATTCGGGCAAGGCCCGGCTTGGCTTAGCTCTTCCAGGAGGGGAGAGACAAATTTTGAGGTGTCAGTCAATGCCCCAGTGGCTGGAAATTGATCGCGGCTTTCCAGGTGATGTAGTGCTCACAGGACACTCGGCATAGGTCAAGATCGAAGTGGGGCATGCTCAACCTCTCCTAGGTACTCTCGCAACATTGCACGGAGTGTTGAGAGCCTCTTTTATAGATAATTCACATCACTCAATGCTCATGGGCATGTGAATGGATGGTCAGGGCACCAGGTACCTTAGTGCGTTCGAGCCCCCCACGTTCCAGCCACCGGAGGGTCTGCTCATAGGCACGCTGCAGCAAAGACTCGGTCTGGTCAAAGTTGAACACCGAGACATCCACAGGGCACAAGGGCGGGACGATGTGCAGGCTGGTGAGAGTGCGGAAGCGTTCGATGTCACTCACCAACTGGCGCATGCTCATCAGGTTGACGGTATGTAGGGCTAAGGCGATCAAGCCTCGGGGCGGTTGTGGTAGGGCGCAACTCACTCCTGTAGGAACCACCACTACGTTGGTGGCGCCCAAGGCTACGGCAGTTGAAATAGGTGTATTGCTTGCCACGCCACCGTCAATCAGGAACTGATCGGCAATTTGAACGCAGGGGAACACCAGCGGGATGGCAGCGCTGGCCAGTAACGCCTGCCCGAGTTCGCCACTGGACAGAACGGTCTCGGCACCGCTGAGCAGGTCGGTGGTGACGATGT
This sequence comes from Pseudomonas sp. PGPR40, assembly GCF_022014505.1. Lineage (NCBI taxonomy): Bacteria > Pseudomonadati > Pseudomonadota > Gammaproteobacteria > Pseudomonadales > Pseudomonadaceae > Pseudomonas > Pseudomonas sp. PGPR40. The sequence continues at coordinate 266,025 of NZ_JAKLSP010000001.1, read as the reverse complement.
GCAGGGGTAATACCGCATTCTCAATGCGGTGGATGGGTAGTGCCTGTCCCAGCAATCGGTTCAAGGCCGCCGGCTGCAACAGAAAGCCACGCCGATTGATCAGTCCTCTACAGGTATCGAGCCAAGACAGGGGAAAGATGTCCGTTTTACTCAGGCCACGCCAGAAACCGGCAAGTGCCTCGACGCCTTCGGTATCGGGTCTTGCAGCAAAATAGGCACCGTTGATGGCGCCCACCGAAGCGCCTACCACCATGTCGAATCGAATGTTGGCCTCGACCAAGGCCCGCAACATACCCACTTGGACAGCACCCAAGCTGCCGCCGCCAGCGAATACGATTGCGGTTTTGGTAGCCATGGTCGAAGTCTCTGTGCAGAAATGTATCGAATCAGTGTAGCTGGCGGGTCGGCGTTACTTCCGGGTGCTCGCCAGATGATCGAGACGTCGCAAGCTTGGAGTTCCGGACGATGCTGAATCTCAATGGAAACGGGATCAATGCGTAACGGAGCGCGGTTCTACTGCGAGACTGCGTCCATAGGAATGAACGTCTATGACAACGAAGAGAAACTACGTCTCAAGAACACCTATCAGGCTCAAGAGGAAGCGGAGGTTGAGAGTCAGCGACTTAACCTGGAGCGCCTTCAAAACGTACTTTTGGAAGGGGAAACCAGCCGGAGCCGGTGATTCAAGCCAGTTCGTGCAGCTGAAATACTGACGAAACATTCTGGCCATATGATTCGCGTCACTGAAATCCAGGGAGTTGGAGATGAATCGACCATCAAGAAGCATGCGCAAACTGCTCGACGCCGTTGCCACCAACAATGAGGCAGCGGCGCTTGATGTGATGCGTGCTGCTGAGCAACTCCAGGATGAGGTGTTGCGCCAACGATTGCTGAACCTGATTCATCGGCTCAACCAAGACGCCAATGACTTGCGATTGGCGCGGGACGATATCCAAGGCGGGGCCATCAAGCTCGCGTGACCCGCATCCACCACTTAAAGCCAGTCCGCCTAAGCCACGCTTTGGGTGGCGCGATGAACAGCTTTACTTCAATCCCGGCAGCGCTGAGCCCTCCATAACTTACAGCCAAAGCTGCTGCTAGGCAGAACGCTTACATTTGCTCGGAATCTGTTGTTCCTTGAGCGAATGAACTAGATGCGGCTTCAATCCGTTCCTGCAACTGAGTCACGTAGTCTTCGCTTCCTCCAGGTTCTGGAACGACACTGCATTGTTGTCGAGCCAGACCGTGCATCCACTGCCTTCCTCATGCGCTTCAATTCTGACGTTCATCTGCAATCCCTATGCGTTTTGGTGCGGCGGATCGTAGCGTACTTTTCAGATGTATAAAAATGAAACAAAGGCTCTAGATCAATGCTTTGGCGAAGCATCCTGTTCAGGTCGCTTGAAAAAACAGTAGGAATACTGCCTCGGCAGGTATCACCCCAATCATTGATGAAAATGTGATAGCAGGGGGAGATGCCGTTCTCAACGCTTGCTGAAAGCCAGCCGAGTGGCAAACAAAACAAAGACCATACCGGTGGTGCGATCCATCCACTTGGTCACATTTTCACGCCGCAAAATGCCAGCCAGTGGTTGAGTGGCGCCAATCAACATTGACGACCACAGTAAACCGAGCGCCACATGGATGCTGACCAAGCCAAATGTCCAGGCAATCAAGAAGTGCCCTTGGGGAATGAACTGAGGTAGAAAAGAGACGTAGAAAATGCCAACCTTGGGATTAAGGACGTTCCCCATCATTCCCTTCAGAAACCAGTTTGCATTTGGCTTTCCGTCGGTTTCAGCGGGCGACAGTGAGGTACGTGGACGCAAAAGCATATTCAAACCAAGCCAGGCTAGGTAAGCGGCGCCACAGTATTTCAAGAGATTGAATGCCAGCTCAGAAACTGCAATCAACGCACCCAGACCAAAGGCGACAGCGGCGCCCCACAGCAGGCAGCCAGCATTGATGCCCAACGCAGCTCGGAATGCCTGTTGTTTACCTTCCACAGTTGCGGTTCTCAAGACCAATGCGGTATCGAGGCCTGGCGTCAGCGTCAGTAGAGTGGCTGCGAAGGTAAACGCTAATAGATTTTCGGCGACGGACATGGGACTTAGAGGCTGCTAAGTGAACACTCGCGCACGTTAGCACTTTCGCTCCAGCCTGACTGCAGATGCCTTCTCTTTACGTTCTAATAGACCTACGCTGAGGGCAATGGAGATGCCGCTGGTTCGGGTCAACTGGTGGTAGGTTTCAGATGGAGGTGAAAGTGATGTCATCGATCAAGGAATACCAACCCGTGCCCCAGATCTCACAGAGCATTTGGATGACCCTCGGGCTGCCGTCACGCGGTACCAGTCTTCATGACCTGATTCGCGAAGGGCTGCCCTTTGAATTCCTCGACCGGATAGCGAGCCTACTGGAGATGCAGCGAGGGGATATCTCCAAGGCTATTTGTGTGCCGCCCACAACGTTGGCGCGTAGAGCGGAAGCAGGGCGGTTTAACACCGTAGAAAGCGACCGCCTCATCGCATTGATAGCTGTCTTTGAAGAAGCCCTTTCCCTGTTCGAAAATGATGTCGCCACTGCAACGGAATGGATGAGCACGCCAGTTCGTGGGCTTGGTTCGAAGCGTCCTCTGGATATGATGAGGACGAGGGTGGAAACGAAGGCCGTCTTCGATCTTATCGGTCGATTGGAGAGGGGAGTTCTTGTGTGATATTCGATAGCGACTCGTTGAGCTGCGGAGCTAAAGCTACTTTGGCTATCGCTCCTTCGGGCTTAAGCCCGGCTAGGCCCCAAGTCTTCACATGCCCTGGGCGAGTCACTCCACAGTTGGCCCGTCATGATTAATTCAAGAAGCGTATTACGGATGCCTTATTTCACCTCGGCGTTGCTTGGCTGTCCGCTAGTCCAAGCTTCAGTGAGCTCGTCTATTCGATCCGCAATCTGAGGCGTTTTTGATAGGACAAGGCAGCGCGTGTTGCCGACAAATTCCTCTATCAAATACAGCGTGTCGCCAACATCAAGCTCCAGTTCCTGCAACGCCTCATCGGGAATTCGAATCGCCCCGTCACCATCCCATTCTTCGATCAGGATTTTCATAGGTGGCTTTCTCACGTGTGGCCTCCGTTGCTATGAGCCCGCAAGCCGTTTTCGCCTGTAGATTCTCAGTGGTACGTTTACAGATCCGGATAATCATCAAGCTTAAGACTAGGAACGCCTCCGTCCTCCGGCTCGCGCTTAGGCGTATGAATCACTCCAGCTTCGGCGTCTGCACGCATCTGCTCGAGCTCTTTGTGAAATGCCTTGTCCTGAACCGTGGGTTTGCTGGTGTACGGTTTTCGGTCAGGTACAGGCTGGGCCGCATAGGTCGTTACCGCGTCTGGGTCGTGCTGTAGTATCTCTTGGACTTGCGACTCCAGCATTGCACGGAGCGCGTTTTTGTCGGGACGGTTTAGCATTTTCATACTCCTTTCGGTCGCCCAGATCCTCCAGCAAATGGTTGGGCAAAATGGGGCGGTGGTAAGAACAGATTCGATCAATAGGTCTTTGGGTGCTGAAGGTGCGGATGGCTCCGGGCGCACTCTGTAATTGACTATAAAGTCTTTTTGAACCCACCAGCTAGCGAAGCCAGAGTTCTTTGTTCTGGGAAGCGAAAACGATGATGCCTGTCGCTCCTTCGGGCTTAAGCCCGGCTCGACGTCTTCACGTCATTTGGTCTGCTCACGACGCCCACTGCAGAATTTTCTCAGGAAAACGCGGCCTCGATAAATGCCTCTAGCGCTTTATCTTCCAGTATCTCAATAGAGAAGTGCCCGAAGCGTTTGGGCAACCAAATGATGCGTGCCCCTGACGGGGATTGCAGGTTCGCACGAGCCAATGGCTTTCCATTTTCGTCTTCTGGCTGAACACCGGCGGCCATCAATTCGTCATAGGATTTCTCGATGTCCGGTGTCGAGTAGCAATGGCGGTAAATCATCCCTTCACCCGACGTATCCAATAGCTCTTTCAGATTCCCCGCCAACGGCTGTACCAGCATGAAACGCTCCTGGCCCATCAGCGCAATCGCGTAGCGCACATGCAGACCATCTCGTTCCCAGACGAGCGTTTTGGAGATCCTGGCGTTAAGTATCTGCGCGTAGTAAGCACAGGCTTCGTCGAGATTTTTTACCAGTACATCTACGTGACTGAATTTCAGATCCATTTGCAGTCCTCCTGTTGAAACGGCGTCCATGGTAAACACGACATCACGTTTTCCTCGATGTGTCGCTGATCGAACACGTTTATCCAAAGTCGTAGTGAAATATCAAAACGACGCTGGTAATGTCCCGGCCCACGTTCGCCAAACCATTAAGGGATGGAGGCGAAAATAGAAGCCCTGGAGCCGCGAACCTCCGGGGCTTTGTTTTTTCTAATCTGTGGCTTTTTCACGTACGGTTTCCATTGCTACTGCACCGGCAATGGTTACGTGCTTGAGCAAAAAGCTACGGCAGACGTTAGGACGCCCCCATGGGAATCCAGAGAAAGTCGTGGAGTTTCACGAAGCGATGGAGAGCACACCTTCCAATCATCGTGACCTCTGGAACCTTGCGATTGATCGACTGAACGACCTGAAACACGACCTTGAGAATGGTGACTCGAGTATCGCGGAGATTCTGATTCCTTTTAGCCAAGAAACCTCCATCCGCAAATTCATAGGTAACTGGTGCCGGGATCGTGCTGCTGGGATATACATCATTCCGCAGGAAGAGCAGCTCGCAGACGATAAGCGCCCAGATTTTAGAGTTCAGAGCAGTTTGTTTGATGGGCCCGTGCCCGTGGAACTGAAGCTCGCTGATAAATGGACTGGATCGCAGCTATTTGAGCGCCTTGAGAATCAGCTGTGCGGTGACTATCTGCGAGACATTCGATCGAGCTGTCGATGAGGTGTATGCCCTCGAACACCTGCGCAGGTCGCCCAAATTCATTGCGGCGCAGGTGCTTTCGAAGTGGCTCGCTATGCCGGTTTGGAATCTTGCTCACTGGCAGCAGGAGTGATGATGGTTGTCGTCCCGCCAGCTTGGATCACAAAGACTTCCTTGGGGAAGAATTGCTGGAACTTGTACAGGGCGTTCTGCAGTAGGTCATCCTTGTTGGGGTAGTCCCCACTGTACCGACCTGATTTGGAGTTGATCTGCCAACTTCCCTTGCCAGCCTTGTGCATTTCGCCTGCGATACGGGCTGGCTTGAAGCCCGTAATGCTCGGATGACCGCATTTTTCCACGCGCTCTCCGATTTTGAAGGTGAGCTCTTTACCTATGATCAACGCGCCGTCCTTGGATATTGCCCAGATCAGGTACCTAGCACCTTTTCCGAATTTCTCGTGCAGATCCACAATGGGTAGGCGTGGCGAGTCGTACAGGGGAACGGCAGTGGGGTTGTTGAAGATGTTCTTCCCCCTGATCTCCTGTTCCTTGAGGTAGAGAGGTGCCCTGAGCTCGCCATACGTGGTGTCCAGGTACTTCTCAACAGAGTTGTCTTCCTCAACCAAACGGTGCATGAACGACGGAAAGAACTGACCGTCTTTGGCTTTGAACCGTTTTGCTGATGGATTGAGCCGCAGGAGGTTCAAGACGGCGTTACCGTAGAAGAGGTCGTCGGTGAACACAGCAGATACCGCGTCTCCCTGCGGAACGTCCGTAGCGTCAATAAACATTTTGAATGTGGGCGTTCGCCCATAGAAGAACTGCGACTCCCACTGGAACCGGGCGAAGCCTTTGGTGAGGAAAGCTACTTTGGATTTCTCCCACCGATCAATTTGCTCTTTCGTCGGCCCCTGTTGGTCTTCTTCAGCGGTGCTCTCGACCCCTTCGCACTCAGCGGCATTACTAGTCTCTTCATTTACCGGTAACGGCATGGGAGCGTTGTATGCATAGGAGAGTGACCTGATCTCCTGGCGAATATGGGAAACCTCCCGCAACCGAATCCTGAAGGAGATGTCTTCCGCGATGTTACCTTCCTCCGACGGGAACCAGATTTTCCAATCTTCGGCCACCTGCTTCTTGATTCGACCGCAGGTCTCAAGCGCGTAATAGAAGGGTAGGTGCACCTTCTTGTCGGTGGGGACGATGAGGACGTCGGGCTCAATCAGCTCGACCGGTTCACTCCAGGTGCCATCCTCATTCATGGTCTGCAAGCCGAGCGCCCAAGCTTCTCGCATGGTCTTGCGATTAATCAGGTAGCCCGCGGTTGGCACAAGCTTGGCTCGGACATAGGGGCCCAGGCGGTCATCATGGATATACAGGATCTGTTCCTCATCCTGCTTGTATCCGACGATGCAGATTGCGTGGTTGCCCTCATGCACGGCTCTTGTCTTTCCTGGGCCGCGGAGGGTATGTACGTCGCCGATGAAAATCAGCGGCAGCTTGCTGTCGATGTGGCTGACGACGGTCTCGAAGAATCTCTTCTCATCAATGCCGCGAAGACTCTCTTGGTGGTGCCTGAGTCCTTCAGCGTCGATGGAGCGCAGCATTTGCTCGGCATTGAGCTCCGTGTTCGGGAAACTGTTCGAGGAGCCATTTCGGTCATTGAGCGCATTCATGGTGATCTCACTGCAAGAATGGACGCTTCGAATGCTGTGCCATTGGAGTGCATGAAGCGCTGACCAGATAGCGGTTGTCGCACAAGCCGCGATGACTTTGTCCTGTTCTTGAAAAGCCAGGGACTCGACGCTCAGGTTGATCCCGAATAGATCGACCTGATATTCGCGGCTGAGCCTACGCTTGCGTTTCTCGTCGGTTGACTCGTCTTCCATCACCTTCAAGCAGGTCTTGCCAATGAAAGTTTTGGGCAGCGGCTTGATCACCATGAAACCCAGGTAATGGTCTTGCAGCTCCTTGACCAGCGCGTCCGCATTGGGGCCGCCGGCCAAGATCTCAGAAACGATACCGTGATCGAGGGGGCAGGCAAAAAAATGCATTCGGGCGCATTTATGGCCATCGTTGCCAAACCGTTTGGCGTAGTAGCGCGAGAAATCTTCCAGGAAATCCTTGTCCACGTACTGGAATTCGAGCAGCACGGTTTTCGCGTTGAGCCGGTTCAGGTAGTTGAAGATGTAGCTGACCTGGCGCTTCGTGAGGATGTCCGGAAAATCGTAACCAAAGCATTCGCGTACCAGGTTGGTCATGGTGGATTGGGCGAATTGGGATACGAGATACGGAGTCATAGGCATAAAAAAAGCAGCCTCACGGCTGCTTTCCTTGAAATGGGGGTTAGAGGCTGCAGGTCTTCGCCAGCTGCTCGCGAGTCACTGCCTTAGCAGCGATACGGATCTCGATTTCACGGTCGTAGATCTCCATCTGCCGGCGCGATTGCTCCAGGCGCTTAGAGACATTTCGATCAGCGTCAACCTTGCTAGGGCTGCGGGACAGGGAAATCAGTGCTTGCAGGCTCATGGCTATCTCGTCCAAAGGGCACGGAAGATTCGCATTCAGGGTGCGAGCTTCGAAGGCATCATCGAACACAATCTAACGGTCGGTAAGGGTGCTTCAGGTGTCACGGTACTGAAGCGACCGGCGATTCTACTGGTGAATGATAAAAAACTCATCACCAGAATTCACTTTCCTACGAACTGCTCGACGAATGCAACAAAATTCATCGTTCGGCAGCGCATTCGTTCTTGGGTTTGATCCGAATACGTACACTGAGGTGAGTCAAGCACACGATTTCGCATTCGCAACCCAAAATCACCACGAAAGCTGTCTACGAACAGGTTATCGGCAACAAATAGCGTAGCTAAAGCCGAATCGTGCTCCGAATCGTTGAAGTCATCGCAACAGGCTCCTTTTCCTTATTAAAGACACTCCAAGGGCTTCAAACACCAACAAACTCGCGTGCATCAACTGTTCTAAGCAAAACCATCATCAAAATCTTATGGCGAGCACCAACCGGGATCAAAATGCGACGGAAGGTCACTCAAATGGGCGTTAGGCGCTTGGAAGTTCATCACATCAATCACAGGTATTCCTGCAGCATGCGCAGCCTGAACACCTTGAGAGGCTGTCCTCAAATACTAGGCACTGCCGCGGCTCGATGCCAAGCACCCCGCTCGCAGGAACAGATCGGGTTCAGAGTTGGGCTTGAGCACATCGTCGAAATTAATGATGGTGTAGAAGACGAGAGTGGGCTGGTTCAGTGGGGTTCTGATGTGCATCACCACGCACCTTATATAGGGACTCGGCCTCGCTGCAGCAGGGCTCCAGCTTCTCGTAGGTGAACGGCCAGGCAGGGAACACGCCCTCCTGGTGAACCATCTCGGCGATGTCTTCCTTGCGATCCCTCATGGCTACTGCCACTGTGAACGCTAAAGGCCAAATCACCATCCCTCTACAGGTACGGGCTACTCTTGGCCTGCGACCAGGAGATGAAATCGAATTCGTCGACCTGGAGAATAGTCAGTTCTCCATCGTGGCAGCAACGTATTCCGTTAAGCGACTGAAGGGCATGATTCGCAAGCCGAAGGTCAACGTGAGCATCGATGACATGAACGCAGTTTTTGCGTTGAAGGAGTAAATGCTCAACTGGGATTCCCAGAACACACTGAGCTTCAGCCGTAGATATGTTAATCCGACAAAAAACTGGTTGTAGTTCCCAAACGGGCTCGTTATGTTGGATGGGTGTCAATAAATGAGAATCCGTATGGACGATCAACTATCAACAGTACAACTTCCGGCCGAAGCCTATGAGGTTAATGCCGTCATCGAAGAGCTGAGGGCTGAATTTGACAGGCTTGAGCGCGAAAGTGTTCAGGCTGATACTTATGCAGTTCGACGGGCTAAGGTCGCGCTTGACGCTCTTGACCTCGCTGAGGGCTTGCACGATAACAGGATGATCAGCTGCAGCCTCGACCGTGTGTTCTTGGCACTGGAAGCGATTGACCATGCCTTCGATGCCTTTGGCCCATCGTCCGTTTTATCCCGCCAGTACAAATACTGGATCGGCGTTTTAGCGTTTTGCCTTGCCGCCCTGGCTAAGCTCAAAGCCCTACTTGCTCGCTCTCTACGAGCAACTCTGCGCGTCCCACTCTTTATGGACGGCCCAGAACTCAGCGGATACAAGCACCGCCTTCGTTAATCCCCCTTTCGAAAAATTTTCATTTTTCCTTTTTTCGATTGGGATCGTTCCTATGACCTCAGAAAACCGTCGTGCCTGTACCGCTTGCTCCGAAAAGGGCGAGCTGAAATGCGTTTGTGTGCCTGCAACTCAAGCCTCCAACAACACATCGTCAGTAAATAAACTCTCTCCAGAATCAACTCGTATCGTTACTAGCGAGCGCCTCTGGTTTGACCGGATACTTGATCTGCTGAAAATTGGCATAGGCGTGGCTAACCTGATCTTGGGGCTCAGCAAACACTAAAACTCCAGCCACATCCTCGCAGCGAGTCAGCGGCGCTGCCAAGGGCCATGACTTTGATGGATCCGGGTAATCGGTACGAATTGGAAACGGCCTCGGTTTCGCGAGGCCGGCTTTCAACAAGAAGCAACTATTTGCAGTTGCCCGCCTTTCGATATCCCGCCGTCTGAGCTTCAGACTCTGACGCGAGGAAAACTGATTCTTTTCGGACACCTGACAATACCCAGGGCAGCCCATCGAGAGGTGGTAGACCTGGCTTTTCCGGTTGCTAATGATTGAACCTACTCCGGCTGCGGTTGCCAGAGTTGACTGGACTCAAAGGCTATTTGCGTGTCGCCCACAACGTTGTTGCGTATGGCAGAAGCAGGGCGGTAGGAATGCCAAAAAATTTCGCGGGAGTTTCGTTGTTTCATCGCTTCAGCCAATTTGTGAGAGTTACCCCACCCGAGTCTCGGGTATCGTGACGCCCATTTCCGGGGTGGCACGTCTCACAGTCATCTGGAGTGAAATATGTACAAAAAATCGCAAGGGTACCTGGCAGAGTCCAAGCTGGTTATCAGGCAGGGCGAGCAGCTCTGGCACCTTCATCAAGCACTGAAAGAACGCTCTGAGCGAGAAGTCGTAATAGAAATGGCGCAAGGTTACGTTGACGCCGCGCGGGCTCCGACCTTCTCGGACGGGCTTATGATAGCTGGCGGCGTAGTCAACGCATACCGTAGCACTGAGGCGGGCGAACGCGTCATCCAAGGGGCCCGCACGCGGCTCAAGAGGCGCAACGACGAAAACGGCATCCTGGTTGCACTGACTTAACACAAGGAGAGAACATGAGCCGCACATTCAGCGTTAACGAGTGTGCGCTCAACGAGGAGATCCGCCACGTTGCGCGCCAGTTCCAAGATAACAACAAGATGCTATTGACGATAGAGCCGTTCACTTTAACGCAAGCCATCGTCGATATTCTTTCTCTCGACTCCAAGTCCGCGATCCCAGGTACGGAAGGGGAATTGCTGCTGCTCGATAGATTGTATTGCCTGATGAGCATGAAAAATCGCAAGTGGCTGACTGAATCGCATGTAAGTCTCCCCTACGCTCAGATGATCTCGCCGGACGGGCCAAGGGAGGCGGAGCTGAAGTCCAGGCTGTACGGGATCGAAGAGCGTGACGAGCCTACTCAACCGAACGGCGTTCCAACGGGCATCGAGCTGCGGAATTATTTTTTCCAGTTGCTCAAGAAATGCCTGCCTGAGCAAGACATCGCAACCTTCCCTCACTTGCTGACGCTATTTGACAATAGCTTTTCCAATAAAGAAGGACGAGTGCCTGTTCTGGATCTAAGGGCCTGGAGCACCCTGACGCTGTTTCAACAGCTGATTTTCCGGGCTGAACGGCAGACGCGCCCCCTCCCACCAAAGGGTCTAACACTTGAGCAGGCCGCGACTCCCGAATACATAGAGCCCATTCACGCCAAAATTCGCGATGAACTCCCAAGACTGGTAGCTATCAGCGCTTGGCGAACAGTTGTTGATGGTGAATCAGAAAATACCGACAGCCTATTCGTCCGTCTTGGTCTGAACGCAGCTGTCAATCGGTTCGTGCTGGAGCAATGGGCGTATAACCGCCGAGTCCAAGCAGCCGCGCAGATTCAAATCAGTTTAGCCAGAGAACTGGAAAAGACAGCACCAAAGGGGTTCCTTCAGCTTCTGACAGATGATCTGGATAACTTGGATGGTCTTATAGACTACCCAAAACTTGTTCAATCGTTGCTTGGCTCAGCCCTCGAAGAGCGCGGCGTCACCATTACGTCCAACATCTATGAGCGCATTGACGCACAAGTCGATCAGCTCATACAGAGCTGCGTTCTGGACGAGTTCATGGGGGACGAGGAGATCAACCGGGCCTTGTCATCATACCCTGTACTGACGAAGGCTCTGGGATACTTGGCATTGGCATGGAGCTATGCGTGCAAGGGACGTTTTCCAGAAGATGATCCTGGTATTCACACCGTAGTCACCAGATTGATCTCCAGCCGCTCTCCGTTAGTGACTTCCGGCCAGCACATGGTCAGCCTCAGGCGACTGATCTCAACCCTGATGAATACGCAGGCATTTTGCTTCCCATCCGCCTACAGAATAGAAAAGCACATCGAGCATGTCATTTACGTAAGAAGATTTTTGATCGACGAAATGCTGCGGACATTCAAAACGGCCTCACTGGAGCAGTGGGACAGCGTTCTGCGTGCCGGGTTAAGCGCTGATGAGCTTTCAGAGTTCATGGTAGGCATACAAGGTTGTGCTCAAGCTTCACCGTGAAGGCATTCATGTAGAAGTGGTAGGGCAGCACATCCATCTCTGCTGATTACGGAGGATCAGCGACGCTACCTAGGGTCATGATCTCGATGGAGCCGGGCCTTCGGTACTAATTGGAGACGGCCTCCTGTTGAATCGACGTCCATGGTAAACACGACATAACGTTTTCTTCGATGCTTCGCTGATCGAACACATTTATCCAAAGTCGTCGTGAAATATCAAAACGGCGCTGGTAATGTCCTGGCCACGTTCGTCAAACCATTAAGGGATGGAGGCGAAATAGAAGCCCTGGAGCCGCGAACCTCCGGGGCTTTGTTTTTTCTACTCTGTGGCTTTTTCACGTACGGTTCCCATTGCTACTGCACCGGCAATGGTTACGTGCTTTTACGTGCAGGCTCAGAGTGCGGCGAGCAAACGTTCGAGCTGCTCACGCTCCCGGGCACTCAATAGTTCGACAGGATCAAATCCTTCGCACTGCCAGAGTTCAAGTGTCCCGACTCGGCCATCAGGCGACCTGCAGTACTCGCAGTAGTCCAGGGTGTCACAGTCATTGAAGAGTGTGAGTCGCCAGCCATCAGTGCTCACGGGCATGAGGCCATGATAGATCTCGCTCCAGGACTGGATAGAGCTTCGCATCATGATGCGTTTGCCGAGCGCGACGTCCGTCAGCATCTGGCAGACCTCGCGGGCGGTGAGAGGGAAGGTTGTATTCAAATCATTCTGCGCTCAAGTCATCGCATGCCCATAGCTGAGCTGCGATGTGAAGTGGCGTCAACGGGGAGGTCGATCCTTCGGGCTAATGGGCCCGGCTAGCCTACCAAACGCGAGACCCACTCACTCAGTCGTAATGAGCACCGCTATCCGCGCCACGCCGTTAAACCCAAAGCGTAAGCCTTCCATGATCGCGGCTTCGAGGGTTAGTTGGTTCTGTTGATCTCGAAGAGTACGGAAGGTAGTAGGTCAGCATTCGACATCGTTAGGCGCGGTAACAGTTCGCATTCCTGAACAGTGAACTTAAAAGAGTGGTTTTGCTGCGATTTTTTCTTAAAAGTCCTATCAATTTGACCAACCAAGCTACGCTTCGGGTGACATCGAATATTCCAGACAGGGATCGTCATAACGTGAAGCGACTACTTTTGTTAAGTGGCCCGATGGCCAGTGGCAAAACATCAGTTTCTGCAGCGCTACAGGAGTACTTTGAGTTTTTTCCAATCAGCAGTGGTGCGTTTTTGCGAGGACAGCTAGCTGCCCGGAACGAGCCACCTGACCGTCATAATCTTCAGGAATTCGGCGACAGCTTGGACAGAGCCACCAATTTTTCCTGGCTCATAGAATCAGTGACAAAACCGGCAATTGATGGTCGACCGGATGCAGACAATTGGTTGCTTGATGCTGTCCGCAAGTCCCGACAGGTGGAGCTGTTCAGGCTCAATTTCGGGAATGCTGTGATGCATGTGCACTTTGTCGCGGCGGAGTCTGTTTTACAGCAGAGGTACGCTGAGCGTGGCCCAAGTCATCTCGCGGAATATCAGGCAAGCGTGGGGCATCCTAATGAGCAAAATGCGCGTTTGCTGGGAAGAATGGCAGACAAGGTGTTTGATACCGGAACACATACTGTCGCTGAAATCGCAAGTCAGATAATGGAACTCTGGGAGAAGTAGCGCATGGAGACTCGGCAGATCGTAGTGATCAGTGGCAAGACCTGTAGTGGCAAGAGTGAATTAGCCCGCTTGCTGGAAAAGGAGTTTGGCTTCGCCGTGGTTAGCGATCGACGAGCCTTTCAAGATGTAGAGTGGAGTTTTCGCATGGATCAGCCGGCCATTCTTGACCGGCGACGTGAGTTGGATAAGGCCGAGCATGAACAGTGGATGCTTCTGGAAACCAAGGCGATATGCTCGAAGGAGAAAGATGACCGACCGTTGGTCGTCGATAACCTGGATACGCTGGCACAGGTACTGAAGTTTCGACAGGCCTTTGGGGCCAACCTGGTGCATGTTCATCTTTACGCGAGTGACCCCACGCTTCATGAGCGTTATGCGAAGCGAATAGAAGGTGAAGCCAATCCTTTGCCCTATGACGAGGTCAATCAACTCAAGGATCGGGAGGAGATTAAAGCGCTCAAGGAAGATGCAGACGTTCGCATTTACACCGAACGTTCCGATTCCAATGACACGCTTGTGCGGGTCGCCGCCCGTTTGCATCTGTACATGCCACCCGAAATCAGATGCGTGGATGTGCTAATTGGTGGGCAGTATGGGAGCGAAGGTAAAGGCAATATCGTCGCCTACCTGGCTCGCGAATACGACGTGATGGTTCGCGTCGGTGGCCCCAACGCGGGGCATACAGTGGCGAGTTCCAACGGAACATTTACCTACCATCATCTTCCCTCAGGATCGCGTGAAGTGATCGCACGGCTACTCCTTGGCCCTGGCATGACGATCCGATTGTCAGGGCTTATGAAGGAGATTGAAACCTGCGGTATCGGCGTAGATCGGTTGTTCATCGATCCTCAAGCAACCATCATTGAAGATGAAGACATCGAGACGGAAAAGGGACATCTGGTTTCAACCATCGCCTCTACCGGAAGTGGAAGTGGAGCTGCTGCCGCACGGAGGATTTTGAGTAGAGGTAAGGCAACGATCAGGTTGGCAAAAGATGTTGAAGAGCTGCGCCCGTATGTTGGCTCGCCAGGAAATTACCACGGTTGTACATCAGCTAGACTCGAGGAGGCCTATCGTAGCGGGCACTCTATTCTGCTGGAGGGAACCCAAGGCAGCGGGCTGAGCATTTTCCACGGGGACTATCCCCATGTGACGTCCAGAGACACCAATGTTGCAGGATGCCTCGCTGAGGCCGGGATATCACCCAGCAGGATCCGCAAAATTCTTATGGTCATTCGACCCATGCCTATTCGTGTTGGCGACCCTGATGGCGACAAAGGTCATATTTCTGGAATACTCAAGCACGCCACGACTTTCGATGAGATCGCAAAGTTTGCGGAACTGGAAGCCGATGCCTTAAACGCTGCCGAGAAAACATCTACCACTAACCGCAACCGTAAGGTCGGCTGGTTCGAGTGGGATCAATTCCGAAAAGCGTGCGCGCTCAATGCACCGACCGATATCGTCCTGACATTTGCGGATTACCTCAAGGCGACAAACCGCAATGCTCGCCGGTTCGAGCAGCTCGATCCTGACACGATCAAATTCGTAGAGGAGCTTGAGCGCGTTTCCCAAGCGCCTGTCTCGCTAATCAACACTCGGTTTTCCCGCGATCCAGATCCCAGCGATTTACGATCACTGATCGATCGCCGTAACTGGACTGCACGTTCTGGCAGGAGATGATAGATGGATCTGGACAAGCTGATCGAGCTTCACCCTCGGGTTTACCACATGGCTGAGCGCGGAGCCTGGGAAAGCATTCGTATGCGCGGACTTATGAGCGCGACGGCAGTCCTTGATCATCTCGCCATCGAAGGTGGCGACCGCGCTCGGTTCGAGAGCGAGCAACGCAATCAGAAAATGGATGTGAGGGCAGGGCACCCTTCCAACATTGTGCTTCGTGATCAGAGACCCATGCCTGAGGCCCGGTTGATACAGGCTCTCAAGGATGGGACAACGCCACGCCAGTGGTATGAATTGATCAACCACAAGGTCTTCTTTTGGGCTGATGAAACAAGGCTTCATCGTCTGCTCGGGGCTCGCGATTATCGCAGGCTCGAACACGATGTCCTGACGCTGGATTCGGCGACTTTCATTCCGGCTTATGCCGAAGCCATTTGGCTGTGCCATATGAATTCGGGAAATACCTGGCCTATGCCGCACCGTCGCGGTAAAGACATCTTCTGTAGAATTCCAAATTACCCTGTGAAGCGTTCAGGCAAGCCGGTAAAAAATGTTGTCGAACTAGTTGTCGATTACGCCGTCCCCAACATCGCTAAGTATATAGTGGATGTTCGGCGGATGCAGGGCAGTGAGGTATTGGACGTCATCGGTTAGCGCTCGTCCATCCATCGGGGGAGTTATGCCGCGACACCGTTTAGCTGCCCGAATTATGCTTGTCAGTCCCTCCCACCGACTGTTGCTTTTCAGGATCCACTACAAGACTGGGGCCTTGGAGGGGAAAAGCTACTGGGCGACCCCTGGTGGAGCGCTGAAAGGTGATGAGTCTTTTGAGGCGGCGGCAGTGCGTGAGCTTCACGAGGAGACCGGCATCGATGTTCAGTCCATTGGACGCTGCATGGCGCGCAAGGAGTTCCTCTGGCAAATGTCAGACGGAGAGCATGTGCTCGCGGTCGAACATTACTATGTGGTGAATGTAGGTGCAGAGCATTGCTCGACTACAAGATGGAGCCCTCAGGAACGCGACGCCGTCTGTGAAATAAAGTGGTGGTCAGAGAGTGAGTTAATGGCTAGCACCGAAGAAATTCTGCCACCTGATCTGCCGATCTTGTTTGGCCAGGCATTACTCATGGCGCCTGGTAAATCCGGATAGGTAAAAATCATCCCCATCGCACCACCTGCTGCGAATAAGCACCCGCGCAGCAATGCCATCACGTTGTGTTCATCTATGGAGAAGCTGGTAGTGCTGACACAAGACCGCAATGATGCGTCGACGATGCTCTGAAATGTCACCGAAGATGCTCTGCTGGTTCTCGAATATGAACGCATGCTCCAGAGCTTGTGGCTCAAAGAGGCCCCATCAATCACATTCGAGCAATGAGCGTTGATGACTGTAAGGAGTTCACTCAAGCATGCAGTGCGAGCATTCCAGCGAAGAACGCTGTCTTTATTACTAGAGTGCCTGCACTCACCAAAATGGAGGGAGGAATCGAAACGGGGAGAGCAGGGTTTAGCTAGTTCTCAGTAGTCATTTGAATATCTGTAATTAGACATCGCTTGAATTCAGTAACCTTTGATCTGTAAGTGCGTCTACTCGCGAATCTTTACGTGGTGGATACCTAGCCTGCCCTGCCGCAAGCTCTCATGCGATAGGGTTAGCCGAGGGTACGTCAAAGTCGTGCCCGGTCAGCTCCGAATGAAGCCGGTGATTCAACAGCACTTGAATGATTGCGCGCACTGACTCGTCGGATGGGACAATCTTGCCATTGTCATCGAATATTATATTCCACTGCCGCTCATGGTTGACCAGACGCAGCTTTTCCATGAAGGCGACATCGTTGTAATACCCACGCTCCTGTACCACCGCCATCCTGCGTAAATGCATAGTATTGCTGCCCACATGGTCAATCAAAACGGCCATGTCAGAGAAGATTGCTTGAAAGCCTGCATCAGCCCGTAGCTCGGTGAACGAAGTTACATAGGTTTGTTTGTACTCCAACACCGATTCGAAATGACCTTTGTTGGTGACCAAAATGTCGGTATTGAGTACGAAAAAATCAAATCGTTTGGGAATAATGAATGCTTCATCACTAGCTAGGTCGAGTTGGTTGCGGTTAAGCACAAGGTTGAGAACATGTGCGCGTTTTTTCACCTTCCAGTCGTTTCCAAGACGGCATACGCAATCGAGCGTGTCCGTGCCGATGGTCAGGCGAACGAGATAGCCTAGGCTTCCCTCCAGATCCGAGATGGCCTCAATGAGATGCTCCTCGGATGGGTTGCTGACGAGATCCTGCAACTGCGGGAAAGTCGTCTCATCGGATTCAAGATAAAGGCAGGAGCTCTCGTTGATCGTTGCGATGAGGCTGTAATCCTCGACCTCGGTGCACCGATCGATCCATTGTCGGGCAATCCGCTTGAGCTCAATCTTCAGCTCGGGCGTTGCAACCACGGAGGATGCTCGGAATTTGGCGGTTCTGCTGGCGCTCTTTTTGAACGCCCAAACGCTCACTGTAGCGTTTACCAGATCTAGGCCCCGTAGCCTGTTCAACGCTTCAACTGCAGCCATCACTTACTCCTTTTTTGTGAGAACGTATATTCCGTGGATGACACAAGAGCTAAGTTTGTCCCCAGGGTAGACTTTGGTCTTGGCGAGCGCGATAACACTGCGCTGCTTGCCGGAGGTAATCACCTCCAGCTCATGTAGTTGCCAGCCAATTGCCAAGAGCAACGGATTCATGAGGATTTGTCCTGATCGATAGGTGATGAGAAACATCCAGATCAAGAACACAAGAAAGCCGTAGAACTTGCCATCGTTGCCTAGGTCAAGGCCCATGAACGAGACAACGTAGGGAAAGACGTAATTGATGAGGTCATTGGGAACAGTCTTCGCTTCCTTGACCGTTAGCTCATGGTCGGCCGGCAAGCTTTTGAGCACCCAAGTGAAGAAAGCGAGGCTGATCAGGCAAATGATGAATAGGGTCAGCGAGCGACCTGGGGTCATCAGGGCGGGCAAGGTGCAATCGTGAAGCGACCAGCAGATTGATTTCTTCCAAGTAGCATCAGAGACGTCTTGGAGCAGCAGGATCACGCTCAGCGGAAAGTAGGAGCCTAGGAACAGGAATATAGCCGGAAGGATCTTTACCTTCATTTCGCCCGCTCCTTGGTGTGCTGATCAGTGACGCTCGATTACTTACTATGGCTCTGTGCCACCGAAAAGGAAAACGAAGAATCACTATTCCCATGCCGTGCCAGCTGAGCCCGGCTAAGCTTGGTTTTCAAGCTGGAGGTAAAAGTGCTGTCATCGATCAAGGAGTACCTACCTGGCCCACCAATTCTTGGAAGCATTTGGGTCACCTTAAGGCTGCCCTCGCGCGGCACAATAATTCATAGCCTATTCGCAATTGGCTGCCTGTTGCGCTTCTCGACCGGATAGCAGGCTGCGTCAGTTGTAGCGCGGCACCTGGTAGGCATCACGGGCGGTGAGAGGGGAGCTTTGTGTTCAAATCATTCTGAGCTCGAGTCATCGCATGCCCCCCAGCATAAAGGGAAAACCAACGTGGAGGATTTAGCGCTGCTATGCGCGAATTGCCACAGACTCGCTCACACGTTGGAGTCACTGTATCTAACGGAGGCATTGCACCAATACTTGCTAGGGAAGGTTGGTAAATAATGGTTGCCTCAGCGCGACTTTAGAGTTGCGCTGAGCTCCTCCCTGCATGCTCCCATTCCTATCTCTGGGAGATAGCAGGCGTCAAATCTTCTGAGGTCAACCCATGCCTATCAGGTGAGCTCTGCTCTGCGTATGCGTTCTCATGCTCGATTGTAAGAGGGAGAAATATGGTTCATTAGCTCTTCAAATTCTCCTTCAGAGGCCGAATACAGCGGCTCGAATCGACCCTCATCTCCCGCAAAGACATATTGAGAACAGCGACACGCGTCAGCGTCCTCTTCACAGTTTTTGCAGGGGGAAGAGCAAATTTCAATCATTCGATCGATTGCCGTCGAAGGGTCAAAAGGATCATAGGTGTCGGGATAACTCCCATGCCAAATGATCACTTCGCCTTTGGCAAATTCCAGCACGCTCTCTGCGCTGTTGAATTCCCAGTTAGCCAAAGCCCTTAGCGCTGGCAGAAGCACAACCCGGCAATAATCGAATCGGTAGTTTTCCAGATGACATAGCACGCGCCCTTCATCCTCCACTAAGCTCTGAAAAGAAATCTGCCCGTAGCGCTCACCAAGGCTCTTGTATCGCAGAGGATCAACTCGAATATGTTTGAGCGCATTGTTGATCGCGTCGATCAACTCCATTTTGCGGTTACTCAGATACGCACCCGATACCGCGAATTTTTCGTCAAAGGACTTCACGAGGTCGGTGCGATTTTCTTTTACCCCAGCGGCCGATCGGATGGCCTGCAAGTAGTCAACACTGTGGGCCACAATCAAATTCACTCCAAAGGCCTGATGGAGCAAAACCGCGTTGTTTCTTACTTTCGCCTCCAACTCTTCCTTCGCAGGCTCAAGGATGAATTCAATGTAGTGCTTGTAATCGTCGCATGCGTCTCGGATAGAGGAGGTCATTTCGATCACTGGCCGCGACTTCGAATTATTGATGATTGCCATTGAGTTTCCTTGTTTCTGCGAGGTCAGGCGGCATCAGTGGGCGCCATCCACCTTATCCAGTTACCTCGGTCAGATGCCGTTGACTGCCCACTGAACGATGTTCTTTCGAAAGGAATGAGAGGTGCTGACTCTATCCTCAAATACGAATGGACAAATTGTGCTGTGAAATTTCAGTGGGTATTCATGCGCAGAGCTTTTGCGATGAAGCCCATTGATATTGCCATCCTCTTGACCCAGCGATAGGTGAGCGTCGGGTTGGTCACTAGATGGTAACGATCATTGAGATCCTGAATTCGAATCAGGATCTGCTGACGTTCAGTAGCGGAAAGATTCCCTTGCATCAGATGTGCTTCCAATCTAGCTAGCTTAGCTTCGTACTCACGTGTCCAAGCTGGCCTTAGGTAGTTCTGAATCTTTTCCAGGTTCAGGTAGAGGACTCCAGCGGCCGACAGAGTGATGGAACTCGTCACGATTGTCAGGTCACCTTGATTCCACAAGGTGGCGAGTACAATACACGGCGATAGTGCAACCAGGCTTAGGTACAGCAGACGCTTCGGAGGATCTTTCCTGTCTTCCGGAGCCGTGCGCAGCAGAGCAGTGAGCATGGATTCGTCCTTCAGTGGATTCGAAGTAGATGCTCTCACAAATTATTGGGCGGGAGAGGCCAGAATATGTTAGCGGTTTATGCGTGACCGCCACTCTGTCAAAGCTCCACTCGCGGTATTTTGAGACCGCTACGCCAGCTAGATCAGGCGAGCCGCAGGCCGTGCAGAGCCATAGACTCAATCAGAACCGACCCTTCCTCAGCTTCTCGGCAACCGGATGATCCTCTGCAATCTGTCGGGCCGCGTGAAGTGGGGAGGGAAGCCGAAGAAAACCATCCCACAATGGAGCATTCTTGCACCAGTATCCGGCCTGCAGCGCCAGCTGGTCTTTGTTCGCAAAACTCCCTTCCTGGATCATTACAAACTCCGTCACTCCCAGCTGCTGCCACGAATCCTTGAGCTGCGACGGAGTGACGTCGTAGCGGGTGTGGTAGCGGTGAGAGCGCACCTTATTGAAGGTCTTGGAGTAGGACGTGAAGTAATACACCAGCTCCTGGTGCTCAGCTTGGTGCACACCGATTCGATTCCCTATGTACATCGGCGCCAGAGGCGAAAGTGAGTGCACACCGGTCATTTGAGCTGTTTGGTAATCAGACCGCGTGCGTATCAACCAAGCGTTTTTCGGAACGGGAGGCAATCCATGGCCTGCGCCATCATTCATGCCTGGGTACAGCCGCTTCGCACCGGCGTTGATGTACACAATCAATGGGCTGTCGGCCACGGCAGTAGGCGCGAGGAGTGCTTGTCTGATCACCAGCTTGGCAGTGTCCTGATCCAGCAACTTCGGGCTTGCATGGATGGCACAGAGTCCTTCACTGTAGCTTTTCCACTGACCTGGTTGACCACCAGCACCATCAACGTAGACCTGTAAATACCGCGTATTGACAAAGGAGCGCGTGATCACGGGCAGGTAAGCGTTGGACTTGTGGAGGTAATCGACATAAATCGAAACGACGGTCGTATCGGCCGGGATGCCTGCGGTACGCTCCAGTGGTAGCGGTACATAGCCGGTACCACGGGTCGCATCGATGAGGCTGTTGATGGCTGGGTAATCCTCAGGCGGATCAGACTCCTCAGTCTTGGCTTTCCGCAGCCGGCCCTTCAGTCCTGGAGCAATGCCCTTCGATGACGTAGCTCCTTCGCCTTGAGGCGGCAGGTGGAAGATGAACTGCGTGGAGATCCCATGTTGGGCGCAGAGTGCCCGCAACACATGCTTCGGATCGTTTTCGTCCTTCGTGGCCACCTCGGGGGCTGTCTCGATAATCGCAGCGTCCGGCGCCAGGCTGGTCAGCCGTGGCAGCAATTCATGGGTAAACCAGTTCTGAATGTCCGTAGAGGTTGTCTTGGAAGTCAGTACCTGCTGCGCATCCTTGCACTGGATCTGCTGGAGTAGGACTTTAGGCTTGGGCTTTTCCTTGAACACGGGAGAAAGAAACTCCAAGTTCTCGTAGGCCGTGTTGATGCGCATCATGATGTCCGTGTGCGCGGTCACCACTGCGATCCGGATTGGCCGCACTGGCTCGCCTGGCGTTTTGTCTCGCTGGGCGATGAGCCGGCCCACATAGCGGGTCAGCATGGGCTTGGCTGAGGTCAGGGTCTTCTGGACGTGAAAACTTGCCTGATCGAGGATGACCGTCCCGACACCACTGCCAATGGGCGAGGCAATCGGCGTGTGGGCATGAATCGGCCGGAGGGCCCCGGCCATAGAAATCTCATCGCCCCCCAGCGCCGGCAAGCTTCCTTCGCCCATGTGTTGGATGAGTTCGGCGGCAGGACTGGTATAGACGGTCTGAAAGTGACCATCATCTGTTGGCAATGTGCGGATCTGGAACTTGGAAATTCCGCGAGCGGTTTTGATCCAGGTTGAGTGTGTGGTGTGGCGCCACTCGGGCAGGATATGGCTCAGGTGAACCGTGACGGACGCGTACTGACGGGGCACCTTGTGTAGCAACAACAAATTCGTTGAAACGGAGTGCATGGCCACTGCGCGGCGATCGCCACGTTCGTAGAACAGCGGGTTGTCCCACGCAAGCAAGGAGCCATCGCTGCAGACAGAGAGGTTCAAAGGGACGGAAGACTCCATCGGTTTGCTCGATAATTGCTGCGCGAGCATCCACGGTACGACCTTGTAAGTTACCATTGACTGTCGTGGGTCGTGCATGACATCAGATGCATGAATAGGAACTGGGCGCTCTGGCACGAGCAGACCGAGGAAGTCCTGTTGGCCTGGCGCTGCTTTGCGCAGGATGTGCTGAGCCCATACGCTGATTGCCCGGTTCAGTTTGCCTGGGTCGATGGGCTTGAGTGACGCGATTGCTGGCGCATCGTTGCTCTTCAGAAGTTGTGCGTTCACCCAGACCGGGCCGCCTGACAGGTAACTGAGGATCTCTTCAAGTGACTCAGTGGGCAAAAAGGGTTTACCAAAATGATTGGTGAGCAGTTGCCATCCATTCACGAAGTCCCGTGAAGCGTGGTACTGAATGACGGGAGGAAGCTCGTCCGGGTCGAATCGGAACAGGTTAGTCCTCAGGGAAATCGTCATCAGGTAGCCCCTCTGTCTCTTGAGTGCCTGCAGTGGCTTGCGAGCCTGCCGCTTCGATGTAAAGCGTCATGGCTTCCACCAGGCCCGCATGGTGCGTTGAAAATTCGCTCCAGTGGCCATCCTGCTTGAGCTTCTCGATCGTCCGATTCAAAAGCATCGCCCAAGTGTAGCGGCTGTCGAAGAACGCCGCGTCAGCTAGGTAGCAGGTGACGGGCGTGCCGCCGCGCCTGGCGCGCCCGACAAGCTGGGTGAGTGTCACCAGGACGTTCATGATGGTGAAGAACCGTATGGCTTTGGGCTGGCTGTAAAAGTAGGGGGGAGCCAGCCGGATGCCATTGAGTATTCGGTTCGCCATGGCACGCTCCTTCAGTAGTGCCAGCCCCGGGCTTGGGGACGCTTCCACGCTTTCGCCAACACTGTAGCAAAGGTGTGCAAGGTTGTTGCCTGGCTGATCGGAAGAGGGCAACGGTCGCACACAAACGACTACTCCACCCAAGGCCGACTTCCCGTCCCTAGTCACTATGTTGTGACCACGCGCCATTGGGTAGATGGAGCTGACCATCAATTGCACATCAGCATTGGGGCCGTCAGCGAACTCCACGAGGTCGTCGTAGGTGAGCTTGTTCGCCAGGGGCAACCGTTCCTGGCGATCCGCTTTCTTGCCTCCCCGTATCCATGCGACCTTGCGCTGGCCCGTTGAAATCTCGTAGAGCGTCGAGGCGAGCTGCTCTGCCTCGGCATCACTCCCCGTGACCAACAGCAGACGTGCTCGATGGCGCGTGCTGTCATCTTGCTCCAATGCTGCTAAGCGACTGGTAAGCCATGGCCACAGCTCATAGGCCAGATCCCGGACATGAATGAGTCGAGAATCAAGCGATGCCCCCGATACATGCACTGAGACATTGACGTTTTCGAAGCGAATGTTCCCCTTGGCATCCGGTACGTCAATCAGCGTCTTTGCGTTCAAATCGAAACAGCTGGCGCCAGGGAAAAACGCCGTGGCACTGAAGCCAATAAAGGTGCGATTCACGCCGGCATGGATTTTCGATGTCAGGTTGGGCAGGTATTGAAGCGTCCGGTGAGGGTCGCCGGACATCGCCACTACCTGGAGCGACCACGTGTCCCGTCCATCCTGCTTGCGTTTGAAGCCGTAAACGACGCGCTGAAGCGGGCCAAGCGGCGTTGGACTGAAGGGCGCTGAACCTGAGAGATCCTGCTGCACCCTCAGTGCTGCGGCTACCTTGGCGCGCGCCAGCACGGGGACATCTGCATAGAGGGTGCGAAGGCTGCTCTCAATAAAGTGCAAACTCGTCCTGATGACCAATGACGACCTGAGCCTTTCGAGCTTTTTGTCGTTCAGCCGTTGCCCCAGGTTTTTCCGCTTCGCCAGGGTGCTGAGCAGCGCGCCGATGCTGACGACTACCTCAATCGGGCTCGGCAGTGGGTCGTTGTGTGAGAAGGCTTGCAAGAGTTCGCGCAGCGGCGCCAGGTGGGGAGGGATGGCCTGCTCACCATATCCGCAGACGCCGTCTAGCACCAATGGATCGACGCCCAGATAATCGGCAATCATCTGATCTTCTGCCCGCTCCCACACGGTCTCGCGGTCAGGCCAAGTGAGATGCTTCAGGGCCAACTGGAGCAGCCGTGTGGTATGGAGAATCACTGCATTGCAGGCCCGTTGAGCACGGTACAGGGTAGACGCGTCGACGTCTGGAATGCTGTCTCGCCCAAAAATTTCCATATGCAGCTCAGCAAGGCTGCTGTGCTCGATGTGATTACTCAAAGGGAGCTCGAAGACGCTGGTATCGATCGCACTCAGCAGCAGCCCATCGATCTCGTCGACCATGAAGAGCGAGGCCGAACGGAGCAGCAGCTCGAGCAGGCTTCTCGACTCTCCGCCTTCACCTTCTACAGCGATGCGTGTGGTGCCGGAAATCAAGGCATGGTGGTTGACCACAACTATGTCAGCCGCCAAAGCTTGTTCGAGCATGGTGCGCTTGCCACACTGATTCAAAAACGGACAACTACGAATGCGCTTGAACGTCTCCCGCCCCCGGCGCTCGCCTGGAAGCTGCAGGTTGAAGCAGGGCTCCTCATCGCGCGGGCTCACGCTCCCGTCAGTGGCACAGGCATCGAGCAGGCATCGATAGTCGTAGGGATGATCCTCCCTTGCGCGGGCAAAGTAGTAATCACCCGATTTGGCTATCCGGCGCTGGGAGTGCAGCGGGGCGATCTTCAGATGAGGGGCCACGATACGTACCGAGCGCTTCAAGGCTTCAACCATGTTGCGTACGTCAGTCAGGTTGGGCACCGCGATCACCACGCGATGGCGCTGCAAGGCGGTGTGAATGCCCATCAACTGCATCACAACAGTTTTCCCTGTCCCCGTCGGCGCATTAACCCGATAGAACTTCCCTGCATGGGCTTCTACGTAACCGTCGTTGCGCACGATTGAATTCAAGGAGCCTCGGTGGCTTTGGTGCAGATGATTCGCGGGGTCACATCCAGCTCGATCCAGCGCACTGGCTATCTCGTACAGCGAAGCCTTCTCCCAGGAGAACGTCGTGACATCCGAGGCCACTACCAAGGGTAGACGGGTATCATTCAACACCAACCGGGAACGCTGCGCCTCGGAGATCACGAAAGTGCGGTAGCCATCAGATTGTGCCTCCCGAAGGAGAATCTGTCCTTCAGTGGGCCATTTGGTGCATGACGGGGCAGTGGGCTCAGTCTTGATGGCGTAGAGTTTCTCCTCGATCAGACCATCCAGGTCGAAACCCATCTGGAAATAGTAGACATCAGTCTCCTTGAGGCGCGGAGGGGCTTGCTGGTCACTTAAGAGATCAGCCGCCGCTACTCGAAACGGCGCACCACCACCGAAGATTATTCGCCCGGCCTCTTCAAGAAATCGCCCAGTCTGGTTCAGGTCAACAGGGCGATACTGGATGAGCGTGATGATCTGGTCGCGCACCATCTCAGAAGCACTTTCCCAGCCGCTCCAGAGATGGGGGCGCCCCACCAGGAACACTTCGGCGTCAGCAAGGGTTGGCTCCTTGCTGATATGCTTGATGGCCAACCCAAGCGCAAGGACGGTGGCATTTTCAGTTAGCGTTGGCATAGCTTTTTCACCCAACGCAGGCACTGGGACTCAGACATGATCTGCCTGGGCAAGCACTGCTCATTGAGCGTGTGCAGGAATTGCGTCTGGTAGTCAGGGATGACGATGACCGTCTCCGTAAACGGAGTACTGGCCAGGTGTAGCCCAAGGTTCTTGGTGGAATGCCATACCTTGGCATCCAGCGAGTAGGTTCGATCACCGAGGGTGAAGCGCAGGTCAGCCTGATCAATGTCTGGCCACAGTTCGGCAAATACCCCCAGCCGACTGATGCCATCAAGCAGGCGCAGCTCCAGCAGCCCCGGAATCAAGGTAAATGTCCACAGAGGTGGGGTGAGCCGGTACTTGTTTTTGGCGGGGTGTGGTTGGATTACCTTCGCGTTTCTAACGCTCACCAGTTCGCCATCCATCCACTGAAAAATTCCGACCGTTTGTTCACACCAGTGCGCGCCACAGGACACAGCGTGGCGGTGAATTTCCATTGGCCATCCACAGCCCGGGCACAGGTAGACCTGACCCAAACGGATCAGATGCTCAGGTATCGGCTCGTACAGCGAGTTGAAGCTAACTAGCAGCGGGATCAGAAAGTCAAGGCTTCGGTCAGCATCCACGACACCATGGTCGATCAGAAAACCCCGGAACAGACGGTACTCATCATCCCCGCGGGGTCGAGTTCTGCAGAGGTCGCGAACGTTCTTCACGATCTGCTGAACACGCTCCCAGCCCACGCGAGGATTAGTTTCCAGCGCGATCGCGTCGCACAGCATGGTGGGCTCGTCGGCAAACTGCAGCGCGCCTTGGTACCCTTGCCTGAAACGGCTATCAAGCCAATGCTCAAGTGGCAGGCTTAGACAGGAGAGCAGGTTGGCGATTGTGCGGGGAGGGGATCCAGGCTCCAGCCACCAGAGCAATGCACTGGCCTGGCGCAGAAGGTCGTGCCGCTCGGCGTGCTGATGGACATCGAGCTGCGCGGCCTTCACGATCAGGCTAAGCAAGCGTTGGGCGTTGCTGTCCACTGAGTCCATAAGCCCCCCCTTGAATTGGAAGCATGCGTCCCTGCGGAGCATCGTGCTCGAACTTCCTACTACCTGATCAAGCAGGCTGGCCCAATATATCGGCTACCGCAAGACAACCGGTCGGGCCGCGTTTTGTGGGCTAGCCCCAGCGACCTAGCGCAAAGCCTATGTTGCCTGGCTTGCTGCCCCGTTTCGGTTTCATGTCGGGAGGGTAAGTTCCGATAAATGGCGAGGAAGCATGTTGCTGTATGTTCGCCAGACGCCAGGACACTGCATTGTCTTGGGCTAGCAGGATTCAACGCGGCCGAATCGAATAGCCTTCGCCAGGCTTTCGTGGCATTAACACATCCAGGGAAGAATGATTTTAGCCAGGCCGGCGCTGGGCGAATCCTCTCCCTGCCACGGAATCAGGATGGGGGCAGCGCTGTGTACCTTTCGGCTTTGAAAATCGAAAATTTCCGCCAGTTCGGCCATGGCAATCATGCGTTGAACATCCAATTCAACGAAGGCGTGACTGCCCTCGTAGGTGAAAACGATGCGGGTAAAACTGCCGTCATCGATGCGATCCGTTACGTTTTGCAGACCCGGGATGCTGAGTACCTTCGATTGCAAATCGAGGACTTCCACATTGCCAACGATGGCACCCAGGCTGAGACCATCACCCTCAGATGCACCCTGGAAGACCTAAGCCTTGTGGAACTCGGCGCTTTCGCTGAATACGTGACCTACACCGGTGGTGTGGGGCGGCTGTACGTTCACTGGTCGGCTCGCCGCGTCGTTGCATCGGCCTCAACCCGCAAATGGGTCGATATTTCGGTTCGATCGGGTAAGAACGGAGAAGGCCCGGCTTTGGATGTGGGTGTACGGCAACTGTTAGCCACCGCATACCTGAAACCACTGCGGGACGCTGAGCGGGAAATGTCCCCTGGCCGCAATTCCAGGCTGTCTCAGGTATTAAGCAGTTTCCCTAATATTGATACGGGCAACTCGTTCGATCCCGCGGCACTCCCGGCCGACCTCCCTGACGCAGAAGAACTCAGCATTGCCGGTATGGGCGATTTCCTTCGCCACCTTGTGAACCGTCACGGCGCCATCGTCTCCGCTCAGAAGGAGATCAACGAAACTTACCTTCGCCCACTATCACTCGCTGGCCAGCCCCTCACGAGTCGCATCGGCTTTGGGGAGGCCGGAACTGATCCAGCCAAGCTCAAGCAGATCCTGGAACGATTGGAGCTTGGGCTGCTAGATCATGCCACTGGAGAGGCGCGAGGTATCTACGGGCTGGGGTCAAACAACGTGTTGTTCATGGCCTGCGAATTACTGCTGCTCGGTAAGGAGCCGGACGGACTCCCGCTGCTCCTCATCGAGGAGCCAGAAGCGCACTTGCATCCGCAGCGTCAGCTCCAATTGATGGAGTTTCTCGAAGCAGCGGCGAGGCCTTCCGCAGGCTTGAGGCCGGTTCAGGTCATCCTCACCACCCATAGCCCCAACCTGAGCTCGAAGATACCGTTGCAAAACCTGGTGCTGATGCAACGGCAACAGGCCTTCTCGCTCGCACAGAGTCAGACCTGTCTGGCGCCTGATGATTATCGCTTCCTCGGCCGCTTCCTGGACGTCACTAAGGCAGGGCTGTTCTTCGCAAAGGGGTTACTTGTCGTAGAAGGTGATGCGGAAGCAATCTTGCTGCCTTCGCTTGCTCGATGGTTGGGTAAGGATCTCACCAAACACGGCGTATCAATCATCAATGTGGGCGGTGTGGGGCTGCGGCGCTACTCAAAAATCTTGCAACGCAGAGATCCTTCAAAGGGCGAGATCACAGTACCTACGGCATGCATCACCGACATGGACGTGATGCCGGACTGCGCGCCCGAGATTACGAGTCTGAAGGGGGTGAAGGGATCGGTCTGGCCAGACAAAGCTGACCGGCGCTGGCGCGCCATGAAAGACTTTGGTATCACACCGGCCGAGCTTGAAAAAGGTCTCAAGGAGCATCGCGACAAGCGAACCGAGAGTGATGGGCAATGTGTGCGCACGTTCGTTGCCGACCACTGGACGCTCGAATACGACCTAGCGTTCCAAGGCCTTTCGAAGGAAGTCCATCATGCCGGATACCTGGCCATCAATGAGGACAAGATCGATGAGGGCAAGGAAACCAAGGACAGCCTGCTGAAAAAAGCAGGCACGGCCTTCGCTAAAATCCAGTCCACCCATGCCACCGAGGACGCTCGGTGCTCCGCGATCTACAAGCTGTTCAAAAGGGCCTCCAAAGCGATCGCAGCACAGCACCTGATCGACCTGATTGACCAACGTTTCGAAGACCGCACCCTGGATGCCATAACGCTGCGAGGGCTGCTGCCCACCTACGTTGTCCACGCGATCGAATATGCGACGCGAGGTTCCGCACTGGCCACGTCCTCCAGTTCGGCTCACACCGTGATCGTGCCCGCCGCACCGAATCCAGGATCGGCTGACGCGGTGGAGGAGGTCGCCAAATGACGCTCAGCCAACTGGTTGCCCCCATCACTGACGCCGATGTGGACTGGGTCATGGAGCTGATGGGGCTTGAGGCGCTAGACGAGCCTCGTCGAGATTTTCTGAAGTCGATGGATACCGTTGATGTTGCGGCCTGTCCCGGCAGCGGCAAAACGACCTTGGTAGTGGCGAAGCTGGCAATTCTGGCACGCCATTGGAAGAGCCGTATGCAAGGAATCTGCGTGCTATCGCATACCAACGCGGCTCGCGAAGAGATCGAGAAACGGTTAGGCGGCACTGAGGTGGGGCAACGGCTGCTGCGTTTCCCTCACTACATCGACACCATTCATGGTTTCACCGGCCGATTCCTGGCCTCGCCATGGTTACGCTCGAAAGGGATCGCGTTGCAGGCTATTGACGATGAGGCCACGCATAAAGCACGACGAAGGGAGCTGACGTACCGCGAGCACTTAGGTGCACAAGCCGCCTTCGAGAAAAAATTCAAAAATCTTCACAGCTTGCGGATCCGGTCTGCCGATTTCGATCAACCGCTCGGCGATGAAGATATTGGGTTTGCGCCGCACACGGCCACCTACAAGAGTGTGGTGAAATCACTCAGTGGCGCAGCCAAGGCCGGCTACTTCTGCTTCGATGAGGTGTTCGTGCTGGGCCACGCCTTACTCAATCAGGAGGCGGGCGTGGGCGCCGCATTACGCCTGCGTTTCCCTTGTGTCTTGATTGATGAGATGCAGGACACCCAACCTGACCAGGCGAGCGTGCTCCAGTGTGTCTTTCCCCACGATGACCCAGACGTCCGAGTCATTCGCGTCGGCGATCCAAACCAGGAAATCTTCGAGAAGAAGACGCCACTGCAGGATCCGTTCCCTGACCTGGGGCGACAGCTGGAGATCGCCAGCAGCTTCCGTTTTGATCAGGCCATTGCATCGATCGCCAACCCCTTTGCGTATGTCCCCATCACGAATGGTTTGGTAGGACTTCGGACTCCGCGTGCCCCACACAGTGTCCCCAACACGATCATCGTCTTCCCTGACGAAGATGCGACCCAGGTTTTGGATGAATTCGCAAAGCTTGTGCTGAAGCATCTGCAGACGGAAACCCGCAGGGCGGGTGTGTTCGCCGTCGGCGCCGTGCACCGGCTTGAAAACTTCAAAGCGAACCAGTATCCGAAGGCTCTGGAGCATTACTGGCCACCCTATCGGTCTGATACGACCAAGACATCGTTCAAGCCTCGCACGTTTGCTGAAGGTGCACACGTTGCTCGGCGTTACGCGATGCGACAACCCACAGCCGCTTCAGCCGTTGAGCTGCTGGCTTCCTGCCTGGCCAACCTGGGCGTATTAGCGTTTCCTGACAGCCTGGTGCAACTGAGAGGCCGGCACAAAGCCTCAGTTGAAGAGAAACTCACGACCAAACCTGAAGCGTTCGCTCGGTACCGCGAGTGCATCCAGCAGATTCTGTTCGTGCCATCGGAGGTCACAGAGCGGGATTGGGTCAAGGTCATTTCACCCAAACTCTTGCTGCTGGCAGCTGTTCTTCATGATGCCGATGGCGTAGCAGCTGATCTTCAAGGCCATCAGTACCTCGCCTGGGAGCCTGCCCCCGCAGCCTCTGAAGCCGGAGAAAGCGGCGGATCGCTGATCAACACCTACCGATTCCAGGAGGGCGCCGACGGCGTCGATATCCGGATGTCATCCATTCATTCAGAAAAGGGCAAAACCCACTCTGCGACGCTGATCCTGGAGACCTTCAGGAAGACCCACTTCATTCAGAAACTCATGCCGTGGCTTGAGGGCCAAAAGGCCGCCGCCAAGAGACCACCGGACAGCGCTAAGAAAGACATGATGCTGATGTACGTGGGGATGACCCGACCGACTCACATGCTGTGCCTCGCCATACGGCAGAGCACCTTGGGGGAGGGCGCCGCTGGGGAGAAGCGCAGGGCGGCGCTCAAAACAGCCGGGTGGTCGATTTTGGAGCTAACAGCTCAGACTCCAGTGCCATAGCTACTCCGCTGCTCCCGTTACGCGCGGGGCACAAACGCCTTTCGCTATGAATGATTAAGAGCAAGGACGTAACAGCAATGAAACCCGAGATGTCAGAGTTTTCCTATGGCTTTGCCTTTACCAACGAGCTAATTACTTCACCAGGCGGCCATGTAATAGCCGCCCCCGAGTTTCCTTCGTTACAGAAGGAGGGGAAGCCTGGCGGCGGTTACGACGTCAAAATTCCATTCGGCTCACCACTTTTCCTACAATTCAAGCTAAGCCATTACCTGGAGCGCACAAATTGCAAGGAATACGGCCTGATGGGGGGAGCCTACTACCGCTGGCACCTCCATGCATTACGGCATTCTGCCCAGCATGATTTGTTACTGGAGCTCGAAAGCAGAGGCAACGAAATCTACTACGTAGTCCCAGCATTCCATCAAACCGCAGAGCTCAATGCGCATTACCTATCAAAGCAAATCGTCGAAAGGTCGGTTAGGTTCCGCCCGAGTGATATCGGCGTCCTGCCCGATGATGATGAGCACTATGTCGTGTTCAACAGCCTCCCCCTGGCATATCGATGCTCAGACGACCCATCCCTGATCAAAGCCCAGCTGATGGGTGATCTGCTCGGTGCAACTCAGGATCGACGAGTTCCTCGCGATCTCAATGAGGCTGGGATTCACCAAATTGGCCAGACAATCGTCGACGCGCTTCGTGAAAGCAGAACCCGGCGTTCACTTGTTGGGCACAAGTCGGTCAATCCGGATGAGGTCGCACGGGCAATTGATGACCAGCCTACATTGCGAACGCTTGCATTTGTCTCACGCACCGTCCTGGACTCTGAACTGCTCATTGTAAGGAGAGAACCAAGGGTCAAACGCATCAGCCGTAAGCGAGGGTGAGGGGGTCTATCTGGCCCTGCCAAAGGGTTTCTTTGCGTAGGCTCCTCTTGGCAGACATCTGATCCTTTCCAAAAACGGTTCGTTGTGGAGGTGAGGCACGACAGGGCTGGAAAAACTGTATATATATACAGCAAGCGGTCTAACCCCGGATTTGAGTGAATCATCACAGCACATTTGAGGGGAACCGGTCACTAACGCCGACTTGATGAAAATAGGCTAAAAGTCCGGAATCATGGGCGTTGTAGGCCTGAGAGGCGCTCGTCACTATCTGTTCTTAGAAGATCTGCCCGATACCTCATAACATCTCGCGCTGGTACGCATTGGCACGTTTGAAGCTAAAGACGTTTAACCACGATCGCGTATACCTAGGCGCTTAACTGAGTGTGCCCGCTCCTGATCGTGTGAGTGGTAATACGTGTTCTGAGTCGTTGCCAGGTTTGAATGCCGAAGATCACTCTGCAAGTCTTTGGCGTTCCGAAACGGCGCATCAAACGTTGCGGAGGTATGGCGCAACCAGTGCGAGGAAGCCGCTCTCAGGCTGTCCATCTCATAAGCTTCACGGCCTTCAGTGCGCATGCGGTTCAGGGCGTTGTCAAAAACCGTCTGGAGGAGGGCGCGCACTTGTCGATCGGAGAGACCTGATCGACCACTCAGGGTGGTGATCAGCGGCGTCTTCTCTTGATACTCCGGCAATGGCGAAAGCCCCAAAAATCGACGGTACCGGGTGAGGTAGCCGGTGACATAATCGTCCCGCACGGCGATCTTGGCAGATTTATTGCCTTTACCGATGACATGGAACCACCAGTTACCTTCTTGGTCACGGCGGAAGTCGCCCATCGTCGGTTTCCAGTTACTACGACCTGCAATATCTGAGATCCGGAGATACATACTGAACATCGTAATCAAGATAAACAACGTGCGCTCATGTTTATTGGGCGCAGCGGCCGCCATGGCCTCAGCCGTATCCACTACATAGTCCCATTGTAGCGGCGTCAGTGCACGCGTAACTGCCCCATCATCAGGAGTTGCGTTGTACTGATTCTTTTTGGTGACTTTACGGAAAGGATTAGTCCCCGCCAGATCTTCCTCAATCAAGTACTCATAAAAGCCGCTGCAAATTTTGAAGACATTCCCCATCGAGCCTTTGGAGGAGTGATACCCTTGAGACGCTTGGTCGTCGGAACTAACTAAGTCATCCCGGAATTGTTTCGGCGTCTTTTGCGTAAATGGCCTCCATTTGGGGTTCATTACCACAGGATGCGTCAGTGCAGTTGTCGAATCTTCATTATCAAGAAAGCGGTTACGGATAATGGGCCCAACCCAACTAGTCGGCGGATTCTTACAAAACGCCAAAAACGCCTCAGCATCAAGGCGTTTGAGTTCGGTGATCGGCTTTTTTAGAACATTCAACGACCATAGCAAGAGGCGCTCGACTTGACAGCGATAGGTGCTAAAAGTCAGGGAGTTTTCCGCATAGTGCCGTAGATACGCACGTGCAGCCAGGTACCCGTCGACGGCCAGAAGCTCTTCATCGAAGCTTTCCAAGTAGTCATTGACGCTGCGTATAGATGACCGACCCACAGTAAAATCCTGATCTACAAAATCATCATGGGATTCAAAAATTGGGTAGGTGGAAATGGTCATACAAGCAACAGCCCAGCACGAATGAACGGCCTGACGAGAACTTCCTATTCTGACTGTTCTAGGAAGTTTCAATCCTCCCTTCCCAATCCAGCGTCTCTTCATACCGACATTACAGTTAATCGGAAACCCGATACTACCTTCATCTTTACAGCCCCGCAACTATCCACCATCTATCTGGCAGATCGCCTATCTTACTTGACACACTTCAGATTGTTGCCTATGCGCACGCGAGCATTCATTTCTATGTCGAATTTTGCAACCATGAGATCGCATCAATAAAAACATTAGTCGGCGCGCCGCGCGCCGACAATTAAAGCAATACGTTTACCAGCTCCCCACAAACAAATAGCCAATAATGACTGGATACTTAAGTCGCGAATAAGGGGCAGCAAAGCAAGGCAATTTCATCCATATATTAAGTGACCCGTTCCACGATCGGATTTTGTCCTTAATACGTGAATGAAATCTTCCATTCGGTTTTTGTCCTTAATTCGCCCAAATAGATGAATGTCCCGTCGGTAGGGGCTTCGCCTGGTCAGGCAGCGTCCAAGCGTTGCGGTTTTTGTCCTGAATTCGTCAAACGAACGCCTTGGGACAGGCCGCAGATCAATACAACCCAGATTTCCGTGAGAATGCTTCCACGGCAGCTGAACATTTAAGAAAAATGCTGAAAGCCCCGAAAACAGCGGCTTGTCAGCATTGTAAATGTGATTTTAAGGCCTTAAACGAATCCCAACGGTTTCCAGTCATTTTTCGGTTTTTGTCCTAGATTCTCAAAGTAGGCCTGCGCCTCGGTTTTTGTCCTCAATCCTCAAAAAACGGCTACAGGCCCCGGTTCCATGGGGTTTCGAGGGCCCAGAAACGTCGCGTACGCCAGGCAGGTGTGTCCGTAATAACGCCAGCATGGAAGAAACGCCTCATACAATCGTTTGAACGTGACTCGTTATAAATCAATGTGTTACAGACACATAACCAGTCGACCTGTGTCCGGAATTCGTAATAAAAAGTGAGTTTTTGAGAGGAGTGAAATTGGCTGAACACCTTTATTTTCGGGGCTTACAGGGCAGTGATGACTCGTTTTGTCCACGATTCGCAACGGTCACATCGGGGATTGGTAGCTTGAAAGAACCTTTGGTAGAAGTTCCGCTCTGACATATGATTTAACATAATATACATTACACGTAACAACATATTTCAAGATTAAGCCGGTTGCACGTAGATTTTGAAACCCTGGATTCACTCAAGCCTCTTATCCTTGCGTCAGCTTTCCAAGCAGCTCCGCATGCTCGGGAAACTGCTCTTTAAGCTTCTGCCGATCACCCATTTTCAGATCTGAAAAATCAAACCCTGATGAAACTGCTTCACTGATCAAACCGTATTTCGCCAAACCATTCATTAGCTGCGAAGCTTTGCAGACACCACAAAGTACATGCAGCTGCAAACATTGCCCGGCCATAATGTCGCTGCCCATCACCAGTATTCAACGTGGCATCTGGAAAAAATCAGGCTGTGTTGAATCGGGTTTCCCAAATGGTAGTAATGAACGACGTCCGATTGATTCAGGTGAAAATGACCGATCGGCGAATCCTTGGTCAGCAAGTAATAAATTGAAGTCATCGAGTGACGTTGACCGCCATTGATCTCGATAACGTAGCGATCAGATTGAAAGGTTCTTCGGTAGAAACCGCCTTCCATGTGAGCCTCCAGAGCCAATGCGGCGATTACTGCTTCAGCGTTGGGAATTTGAATGTTGAGCTCACTGTTAGTCATGGGGATTGCCCTCCTTCAAAAACTATGACTATTAGATAAATAGATTCGATAGATTATAACTATGCTAAATGGTTGTTTAGTCGTTTTATCCGAAAGTGTTTAAAGCGTGAGCAAACGCAAAGTGACGGAACAACGCCAGCAGATCATTCGCGACGCCACCTGGCAGCGCTATGCCGAATTCCAGAAGGGGCGAAATCCGCTATACCGGCGGCACGCCGCTCAAACTGACCGGGAATGCAGTGGGTGACGAGTTCTACGATTTCTATCCGTTCAATGACATCGAGACTATCTCCCCTCGCCCGCTGCTATTCATTGCCGGCGCCCAGGCACATTCACGCGAGTTCATTGAAGATACCTACACGCGCGCTGCCGGAGCCTAAAGAGTTGCTCATTATTCCAGATGCCGGACACGTGGATCTTTACGACCGGGTCAATCTCATTCCATTGGCCAAGTTGACCACGTTCTTCAAAAGCAACCTGAAGTACCCTGTTGGACGATTGATTGAGCCAAATCAGATGATTGAACAGTAAACAAAGTCAGCTTGTTGTTTCAAGTCTCCTGCTTTGGAGTCAGGCAATGTCGGCTATTTCATTTTGCTGTTCAGAACCCCAAAAGCCATCTTCGATGAGTCTAACTGGCGATAAAACTGTACGAAGAGCACTTTCCGGACCTTGAACATGACAATCACGGCTATGGTCAATGTGTTGAGCAGATCAAGGGGTTTGCGATGGCCGACTCAAGCAAGAAAATGAGCCTCATGGGGCTCACTACACTGGTGACGGTGAACATGATGGGGTCCGGCATCATCATGTTGCCGACGAGCATGGCCCAACTCGGGGCCGTTTCGTTGCTGTCATGGGTCGTCACTGCCGTCGGTTCCATGGCCATCGCGTACTGCTTTTCCCAGTGCGGCATCTACTGTCTGCGCTCAGGCGGGTTGTCTGCCTACACTGAAGAGGCGCACGCCAAATCAGGCTTCTTTCTCTGTTCGTATCTGTATTTTCTCTCGCTGGGCATCGCCAACGTGGCCGTCGCCATCTCCGCGGTGGGCTACATGACATCGTTCGTGCCTTGGCTGGGCAGTGGCGCCATTCCTCTGTTCATCGGTACGGTTGGCCTGCTCTGGTTGACCACCGCGGCCAATTTCGGTGGCCCCGGTGTCACCGGCAAGATCGGCGCGATTACTGTGTGGGGTGTGATCATCCCGGTGGCTGGCTTGAGCATCATCGGTTGGTTCTGGTTCAAGCCCGATGTGCTGATTGCCGCCTGGAATCCGAACGATCTGCCGATCTCCGACGCGATCGGTAAGGCGATTCCGCTGACCTTGTGGGCGTTCCTCGGCATGGAGTCGGCGGCGCAGGCCTCTGATGCGGTGGAAGATCCCAAGCGCACCGTACCGTTGGCCTGTCTGTTCGGCACGCTGGGTGCGGCAGTGGTCTATGTGCTGTCGACCACGGTCATCCAGGGCATCATACCCAATGCCGAACTGGCCAACTCTTCGGCCCCCTTCGCACTCGTTTATGCACATATGTTCAATCCCACGGTCGGCAACGTCGTCATGGCGCTGGCAGTGATGGCCTGTGTCGGTTCGCTGCTGGGCTGGCAGTTCACCCTGGCGCAAACGGCCAAAATGACCGCTGACCAAGGGATGTTTCCGAAATTGTTCAGCAAGGTCAGCGCACAGGATGCGCCCATTGTCGGCATGCTCGTCTGCGGCGTCTTGCAGACC
This sequence comes from Pseudomonas sp. PGPR40, assembly GCF_022014505.1. Taxonomy (NCBI): domain Bacteria; kingdom Pseudomonadati; phylum Pseudomonadota; class Gammaproteobacteria; order Pseudomonadales; family Pseudomonadaceae; genus Pseudomonas; species Pseudomonas sp. PGPR40. The sequence continues at coordinate 228,562 of NZ_JAKLSP010000001.1, read as the reverse complement.
TTGATGGCGCTGTCGACCATCTCGCCCAATGCCAGCGCCCAGTTCGGAAAGCTCGTCAGCCTGGCAGCGGTGACCAACCTGATCCCCTACGTGACAGCCGCCACCGGCCTGCTGGTCATGATGTACAAAGCTAAAGTCAGTACAAGGATCTACACCCGCAACACGACATTATTGCTGATTGCCGTGGCCTATTCCTTGTACGCCCTTTATGCCTGCGGCAAGGATGCCGTATTCGGTGGCCTCATTGTCCTTACATTCGGTTACCTGCTTTATGGCTTCCTTTCCAAGCGTTTCGTCGAGACATCTCCAGCTGCTCAGACCACAGTCGGCAATCCTTCACTGGATCTTGAAAAGAGCACAGACATCCGTATGCGGGACGCCAGAATATGAACGTGAAACAGACCAAAGCTACCCATTTGCTGGTCGTCTGCCTGCTCACAATGGTGCCGGTACTGGCCGGTGCCAATACCCTTGAACGCGTGCGGGCGAGCAATACCTTCACCCTCGGCTATCTGCCGGACTTCGCACCTTTTAGCGTCCAGGCAGGCGACAAAGCCAGCGGTTATGCGATCGAGCTTTGTCTGAAGGTCGCCGACAAAGTCAAGACCGAGCTGGGTTTGCCCGCGTTACAGGTACGTTACCGCCCCGTCTCCATCAACGACGAGATGAGTGCCGTCAGCTCGGGCGAAATCGACATCCTCTGCACACCGACGCCTCCCACATTGGAGCGTCGCAAGCGTGTGAATTTTTCGGTACCGATCTATACGGCCGGCCTTTCGGCGGTGGTGCGCCAGGAAGCACCAGAAGCGTTGCTCAATGTACTTAACGGCAAAGTAGCCCATACCGGACCGACTTGGCGTGCGACCATCAACCGTGGGCTGTCCAACCAAACCTATGCCGCCACAGCTGGCGGCGTCACCGAGGCATGGATCCGTCAGAAAATGCGATTACTCGGCGTGGTGGCCACCCTAGTCACAGTCGAGAACACTGAAGCAGGCCTCAAACTGGTCGCCGAAGGCAAAGCCGATGCCTTCTTCGCCGAGCGCATGATGCTGAAAAATCTCCTCGCCAATAACCATTCCGCAGGAAATCTGGTCCTTCTGGATCGAGTTTTTGAGTACTCGCCGACTGCAATGGCGGTGGATCGAAACGATGAAGATTTTCGTTTGCTGGTTGACACCGCGCTGAGTGAAATGTATCGATCGGGCGAGATCGAGCAGGCATACGGCACCTACCTGGAAGGCATTACCGACACGGACAAAAAGCTGTTCAAGGTCTATGCGATACCGTAGAGACGACAAAAAAGCCCGGCCTGCCGACGGTAGCCTCTCGAAAGATCGCTATCGCCGGCAGGCCGGGCTCCTAAAGCAGAATACTGCTTAGATGTTCCGCATCAACAGCACTTCGGTCCCGCCTTGCTGCCGTAACGAGCCTCCTGACGTTCCCGAAAGAACACCTCGTAGCTCATCAGCGGTTTGTCCGGATGTTTGGTTTGCATGTGCTCAACGTAAGTGTCGTAGTCAGGCATGCCAACCATCAAGCGCGCGGCCTGACCGAGGTATTTACCAAGGCGACTCAGGTCATTGAACATGGGCACCCTCCTCCATCAAGCATCTGGCAGCGCCTGGAATGGTGCTTCTTTATCCGTACGCTCTTTGGTGCCCCAGGCGGCTATACCGACCTTGAGCGCAAAGAACAGGATGCTGAACACCACCAGCAAAAACAGCACGGTCAGCGTTGCATTGGTGTAAGCGTTGTAGATCACGTGCTGCATCTGCTCGATGCTCTTGGCCGGGGCCAGGACCTGACCGTTGGCCAGCGCATCGCTGTATTTCTTCGCCAGCGCCAGGAAGCCGATGGCCGGGTTGGCATCGAACAGCTTGATGAAACCGGCGGTGGTGGTGCAGATCAGCAGCCACACCGCTGGCAGCATGGTCACCCACACGTAGCGTTGGCGTTTCATTTTGATCAGCACCACGGTCGCGAGCATCAGCGCGATACCCGCCAGCATCTGGTTGGAGATGCCGAACAGCGGCCACAAGGTGTTGATCCCGCCCAGCGGGTCGATCACGCCTTGGTACAGCAGGTAACCCCACATCGCCACACAACCGGCGGTGGCGATCAGGTTGGCGGTCCAGGACTCGGTGCGCTTGAGCGCCGGAACGAACGAGCCGAGCAAATCCTGCAGCATGAAACGCCCGGCACGGGTACCGGCATCCACCGCAGTCAGGATGAACAGCGCTTCGAACAGGATCGCGAAGTGGTACCAGAATGCCATGGTGTTTTCACCCGGCAGAAGTTGGTGCAGGATTTGTGCGATACCGACCGCCAGGGTCGGCGCACCGCCGGCACGGGCCAGGATGGTGGTTTCACCGATGTCCTTGGCCACTGTTTGCAGAGCCTCCGGGGTAATCGCGAAGCCCCAACTGCTGACCGTCTGAGCCACCGAAACAGCATCGGAGCCTACAAGGGCCGCCGGGCTGTTCATCGCAAAGTACACGCCTGGCTCGATCACCGACGCAGCCACCATGGCCATGATGGCGACGAAGGATTCCATCAGCATGCCGCCATAACCGATGTAACGGGCATGGCCTTCACTGGCGAGCAGCTTCGGCGTGGTGCCGGAAGCAATCAGTGCGTGGAAGCCGGACACCGCGCCACAGGCAATGGTGATGAACAGGAATGGGAACAGACCGCCTTTCCATACCGGTCCGGTGCCGTCGATGAACTGGGTCAATGCCGGCATCTTCAGCTCGGGCATGGTAATCAGAATGCCGATCGCCAGCGCAACGATGGTGCCGATCTTCAGAAACGTTGACAGGTAATCGCGAGGAGCGAGGATCAGCCACACCGGCAACACTGCGGCGACGAAACCGTAACCGATCAGCATCCAGGTGATCTGGATTCCGGTGAAGGTAAAGGCTTTGGCCCAGACCGGATCAGCGGCAATCTGCCCGCCCAGCCAGATCGAACCCAGCAGCAATGCCACGCCGATTACCGAGATTTCACCAATGCGACCCGGGCGGATGTAGCGCATGTAGATGCCCATGAACATCGCGATCGGGATGGTCGCCATCACCGTGAAAATCCCCCACGGGCTTTCGGCCAGGGCTTTGACCACGATCAGCGCCAGCACCGCGAGGATGATGATCATGATCAGGAAGCAGCCAAACAGCGCGATGGTCCCGGGGATGCGGCCCATTTCTTCACGGACCATGTCGCCCAGGGAACGGCCGTTGCGGCGGGTGGACAGGAACAGGACCATGAAGTCCTGAACCGCACCGGCCAGCACCACCCCGGCAATCAGCCACAGCGTACCGGGCAGGTAGCCCATCTGCGCCGCCAGGACCGGGCCGACCAGCGGCCCCGCGCCAGCGATGGCTGCGAAGTGGTGACCGAACAGCACGTGTTTGTTGGTCGGTACGTAGTCCAGACCATCGTTATTGAGTACGGCGGGAGTGGCTCGATTGGGATCGAGTTGCATCACCTTGGTGGCGATGAACAGGCTGTAATAGCGGTAGGCAACGAGATAGATAGCGACTGCTGCGACTACGATCCAGAGGGCGTTGATGGCTTCGCCGCGGCGCAGGGCCACGACACTCAGCGCAAACGCTCCCAGGACAGCCACGGCAAACCAGGCGAGGTGTTTAGCCAGACGGGGCATAGCGTGTCTCCTGCCGACAGCCAGTGGCTGCGGCGGTAATTTTTATAATTGTGTCCGCTGTGCGGAGCGGGCCCAATATCCGCCCATGCTGTCGACAAATAAATCCGCGTTACTACGTACGTGGCGTCTACGTAGTTCTACGTAGACGCCACTGATCTGTCTGTTGAAATGCAACACCTGTGGGAGCGGGCTTGCCCCAATGTCAGTCAGTTAAGCGCAATTCCTGTAGGAGCGAGCTTGCTCGCGAAGACGGAAGTACAGTCAACATTGATGTCGCCTGATAAACCGCTTTCGCGAGCAAGCTCGCTCCTACAGGGTTCCGTGCCTTAACTGACTGGAATTGGAGCTTGCCCGCGATAGCGGTTTATCAGTCAACGATGATTGAATGTACTGGCCTCTTCGCGGGCAAGCCCGCTCCCACAGGTTTTGCATTTCATCACAACCGCAGGCGCGTATCTTTGGCATATGATGCCGGGCCTTCGCCTTCCCTCGGTCTGGCCAGGAGTAGAGATGCAGCTCAAACACAAAATCGTCGCGCTCGGGATTCTGCCGCTGGTGTTGGCGATCGCGGTCATCTGCGCGCTGGTGATTTCCCTGAACCGTCAACTGGGGGATCAGCAGGCGCAATTGATCGAAGACAGCATTCTGGCGAGCAAACGTGCAGAGTTGAAAAATTACGTCGAAATGGCGCAAAGCCTGATCGCGCCGTTGTACGACAACGGCCGGGGTGACGAGCGCGCACAGCAACAAGTGCTGGAAGAACTGCGCAAGCTCAGCTTCGGCATCAATGGCTATTTCTTCGTTTACGACCGCGAGGGTCGCAGTCTGATGCACGCGCGCCAGTCAGAGCTGGTGGGCCAGTACCTATGGGACATGACAGACCCTCACGGTTTGCCAGTGATCCAGGCGTTACTCAAAAGTGCCCAGTCCGGCGAAGGCTTTCAACGTTACGCCTGGAACAAACCTTCTTCCGGCCAGGTGACCGACAAGCTTGCCTACGTGGTGATGCTGGACCGTTGGGGCTGGATGCTCGGCACTGGCATCTACCTTGAAGACGTTGAACGCGCCACCCAGCAAGCGCGTGCCGAGGTAGCTCAGGGCATCCGCAAAACCATGCTGGCGATTGCCGTGGTGGCCCTCGTGGCGGTGTTATTTGTGTTCGCCAGTGGCATGACGCTGAACGTCAGCGAACATCGCCTGGCCGACAAAAAACTCCAGCGCCTGACCCAGCGTATCGTCAGCCTGCAGGAGGAAGAACGATCCCGGGTTTCCCGAGAGCTGCACGACGGAATCAGCCAGCTACTGGTGTCTATCAAGTTTCAGTTCGAACTGGCCAGCCATGTGCTGGAGAATGGGCAAGACAAGGGATTGGGCATTTTAAGAGACGCCACGCAGCGCCTCGGGGATGCCATTGGCGAAGTTCGCAGCCTCTCCCACGACCTGCGTTCGTCGCTGCTCGACACCCTTGGCCTGCCAGCGGCAATCGGTCAACTCGCCGCAGAATTCGAGCAACGCAGCGGTCTTGTCGTGACTTTCAACGATAACGAATTCGACTGCCATCTGGTCGATGGCGCCGCCGTCTCGTTGTTTCGCATCGTGCAAGAAGGCCTGACCAATGTCGAACGCCACGCACAAGCAAAACACGTCATCATTACCCTGCACGGTTCTGAAAAGTCCGTACGGTTGACGGTGGTCGATGACGGTATCGGTTTCAACGTCGCCCAGGTCGAACGTCGTCACGCTGGCATTGGCCTGCGCAATATCCGTGAGCGTGTCGAGCATTTTGGCGGTCGATTCGACCTGACATCGATGCCGGGAAGAAGTGAGCTCGACGTGCTGTTGCCAATGAAGTTACCCAGTACAGAACGCTGACTCACCCCATAACAATTAGAGTGAATGCCTGCGATGAACCTGCCCTACCCGATCCGCGTCGCCCTGGTCGACGATCACTCCCTGGTCCGTGACGGGATCAAATCGTTGCTGGCGGTCATGGCGCCGCTGGAAGTGGTGGGAGAAGCCGAGAATGGCGCCGATGCCATTGAAATGGTCGGCCGCTGCCAGCCGGATTTGTTGCTGGTCGACATCAGCCTTAAGGACATCAACGGCCTCGAGCTGACCCGGTTGTTACGCAGTCAGTACCCCTCGCTCAAAGTGCTGGTGCTGAGCATGTACGACAACTATGAATACGTGAGTGAGTCCGTGCGCTCGGGTGCCAGCGGCTATGTGCTGAAGAACGCCCCTTCACGGGAAATCATTGCGGCGATCGAAGCCATTGTCAGTGGTGGAACGTTCTACAGTGCCGAAATCGCTCAACGGCTCATCGCCGATAAAAGTACCGACAATGAGCTTACGCCGCGTGAAAGTCAGGTGCTGTACAAGATGGCCCAAGGTCTGAACAACAAGGAAATGGCTCGCGAACTGGATATCAGTGTCCGGACGGTAGAAACCCATCGCCTGAGCATCCGTCGCAAGCTCAACATCGACAAACCCGCCGCCCTTGTAAAGTATGCGATCGATCACGGGATCATTTCGCGTTAAAAGCGATTTACACCGTACTCGTATTAACGACGCGTGCCGTGCGAATAAACAAGGCGCGTACCTTGTCCCAGAAATTCCCGCCCAACACGAAAAAGCTGCCGATCAACATGGCATCGCCCAGCGCCTGGAGTTGCCAGAGGTTCGGTCTCAGCCCCGGCCAAAGAGTGTCTACGTAAGGTTCGAGAAATGCCGAGATCAGCGGCAGGCAAAACATCACGAGGCCAATTCTATGCCGAGCCGGGCCTACTTCCACGTCTGCCGCCGGTGCCAGCGTGGAAACGTAACCAAACACGCTGCGCTTGAGTTGCTGAAAGCCGGATTTGCCCATGACGGCAATGACGAGGATCAACAGAATCTTGTTACTGATAAACAAAACGCCTGTCAGTGCCGCGATCTTTGAGCCTGGCACATCCGCTGCGGCAGCGAGCGGTACCATCAGCCAGGATCCCAGCATCAAGCAGATAATCGCGATACCCACTTTGAAACGCCATCCGGCGGAGCTGGGTGCAGTATTGTCCTGGGGGTTACTCATGATGTTCTTAACCTTCTCTTTTAACAGCAATTAATAACACGTCAGAAGCGTAGCATCTGGTCGATCCCAGATCATTTTTTCCTTACCGTTTATTTGTCCGACTGTACTAACCTAAGCGAAACCAAATCCTGTAGGAGCGAGGCTTGCCCGCGAAGAATGCACCGCAGCTTTTCAGGTATTACGCGTCATCGTTCTTCGCGGGCAAGCCTCGCTTTGCCCAGGCATTCAATATTAGGGACGCTCGGATGACGTTTTCACAAGATCTACTATCAGTGCACCGATGCTGACGCGCTCGGGTCGGTTGCTTCTGCTGGTCGCCCTTGGCCTTGGCGGCTGTGTCCGTCTGGGGCCGGATTTTCAGTCCCCCGGCGAGGCCTGGACAAAACACTGGAGCAGCCCCGCGCTTGAACAGGCCAGCCAACGAAGCTTGAATCCCGACATTCGCCAGTGGTGGCAAGTGTTCGCCGACCCGGTCCTCGACGCGTTGATCGCCGAATCGGATGCGCACAATTCAGACCTGAAAATTGCCGGCCTTCGCCTCATGGAAGCCCGTGCCCGATTGGGTATTGCGCAAAGCGGACGCTATCCGCAGCTGCAACAGGCCAGCGCCGACAGCCTGTACTTCAACCGTAAGCAGTCCGGTGGCAACAATCCGCAAGACAGCCACTTCTGGCAACACAGCGCAGGCTTTGACGTCGGTTGGGAGCTGGATTTCTGGGGGCGTTTCAGTCGGGCTATCGAATCGTCCGACGCCAGTTACTTCGCGGCACAAGCCAATTATGAAGACGTGCTGGTGCTGCTGCGTGCTCAGGTCGCCGACACCTACTTCTCGCTGCGCACCACCGAAGCGCGTTTGCGCGTCGCCCGCGAAAACGCCGAGCAGCAGAAGCGCAACTTTGAGATCACCGAAAAACTGTTCAACAGTGGCCAGACCGCCGAACTCGACTTGCAACAAGCCAAGACCCAATACCTGGGCACCTTGAGCAGCATTCCGGACCTTGAGGCGCAAGTGCTGCGCACCCGAAACGCGTTGGCCGTGCTGACCGGCCAACCGCCCAGCGCTCTGCCCCAATTGCTCGAAAATCAGGGACTGATCCCGCTGGTGGACCGAGCCGTGCTGCAAGACGTACCGGCCAATCTGTTGTTGCGTCGCCCGGACGTGCGCGCCGCCGAGCTCAATGTCGCCGCCCAGTCGGCACTGATCGGTGTGGCGGAAACCGACTTCTATCCGTCGCTGACCTTGCTGGGCAGCATCGTCTGGACCACCGACACGTTGAGCGGCACCTCCAACAGCCTGGACCTGATCGGTGGCCCCAGTCTGCGCTGGAACCTGTTTGACCATGGCCAGATCAGCAACAACGTGCGTGTGCAGGATGCGCGGTTGCAGCAGTTGATAGAGGTTTATCGCGACAAAGTCCGCCAGGCTGCACGGGAGGCCGATGATGCCGCCAGCAGTCTGATCAAATCACTGGAGCGCGAACGCATCCTGGGTGAAGCACAGGTCGCGGCCAAACGTTCGTTGAGCCTGGCCAGCACCCAATACCGGGAAGGTTACTCGGACTTCCAGCGCGTGCTGGATGCTCAACGCGCATTGCTCGAGCAGCAGGACAATTACCTGCTCAGCCGCAGCAATGCCGTGAGCAACCTGATCGCCCTGTACAAAGCCCTTGGCGGCGGGTGGTATAGCGCCCAGCCGACAGTCGATCAAAATACTCGCCAGCAAATGGAACAACGTACCGACTGGGGCAACCTGCTGACTGAACCGCCCCCTTCGCAAGCCTCCTATCCCATGCCAGAAGGTCAAAGCCGATGACTGAACCCTCGCCGCCAGTCACTGAAGCGCCCTCCCCCACGGCGCCCGAACCTGCTGCCGATCCCGCGAAAAAAGGCATCAAATGGGTGATGCTGCTGATCGTCCTGAGCCTGGCCTGGTACTTGTTGGCTGACCGTTTCACGCCTTATACGCAACAGGCTCGGGTGGGCGCCTTTGTCATTCCGGTGGCCGCCGAAGTGGCCGGCCGCGTGACCCGTGTGAACGTGCGCAACAATCAGGACGTCAAGGCAGGCGAAGTCCTTTTCGAGGTGGACCCGCAGCCGTACCAGATTGCCGTCGACCGCGCGCGCGCGGACCTCGAATCGACACGCCGCCAGATCGGTGCCAGCACTGCCGGTATTGCTTCGGCTCAAGCCAATTTGCGCGCCGCCCAGGCCAATGAACTCAAGGCGCGGCAGGACAATCAGCGTCTTGAAGGCTTGTACCGCGAAGACCCCGGCACCATTTCCGTGCGTCTGCTCGAAGTCTCTCGAGCCAGCCGTGAACAGGCCGTCAGTCAGGTCGCCGCGGCCCGTGCCGAAGTCCAGCGGGCACGGGAGCAGGAAGGGGGTAGCGAGGATGACAACGCGCTGTTGCGTAGCGCCGCCACGGCGTTGTCAAAAGCCGAACTGGATTTGTCCAACACGCAGATACGCGCACGGTCGGCGGGGCTGATCACCGATCTGCGCACCGATGTCGGACAGTTCGCCACTGCCGGCAGTCCGGTCATGACTCTTATTGCCATCCATGATGTGTGGATCAGCGCGGACATGACCGAAAACAACCTCGGCCTGGTCGAGGTCGACACCCCTGTTTCGATCGTTCTGGATGCATTGCCGGGGAAGGTTTTCGAAGGCCGTGTGCGCAGTGTCGGTTACGGTGTCAGCGTCGGTCAGAGCACTGCGCCCGGCAGCCTCCCCAGTGTGCAGAACAGCCGCGATTGGCTGCGCCCGGCCCAGCGTTTTCCGGTGATTATCGAGTTTTCCGAGGATTCAAGGAAAACGCTGTTCGCGAGTCGCGCCATCCGTGCCGGTGGGCAGGCTGAAGTCATGGCGTTCCCTACCGAAGACAATCCGCTGAACCTGCTTGGGCGTTTATTTGTGGGACTCATGAGCTGGCTGAGCTATGCCTACTAAAGAAGTGCCTACAAAAGGCGTGCCTATTAAGGGCGTGCCGGCTAAGCGCTCGCCCCGGGTTCAGCGCGCGCTGCGTCTGGCCACAGGCACGGCGCTGTGCCTGGCCATCAGCTTCGGCCTGGGGTTGCCGATCCCGTTTCTCGCGCCGGTGCTCGCCGTGTTGCTGTTGGCCACGCTCAATCGGCCTCTGCCCTTCAGGGCCGGACTGATACTTGCTTTGGTCGCCATGCTGACCACCGGCATCGGCTTGTTGCTGATCCCTGTCCTGCGTTACTACCCCTTCAGTGGCGTGCTGCTGATCGGTGTCAGTCTGTTCCTGGCCTTTGGTTTTGGGCTGCGTGGCGGTAACACCTTGATCATGACCTTTCTGATCATTGGCCTGACCATGATTTCCTCGGCCGGCGTCGCCGAGTTCGATCTGGCATTGATGGTCATCGGTGCCTTGGTCAAGGGTTTGATCCTTGTCGTCATCGTCTTGGCGTTTAGTCACTGGCTGTTTCCCGATCCGCCCAATGCACCCTCGCCACCCGCGGCCGCCGCTCTACCGGCGCCGGAGGTGAGCCGGGTCGCGCTACGTGCCACCCTGATCGTGCTACCCGCGTTTCTGCTGGCGTTGATTGACCCGACCTATCTGCCGATCATTTTGAAAGCGGTCAGTCTTGGCCAGCAGAGTTCGACGACAACGGCGCGCAACGCTGCTCATGAACTGCTCGGTTCGACCTTCATGGGCGGGCTGTTGGCCGTTGCGTTCTGGTGCGCGCTCAGCCTGTTTGTGCACCTGTGGATGTTCTTTTTGTGGATGCTCCTGTTCGGCTTGCTGTTGGCACGCAAGCTCTATGCGCTGAGCCCGACCCGACAAACCCCGGGGTTCTGGCTCAACACGCTGATCACGCTGATTATTCTGCTGGGCCAGTCGGTTCAGGACAGCGTCGCCGGGAAGGACGTCTATACCGCTTTCGCCGTGCGCATGGGATTGTTTATCGCCCTCACGCTCTATGCCTGCCTGATGGTTTATCTACTCGATCAACGGCAACGTCGTCCAGGTGTCAGTCAAGCCGATCACTGACACTCACTGTGTTTTCGGGCGAGCGTTTGACTGGGAAGTTCCTGGAACAAGGCTCGATAGCTGCTGGAAAATCGCCCCAAATGCCAGAATGACCAATCCATCGCCACTTGCGCGACCGTTGTTTCTCCGGCCGTTCGCCTGAGCAATTCACGACGCGCGCTGTTGAGCCGACGCAAGCGCAACCAATGCGTGGGGGTCATTGCGGTATACGCCTTGAACGCATGCTGTAACTGACGCAGCGAAACCCCGGCCACTTGGGACAGCTCCAGCAAATTGAGGGTTTCTTCCGGTGTGTCGGCAGCCCATTCGGCGACGCGCTTCATGATCGTTCGCTCGTCCGCCCGGCGCTGCAAGCCTGCGCGATCAAGGCACACGCAGGCGTTATCGAGGATGTACAAACAGTCCTCTAATAACTGCTGGGTCAACGCCTCTTTGCTCGGCGGATCCAGCGTCTGCGCCAGCCGCGTCAACGTCCCGCTCAACCAGCGGCTGAACAGCGCGTTCTGCCCTGAGTTGAGCGGCGACATGAACAAGCCTTCGAGCCGCGCCACGTCCAGGCGATGCCGTTGAACGAATTGCGGACCGAACACCACGGCGATTTCCTGGTAGTTCTCCGGGGTGATCCAGATGTTGCGGCTCTCACCGTTCAGCACGTACAGCGAGTTGTCGTTGCGATCGAAACAGAACGCTAGCGCGCCCTCGGGGGCACTGAAATTCTGCTCGACGCGGGTGTTCATCTGCTCCTCGTAAATCTCTACGCCTTGCAGGTCCAGATAGCGCACCCGCCCGGCGAAATGTCCCGGGGACATCTGCTGATAGTGCTGCACCCAACCCGGTGTGGCGCGGATTTGCTCGGCCACGTCGGCGGTGTTGAAGGCTTGAACCTGTAACGGATTGCACGCTGTCATGGGGCGCCTTACGCACTCTTTTGGTGCGCTTTGTGCTGTTTAAAGTGGATAGATGGAACGGCAAGGCTCACCCAAGATAGTCGTCAACGCGCCACAGGGGAAGTGTCCGGAGGATGAAGCCGCCCTCCCCGGCGTTAATCAAACCAACAACGAGGTCTTTATGAATGTCCCTTTCGATCAGCTGTTAACGTGGCTGAAAGATCACAAGATTACCGAGGTCGAGTGTGTGGTCAGCGACTTGACCGGTATCGCTCGCGGCAAGATTGCACCCACCAACAAGTTCCTGCATGAGCGAGGCATGCGCCTGCCGGAAAGTGTGCTGTTGCAAACGGTAACCGGGGACTTTGTCGACGACGACATCTACTACGACCTGCTCGATCCAGCCGACATCGACATGGTCTGCAAGCCCGTTTCCGACGCGGTTTACGTCATTCCATGGGCCATCGAGCCGACCGCCATCGTGATCCACGACACGTTCGACAAGTTCGGCAATCCGATCGAACTGTCGCCACGCAACGTGCTGAAGAAAGTGCTGCAGCTCTACACCGACAAAGGCTGGCAGCCGATTGTCGCGCCGGAAATGGAGTTTTACCTGACCCAGCGTTGCGAAGACCCGGACCTGCCGCTCAAGGCACCATTGGGGCGTTCGGGCCGTGCGGAAAGCGGTCGTCAGTCGTTTTCCATCGACGCCGCCAACGAGTTCGATCCTCTGTTCGAAGACGTTTACGACTGGTGCGAACTCCAGGGCCTGGACCTCGACACGCTGATCCACGAAGACGGCCCGGCACAGATGGAAATCAACTTCCGTCACGGCGATGCGCTCGATCTGGCGGACCAGATCACTGTGTTCAAACGCACCCTGCGCGAAGCGGCACTCAAGCACAACGTCACCGCGACCTTCATGGCCAAACCCATCGGTGACGAACCAGGCAGTGCCATGCATATCCATCAAAGCGTGGTGGACATCGCCACCGGCCAGCCGATTTTTGCCGATGCCGACGGGCAGATGAGCGAACTGTTCCTGCACCACATCGGCGGCCTGCAAAAGTACATTCCCAAAGTGCTGCCGATGTTCGCGCCCAACGTCAATTCGTTCCGCCGCTTCCTGCCCGACACTTCGGCCCCGGTCAACGTCGAATGGGGCGAAGAAAACCGCACCGTCGGCCTGCGCGTGCCGACCTCCAGCCCGGACGCCATGCGCGTGGAAAACCGCTTGCCGGGCGCCGATGCCAACCCTTATCTGGCGATCGCCGCGAGCCTGTTGTGCGGTTATCTGGGCATGGTCGAAAAGGTCGAGCCGAGCGCCGCCGTGCAGGGGCGTGCCTACGAGCGACGCAATCTGCGCTTGCCGATCACCATCGAGGACGCACTGACGCGCATGGAAGAGTGCGAAACCATCGAGCGCTATCTGGGCAGCAAATTCGTGCGGGGTTACGTCGCAGTCAAACGCGCCGAACACGAAAACTTCAAGCGCGTGATCAGCTCCTGGGAGCGGGAGTTCCTGTTGCTTAGTGTCTAGCACTTGATCGTTCCCATGCTCTGCGTGGGAACGCAGCCCGGGACGCTCTGCGTCCCAGAAGCGGACGCGGAGCGTCCGTTGAGGCATTCCCACGCAGAGCGTGGGAACGATCAACATCAAAACAATTAAAAGAGGTGTCGATATGTGTCTATTGAAATCCGTGGTTCCGGTCGCCCTGGCGTTGCTGTTCAGCGCCACTGCACAAGCTCAGCCAAGTGTGAACGTCTACAACTGGACCGATTACATCGGCGAGACCACCCTCGCCGACTTCCAGGCGAAAACCGGGATCAAGGTGATCTACGACGTGTTCGATTCCAACGAAACCCTGGAGGGCAAACTGCTCGCCGGCCGCACGGGTTATGACGTTGTGGTGCCCTCCAACCATTTCCTCGCACGTCAGGTGAAGGCCGGCGCGTTCCTGAAACTGGATCGCTCGCAGTTGCCCAACTGGAAAAGCCTCGACCCGAAACTGCTGGCCTTGCTGGAAAAAAACGATCCAGGTAATGAACATTCGGTGCCATACCTGTGGGGCACCAACGGTATTGGCTACAACGTCGACAAGGTCAAGCAGGTGCTGGGCATCGATCGCATCGATTCCTGGGCGGTGTTTTTCGAACCCGAAAATTTGAAGAAGCTCAGTCAGTGCGGCGTATCGATGATGGATTCGGCGGATGAAGTGTTCCCGGCGGTCCTGAATTACATGGGCATGGACCCGCTCAGCGAAAATCCCGAGGACTTTAAAAAGGCCGAAGCCAAACTGATGACCCTCCGGCCTTACATTACCTATTTCCATTCGTCCAAGTACGTGTCGGACCTGGCCAATGGCGACATTTGCGTTGCGTTCGGCTATTCGGGCGATGTGTTCCAGGCCGCGAACCGGGCCAAGGAAGCGAAGAATGGCGTGAACATCGCTTACTCGATTCCCAAGGAAGGCAGCAATCTCTGGTTCGACCTGCTGGCGATTCCTGCCGACGCCAACAACCCGAAAGAGGCAAATGCCTTCATCAATTACCTGCTGGACCCGCAAGTGATCGCCAAGGTCAGCGCCTCGGTCGGTTACGCCAATCCGAACCCGGCGGCCAAGCCATACATGGACCCGGAGCTGGTCAATAATCCAGAGGTCTATCCTCCTCAGGAAGTCCTCGACAAACTCTACATTTCAACTACCCCGCCTCAGGCGATCATGCGGCTGATGACCCGGTCCTGGAGCAAAGTGAAGTCCAACCAATGAACCAGTATGACAACGAACACGCTCATTCCTATTACGCCGCATCGGCCAAGGGCATGACACCCTACCCCACGCTGGACGCCGATCTTGAGGCCGATGTCTGCGTGGTGGGCGGCGGCTTTACCGGGGTCAACACCGCGATCGAACTGGCGCAGCGCGGGCTTTCAGTGATTCTGCTGGAAGGCCGGCGAATCGGCTGGGGCGCCAGCGGGCGCAATGGCGGGCAGTTGATTCGCGGCATTGGTCATGATGTTGAAGGTTTTGCCCGTTATGTCGGTCAGGAAGGCGTGCGCTATTTGGAGCGTGCAGGTATCGAATCGGTGGAGCTGGTGGGCAATCGTATCCGTGAGCATGGAATCGATTGCGACCTGCGCTGGGGCTTCTGCGAACTGGCCAACACCCCGGCGCAATTTGCCGCGTTCAAATTTGAACTGCAAAGCCTCGCCGCGTTGGGTTACGCCCATGAAACACGACTTGTCGGCCCCGGACAGATCCGCGCGCAGGTGGTGGCCTCCGATGCCTATGCCGGTGGCCTGATCGACATGGGCTCGGGTCACTTGCATCCGCTCAATCTGGTGCTCGGCGAAGCGCGCGTGGCCGAATCCCTTGGGGTGCGAATATTCGAACAAAGCCCGGCGCTGGAGTTGATTCACGGCAGCACGGTGCAGGTTCGCTGCGCCGGCGGCACGGTGCGCGCCGGCAGTCTGGTGCTGGGGTGTAATGCGCATCTGGAAGAACTCGAACCACGCCTGAGCGGCAAGGTGCTACCGGCGGGCAGTTACATCATCGCCACTGAACCTTTGGCACCTGAGGTTGCCGCACAATTGATCCCGCAGAACCTGGCGCTGTGCGACCAGAAAGTCGGCCTCGATTACTATCGGCTCTCGGCGGATCGACGCTTGCTGTTCGGCGGTGCCTGCCATTATTCCGGGCGCGATCCGTCGGACATCGAAGCCTACATGCGGCCAAAAATGCTCAACGTCTTCCCGCAGTTGGCGCAGGTACGCATCGACTATCAATGGGGCGGCATGATCGGCATCACGGCCAACCGTTTTCCCCAGGCCGGGCGTTTGAGCCAGTACCCGAACGTGTTCTACGCCCAGGGTTATTCCGGTCATGGCCTGAATGTCACCCACTGGTGCGCACGGTTACTCGCCGAAGCGATTCATGCCGGGCACAGCAAGGGGCTGGACGTTTTCAGCGCCGTGCCACACATGACCTTTCCGGGTGGAAAAGTTCTGCGCTCACCGCTATTGGCCCTCGGTATGTTCTGGTATCGTCTGCGGGAATTGCTCGGCTGAAGGAAGGGCTGTGGCAACAATGGGCGGCGTGCCGGTAACTGATGGGTTGAATGTCATGCCGTCTTCGCGAGCAAGCCCGCTCCCACATTTGACCGAGTTCTCTCAGAGGAATGCGGTCAAATGTGGGAGCGGGCTTGCTCGCGAAGAACGATGACGCGGTCGATCAGACTTATGCCCCCATCCCGTTGATCTGTCTTTTAATTTGCTCATTCGCAAGTCACCTCTATATTGAGGGTGTGCTCTGATTTTCCTGTCTCCTGGCGAGTGCGGCCGATGGCTACGACTGACCAACTGATCATTTGCGAGCACTGCGACTGCGTGTATGAAAAAGTCACGCTCGCCAAACATCAAAAAGCCCTGTGCACCTGCTGCGGCGGCGTGCTCCAGCGCTATAGCGGACTGTCGGTGGAGCAGCGTCTGGCGTTGGCTTTCACGGCAATGATGCTGTGGATTTTCGCCAACTTCTATCCCGTCATGAGCATCAGCATGAAGGGCCTGAAAAACAGTGCGACGCTGTGGGATTCGGTGTTGGCATTGAGCCAGGGGCCGATCACCTTTATCGCGTTGGTGGCGGCGATCTCCATCATCCTCGCCCCGCTTTTTCAGCTTGTGTTGCTGATCTGGGTCTTGAGCTTCGCCCTCGGACATCGACGCTCGCCCGGTTTCAAACTGTGCATGCGCTGGCTGGAAGCCCTCAGGCCCTGGAGCATGCTTGAAGTCTGTCTGCTGGGCGCAATGGTCGCGGTGTTCAAACTTGCAGGGTTACTGGATGTCATCCCCGGCATCGGCCTGTTTGCCTTGGCCGTTCTCAGCCTGCTGTTGATTCGCATCGCCGGACGCGATGTGCGCGAACTGTGGAACATTTTATGAGCACGCCACCGCTCGCCAGCGAACTCAACCTGTGCCTGTGCCACAGCTGCGGCCTGGCCTGCGACCTAACCGACAACCCTCATGAATGTGAACGCTGTGGCGCGCCACTGCATGCCCGTAAAGCCGATTCATTGACCCGCACATGGGCCTATCTGCTGGCCGCATTGGTGTTTTACATCCCGGCCAATCTGTTGCCGGTCATGAACACCAGCCTGTTCGGCAGTGGCTCCGACAGCACCATCATGGGCGGTGTGCTGGAATTCTGGGAACATGGTGCGTGGGACATTGCCTTGATCATTTTCATCGCCAGTATTGCGGTGCCGGGCATCAAGTTCGTTGCCCTCTCTTTGCTGCTGATCACGGTGCAACGCGGCAGCCTTTGGGCGCGCAAGGAGCGTTCGAAGCTTTACCGATTCGTCGAGCTGATCGGCTACTGGTCGATGCTCGATGTCATTGTTGTCGCGCTGGTCGCCGCACTGGTCAAATTCCAGGCTCTGGGCGATATTCAACCGCGCCTGGGCATTCTGTTTTTTGGTCTGGTGGTGGTATTCACCATGCTGTCGGCAATGAGTTTCGATCCGCGATTGATTTGGGATAAAGAGCCGGATAAGGCGCGGGAAAAACCACAACGAGGAGCTCACGGATGAAGTCGCAAGCCACTGATGGGCCGCAAGCCCCTGGCCAGGCCAGTATCAAGACCCGTCGCTTCAGCGTTTCGCTGGTGTGGATCGTGCCGATCGTTGCGGTTCTGGTGGGGATCTCCCTGGTGATACACAGCGTGATGCAGGAAGGTCCGACCATCACGGTCACCTTCAAGACCGGCAGCGGCCTCACGGCCAACAAGACCGAGGTCAAGTATCGCAACGTGGTCATCGGCCATGTCTCGGAAGTAAAGCTGAGCAACGACCAGAAAAGCGTCAACGCCACGATCAAACTCGACAAACAGGCTGAGAGCTTTACCCGCGAAGATTCGCAATTCTGGGTCGTGCGCCCGCGCATTGGTGCTGGCGGCGTCTCGGGCATCGATACGCTGCTGTCGGGTGACTACATTGGCGCCGACATCGGTCAGGCCAATGCCCGTTCCAAACACTTCATCGGTCTGGAAAACCCGCCGCCCATTACCTATGGCGAGCCGGGTAAGCGCTTCATGCTGCACACTCAGGACCTCGGCTCGCTGGATATTGGCTCCCCCCTCTACTACCGCAAGATTCCGGTCGGGCAAGTGGTGGCGTATGCACTGGATGCCGATGGCAAAGGGGTGAACATTGAAGTCTTCGTGCATTCGCCCAATGACGTCTTTGTCACGGAGAACACCCGGTTCTGGAATGCCAGTGGTATCGATGTGAGCGTGGGTGCCAACGGTTTTGCGGTGAGTACCGAGTCCTTGTCGTCCTTGTTGGTGGGCGGCATCGCGTTTCGCGCACCGGAATACAGCCCCAACGATCAGCCAGCCAGCGAGAATAAAGCCTTCGACCTGTTCGTCGATCAGCAAACGGCCCTCGCTCCCCCCCACGGTAAAGGGCAGTACTTGAGCCTGCGCTTCGATCAGGCCTTGCGCGGGCTCAAGATCGATGCGCCGGTGGAGTTCCTCGGCGTGGAATTCGGCAAAGTCGTATCGATCAATCTGGATTTCGACGCGAAAAAACGCAGTTTTCCACTCAATGTCGGCATCATGATCTACCCGCAACGCCTCGGCCAGGCTCATTTAAAAATGCTCGAGGCCTTGAAACATAATCCTGAAGACGAAGCCGCAAGCATAAAGCTGATGGGCAGCTTCATCGAAAACGGCCTGCGGGCTCAGGCCCGCAGCGGCAATCTGCTGACCGGTCAGCTTTACATCGCGCTGGACTTCTACCCCAAAGCGGAGAAAGTCGTGTTCGATCCGACCGCCCGCCCCGTCAGTGTGCCCACCATACCTGGCAGCCTCGAGCAGTTGCAGGAAAAACTCGAAGGCATGGTCAACAAGATCAATCAGCTGCCCATTGAACGCATTGCCGGCAACCTCGACAGCAACCTCGTCGAGTTGCGCAAGGGCCTCGTACAGTTCAACGCCAGGACCCTGCCCGGCGTGCAAACCACCCTGGCGGAGGTCAGCAAGACTTTGCAATCGGCCAGCTCGACCCTCGCTGACGATTCGCCGCAACGGGAACAGCTGAACGACACCCTGACCGAACTCGGACGCATGTCGCGCTCGTTGCGGGAGCTCTCGGATTATCTGGGCCGGAACCCGGAATCGCTGATTCGCGGCCGTCCCGACAATGCCGCGCCGATAGACTTGCAGCCGCCACCGCGCAACTGATCACAGGAGCAACACCCATGGCTTTTTCGCTAAAGATCACGCTGGTAACCGCATTATTGTTGCTCACCGCGTGCAGCAGCGACCCTATTCGGTTCCACACCCTGACCCCGGCCCAACCGGGCGTCGCCAGCAGCAGCGGCGCGGAAATTCAGATCGAAGCGATCACCGTGCCGCCCCAGGTCGACCGCCCGCAGATCGTCATTCGCCAGGGCAACGCCGGCCTCGCAATCCTCGAAACCGAATGGTGGGGCGCGAGTCTGGTGGACGAACTACGCAGCGCCCTGGTCGATCAACTGGTCAACAATAACCTGCAACGCAAAGTGTCGTTGCGTCTGGACATTCAGCGCTTTGATTCGATTCCCGGCCAATATGCGTTGATCGATGTCAGATGGCGCCTGCGCAGTCTCGGCAATGGCGATGCAGCAATGGTCACTTGTCGCAGCACGTTGCAGACCGTTTCCGGCGCGAGCATTGATGACTTGGTGATCGCTCATCAAAACAATCTGAAACGCCTGGCGGCCGCCATCAGCCAAGCTGCAACCGGAGCGTCACGGGGCTGTCCGGCAGCAACATAGCGACAGCGGCATCGGCATCCTCAAAGGTCGAAACGATCAACCGCCCGCCGACGTTCGTTATCGTCGCGCACATCGTAATTGGCGGTGGTCTGGATGTTGCTGTGGTGGGCCAGTTTCTGCGCGATCGACAGGTCATGCTCTTCAATCACTCGGGTGATGAACGAGCGCCGGAAATCGTGCGGCATGATTTTTACCCCCACCTGTGCGCCGCGTTGCCGGGCAATGTAGTAGATCGCATGCTTGGTGATGCGCTCGCGGGTGATATGGCTGCCACGGCGGATGCGGTTGAACAGGAATGGGTCGTCTGTTTCACCCTCCTTTAATTGCGAACGCCGCAACTCCAGCCACGCGTCCAGTTTGGCGAAAGCCCAGGCTGGCGCGTACTTGATCAGCTGTTTGTTGCCCTTGGCGGTGACGCACAGGCTGCGCTCGGTGAAATCCACCTGGGCCAGGTCCAGGTTCACCGATTCCGATTTGCGCATCCCCGAACCGTACAGAATCCCGATGATGGCCGCGTCCCGCAGCCCTTGTGGCCGTGGATCGGCCGCGCATACCTCCATCAGATCGCGGATCAAAGTGCGCTTGAGGTTGCGTCCCTGGGACAGCCGCGTGCCGGCAATGCCTTTGACCGAGCGCATTTTCAGCAAGTGCTCCTGGCTGATCAGGCTCATGCGCCACGCTTCGTTCATCACTCCGCGCACCGCATTAACGTAGAGCGACGAGGTGTTCGGCGCGTAGCCGTCTTCGCGCAAGGTCGCCACCAGCGCAACGACATCCTCGGGCTGCAGTTGATGCCAGGGAATCTCTTCGATGTTCATGTCTTCGAAGTCCAAACGGTCGGCGGCGTCCTGCAACACATAACGCATGGTCAACTGGCTGGACGGCGCCAGACGCGCCAGATACAGGGTCAACGGGTTGGCTTTTGAAACGAGGGATTCAGTAGCAGGTAAGTCAATCAATGAAACGGGCCTTGAAATGAATAAATACGCAGGCTCCCGTCATCCTTTGAGCCCGCCGGGCCGTAACGCTGCCGACCATGGACTGGAAAGTCAATGGTGGCTTCTTGGGTTGTCGGCGAAACCAGGCATCACCAGTACCGAACGTCTGCTTGACTGGAAACAACACGATAGACGAATTGAAACATGGCCTGGCCTATCCTGACTCAGCAACCGCGGCTGCTCGAAGTCCACCAGCGACTGCCCAAGGATGGCAAACGTTATGAACAAGGCAATCCGATGATGCTGATTTTGCCTCAGGAGGCATCATGAGCCTGCTGCTCGTATTGGCTGCCTGCCTGCTGACCTGCCTGGGCCAGATCGCCCAGAAATACGCCGTGGAAAGTTGGCGCGGCAAGGCGTCGACCTGGGGCGAAAAACTGCGCTCGCCGTGGCTGTGGTTGGCACTCGCCGCTCTGGGATTGGGCTTGCTGGTCTGGCTGCTGGTGTTGCAGCGCCTCGAAGTCGGCGTCGCCTATCCCATGCTCAGCCTGAATTTCGTATTGATCACACTGGTCGCCCGCTTCGTCTTTCACGAAACCATCGACCGCCGGCACTGGCTGGGCGTGGCGCTGGTGATCGCCGGTGTGGCGTTGCTGGGGCAACACGCATGAGCCTGCATCGCGGACTCGCCTTCGCCCTGATCAGCGTATTGCTGGGCAGCGCCGCCCAGTTGGGCATGCGCTGGAGCATGACCCGCTTGCCGCATCCCGAACAATTGATATCCGCCTTGAGTAACGGCAGCGTCGATGTGTCCGCCATGGCCGTCGTGCTGGCCGCCATTCTCGCCTATGCCGTGTCGATGCTCACCTGGCTCGCCGCCCTGCGGGATCTGCCGCTGGGTCGGGCCTATTCGCTGCTGAGCATCAGCTATGCGCTGGTGTACGTGCTGGCCGCCAGCCTGCCGCTGTTCAACGAAACCTTCAGCCTTTCGAAAACCCTGGGGGTGGCGCTGGTCATCCTCGGAGTCATCACGATCAATTCTCGACCTGCTCACGCGCCCCCTCTCAGGAGAGCTCCATGAAAATCAGTGTATTTGGCAGCGGTTATGTTGGCCTGGTGCAAGCTGCCGTCCTGGCTGAAGTCGGCCACGACGTGGTGTGCATGGACATTGACGAGAACAAAGTCGCGTTGCTGCAACAGGGCCACGTCAGCATCTTCGAACCGGGGCTGGCCAGCCTGGTGCGCGAAAGCCTGGAAGCCAGACGGCTGCAGTTCACCACAGACGAAAAATTCGCGGTGCAACATGGCCAGGTGTTGTTCATCGCCGTCGGCACGCCTTCGCGGGATGATGGTTCGGCGGACCTGAAATACGTGCTGTCGGTGGGTGAAGCAGTGGCGCGTCACCGGGAACAACCGGTGATTCTGGTGGAGAAATCCACGGTGCCGGTGGGCACGGGCGATACCTTGCGCGCGCATATCGAAAAGTGCCTGCTCAAGGTCGGTCGGCTGTTGCAGTTCGATATTGTCTCCAACCCCGAGTTTCTCAAGGAAGGTTCGGCCGTGGCCGATTGTCGGCGCCCGGACCGCATCGTCATTGGCTGTGAACGCGATGACGTGCGTGACGTGATGCGCGACCTTTACTCTCCGTTCAACCGCAACCATGACCGAATCATGTTCATGGACCTGCGCAGCGCCGAGCTGACCAAATATGCCGCCAATTGCATGCTGGCGACCAAGATCAGTTTCATCAACCAGATCGCCGAGCTGGCCGAACATTTGGGCGCCGATATCGAATCGGTGCGGCTGGGCATTGGTGCCGATTCGCGCATCGGTTACCACTTCATCTATCCCGGCTGCGGTTACGGTGGCTCGTGCTTCCCCAAGGACATGCGCGCGCTGATTCACAGTGCCGAACAGGCCCATTGCTCCAGCGACCTGCTGCAAGCGGTGGAAGCCATCAACCAGCGGCAGAAACACAAACTGTTCCAACGCATCAACGCCTTCTACCAAGGCGATTTGCGCGGCAGGACCTTCGCCGTGTGGGGCCTGGCCTTCAAGCCTAACACCGACGACATGCGCGATGCGCCGAGCCGGGTGCTGCTGGAATCGCTATGGGCTGCCGGGGCCCATGTGCGAGCGTTCGACCCGGAAGCGATGCAGGAAACCCAACACCTTTACCCCGACGAATCGAAACTGATGCTCATGGGCACGCCGGAATCGGTGCTCGCGGGGGCCGACGCGCTGATCATCTGCACCGAATGGCAGCAGTTCAAGGCGCCGGACTTCAACCTGATCCAGCAACGTTTGAAGGCACCGGTGATCTTCGACGGGCGCAACTTGTACGACGCCGAGCGCCTGGCCCGCAACGGCTTCCTGTACTTCCCGATGGGCCGCGGTGAATCGCGCAACCTGCCGATTCCCCATCAGCAATGGCCAGCGGCCTCGGTCGTGGCGTGAACAAATCGTGTTGGTCATCGGCGGGTGACTGCAAAAATAATGCATTGAAGCTGCATTAATATGAATTTGTCAGCATAACGATTGATCGGCACACTGTGCGCCGTTCCTCCCCCAATAGTTGGAACTACTTCAAGGGCTTTCTGGGTATTCCAGCTAAGCCTTTTTTTTGCCTCGATTTTATATGGACCGTTTGCCTCATGCTTGCTCGCTGGTTACCTGCCGCTATCAATACCCGCCCTTCAGAATGGAGCCGCGCCGCGATCGGCATGGCCCTGGGGACGATGTTTAGCGTCTGGCTCTGCAGTCAGGTATTCGGCATGGAAGTGGCGCAGCACCTGATCGGCCCGCTGGGGGCATCCGCGGTATTGCTGTTTGCTGTGTCCTCAGGCGCCCTCGCCCAGCCGTGGTCGATTCTTGGCGGTTATTTGAGTGCCGGGGTGGTCTCGTTGCTGGTCGCTCACGTACTCGGACGCACCCTCGGCAGCGCCTGCCTCGCGGCGGGCATGGCGCTGATTCTGATGTGCTGGCTGCGTTGCCTGCACCCGCCGGCCGGGGCGTTGGCGTTGCTGTTGGTGTTGGCAGACCCGGCGACCATTGCCCTGGACTGGAAAGCCCTCGGCCCGGTGATGCTCAGTGGCTCGACAATGCTGCTCAGCGCACTGGCGTACAACAATTTGACGCGCATTCGTTACCCCAAACGTCCCGCTGAACCGGCACCGATGATGCCCCTCCCCGACAGCCAGGCGATCACTGCCGCGGATCTTAAACTGGCCCTCGCCGACATGGAGGCCTTCTACGACGTCACCCCCGAAGACCTTGAGCAACTGATCCATGCCAGTGAGTTGCATGCCAAGCGGCGTAGCATCGGGGATGTATTTTCCAGTAAGGGTTGAAGATCAAAAGAAAGATCCTTTGATCTTGCCATAAGGTAAAAATGCAAACAGCACCTGCACGTATCCCGGTTGTACATCACAATTTTGCACTGATACGATCCAGCATCGCTCGCGCGCGAGCTTCTCTATAAAGAACAATAAAAGCAGGGAGTTAGTGATGACTGCTCAGGTTTCATCCCCGGCAACACAGCCCATGGATGCCACGCAAAACGAAGTGTTGGCCGAGGTTCGCAATCACATCGGTCACCTGACCCTCAATCGTCCCGCCGGCCTCAACGCCATTACCCTGGAAATGGTCCGCAGCCTGCAACAGCAGCTCGATGCCTGGGCACAGAATCCGCAGGTTCATGCGGTAGTCTTGCGCGGTGCCGGTGAGAAAGCGTTCTGTGCCGGCGGCGATATCCGTTCGCTGTACGACAGTTTCAAAAGTGGCGACACCCTGCACGAAGACTTCTTCGTCGAGGAGTACGCCCTTGACCTCGCCCTCCATCACTATCGCAAACCGGTCCTGGCCTTGATGGACGGCTTTGTCCTGGGCGGTGGCATGGGGCTGGTGCAAGGCGCCGATTTGCGCGTGGTCACCGAGCGCAGCCGTCTGGCGATGCCGGAAGTGGCCATCGGTTATTTCCCGGACGTTGGCGGCAGCTATTTCCTGCCGCGCATTCCCGGTGAACTGGGTATTTATCTCGGCGTCACTGGCGTGCAGATTCGCGCCGCCGATGCGCTCTATTGCGGCCTTGCTGACTGGTACCTGGAAAGCGAAAAGCTGGGCACGCTGGACGAGCAACTCGATCATCTCGAATGGCACGACACGCCGCTCAAGGATCTGCAAGGCCTGCTGGCGAAACTCGCCGTTCAGCAACTGCCCGATGCGCCACTGATCGCATTGCGCCCGGCCATCGATCACTTCTTCGCGCTGCCCGACGTGCCGGGTATGGTGGAGCAAATGCGCGAAGTGACGGTTGCCGATAGTCACGAATGGGCGAAAACCACGGCGGATCTGCTGGAAAGCCGTTCACCGCTGGCCATGGGCGTGACCCTGGAAATGCTGCGACGCGGTCGGCACCTGAGCCTGGAACAGTGCTTCGCCCTCGAACTGCATCTGGATCGCCAGTGGTTCGAACGCGGCGACCTGATCGAAGGCGTGCGCGCCTTGCTGATCGACAAAGACAAGAACCCGCGCTGGAACCCGCCGACCTTGCAAGCGCTGGACGCCGAGCACGTGGCGAGTTTTTTCACCGGGTTCGACCCAAGCTGGAGCTGAGCCATGCACGATATCGAATTGAGCGAAGAGCAAGTGATGATCCGCGATATGGCCCGGGATTTTGCCCGTGGCGAAATCGCGCCCCACGCACAAGCCTGGGAAAAGGCCGGCTGGATCGATGACGGTCTGGTGGCGAAGATGGGTGAACTGGGTCTGCTGGGCATGGTGGTGCCCGAGGAATGGGGCGGCACTTATGTCGACTACGTTGCCTACGCCTTGGCGGTGGAAGAGATTTCCGCCGGTGACGGCGCCACCGGTGCGCTGATGAGCATCCACAATTCCGTGGGCTGCGGGCCGGTGCTCAACTACGGCACCGAAGAACAGAAACAGCAATGGTTGCCGGACCTCGCCAGCGGCCAGGCCATCGGCTGCTTTTGCCTCACCGAACCCCAGGCCGGTTCCGAGGCCCACAACTTGCGCACCCGCGCCGAACTGCGCGATGGCCAATGGGTGATCAACGGCGCCAAACAATTCGTCAGCAACGGCAGGCGAGCGAAACTGGCGATCGTCTTCGCCGTGACCGATCCGGAGTTGGGCAAGCGCGGCATCTCGGCGTTCCTGGTGCCGACCGAAACCGCGGGTTTCATCGTCGACCGCAGTGAACACAAGATGGGGATTCGTGCTTCCGATACCTGCGCCGTCACCCTGAACAATTGCACGATTCCCGAGGCCAATCTGCTGGGTGAACGCGGCAAAGGCCTGGCCATCGCCCTCTCCAACCTCGAAGGCGGCCGCATCGGCATCGCCGCGCAAGCCTTGGGCATCGCCCGGGCAGCATTTGAAGCGGCGCTGGCTTACGCGCGGGATCGGGTGCAGTTCGACAAGCCGATCATCGAGCACCAGAGCATCGCCAATATGCTGGCCGACATGCACACCCGGCTGAACGCCGCGCGTTTGCTGATCCTGCACGCCGCGCGGTTGCGCAGTGCCGGCAAGCCGTGTCTGTCGGAGGCTTCACAGGCCAAGCTGTTTGCCTCGGAAATGGCCGAGAAGGTCTGCTCGTCGGCGATACAGATTCATGGCGGGTATGGGTATCTGGAAGACTACCCGGTGGAGCGTTACTACCGGGATGCGCGGATCACGCAGATTTATGAAGGGTCGAGCGAGATACAGCGGATGGTGATTGCCCGGGAGCTCAAGCACTACTTGGTCTAGAGAGTCGCCGCAGACACGATCGTTCCCACGCTCTGCGTGGGAATGCAGCCCGGGACGCTCCGCGTCCCATCAAAAGCCGAACGCGGAGCGTCCGTTGAGGCATTCCCACGCAGAGCGTGGGAACGATCAGAGTGGGTTACTTGCCGACGAACTCCGCCTCACGCTTGGCAATAAACGCCGCCATCCCTTCCTTTTGATCCTGCGTGGCAAACGCCGCATGGAACACCCGGCGCTCGAATCGAACGCCTTCCGACAGGCTGACTTCAAAGGCGCGGTTGACACTTTCCTTGACCATCATCGCAATCGGCAGCGACTTCTTGGCAATCAGCGCTGCGACTTTCAGCGCTTCTTCCAATAGCTCATCCGCCGGCACGATGCGCGCCACAATGCCGCAACGCTCCGCTTCCACCGCATCGATCAAACGCCCACTCAGGCACATTTCCATGGCCTTGGCCTTGCCCACCGCGCGGGTCAGGCGCTGGGTGCCGCCCATGCCCGGCAATACGCCAAGATTGATTTCCGGTTGACCGAATTTGGCATTGTCGCCCGCCAGAATAAAGTCGCACATCAACGCCAGTTCACAACCACCGCCCAAGGCAAAACCGTTGACCGCGGCAATGATCGGCTTGCGGCGGTTGGCCACGCGATCGCTGTCACTGAACAAGTCATCGAGGTAGATCTGCGGGTAGGTCAGTTCGGCCATTTCCTTGATGTCGGCACCGGCGGCGAAGGCTTTTTTCGAGCCGGTCAGCACGATGCAACCGATGTTCGAATCGGCTTCCAGGCCATCGAGGGCATGATTCAGTTCACTGACAATTTGCGCATTCAACGCATTCAGCGCCTGCGGACGGTTGAGGGTAATCAGGCCAACGCGACCGTGGGTTTCCAGCAAAATCGTTTCGTAGTTCATAGGTGGATTCCTTCTCAAAGATTGCGCGAAATGACCATGCGCTGAATGTCGCTGGTGCCTTCATAGATCTGGCAAACCCGCACGTCGCGGTAGATCCGCTCCAGCGGGAAGTCGTTCAGGTAACCGTAACCGCCCAGGGTTTGCAACGCCGAGGAGCAGACCTTCTCGGCCATTTCCGAAGCGAATAGCTTGGCCATGGACGCTTCCACCAGCGCCGGTTTGCCGCTGTCACGCAACGCCGCCGCGTAATGCACCATCTGCCGGGCCACGGCGATCTGGGTTGCCATGTCCGCTAGCCGAAAGGCTACCGCCTGATGTTCGATGATCGGTTTGCCGAAGCTCTCGCGTTCACGAGCATAGTCGCGGGCCGCTTCAAACGCGGCGCGGGCCATGCCCACCGATTGCGAGGCGATGCCGACACGGCCGCCTTCAAGGTTGGCCAGGGCGATCTTGTAGCCTTCGCCCTCCTCACCCAGTCGGTTGGCCACCGGGACTTTCACATCCTCGAAGAGGATCTGGCAGGTATCGGAGGCGTGCTGGCCAAGCTTGTCTTCGACTCGCGCGACTTTATAGCCCGGCGAATCGGTGGGCACGATCAGCGCAGTGATCCCACGCTTACCCGCATTTGGGTCTGTCATCGCGAACACGATCACAATTCCGGCGTTCTGCCCGGAGGTGATGAACTGCTTGCAGCCGTTGAGCACGTAGTGATCGCCGTCCAGCCGAGCACGGGTTTTCAGGCTGCTGGCATCGGAGCCGGCTTGCGGTTCGGTCAGGGCAAACGCACCGAGCATCGCACCGCTGGCGAGTGACTTGAGGAAGCGCTCTTTCTGATCGTCATTGCCGAACTTGAGGATCGGCACACAACCCACCGAGTTGTGCACGCTCATGATGGTCGAGCAGGCACCGTCGCCGGCAGCAATTTCTTCCAGGGCCATGGCATAGGCCAGGTAACCGGTGTCGCAACCGCCCCACTGCTCCGGCACCAGCATGCCGAAGAAGCCCAAGTCGGCCATCTCGCTGATGGCTTCCTTGGGGAAGCGATGTTCGCGGTCCCATTCGGCGGCGAACGGTTTCAGCCGTTCCTGGGCAAACTGCCGGGCCGCATCGCTGATCTGAAGTTGTTCGTCATTGGGAATCATGCCAAGTCCTTAAAATTCAAGTTGAAACACAAGACCTGTGGGAGCGGGCTTGCTCGCGAAGAGGCCGTGTCAGTCGACATCAATGTTGAATGACATACCGCCTTCGCGAGCAAGCCCGCTCCCACAGGGATTGGCGTCAGCCCTTAGTACAGGCATTCCACAGCCATGGCCGTGGCTTCGCCGCCGCCGATGCAGATCGCTGCAACGCCGCGCTTCAGGCCTTTCTGGCGCAAGGCCGAGAGCAAGGTCACGAGGATCCGCGCGCCAGATGCACCAATTGGGTGGCCCAAAGCGCAGGCCCCCCCGTGGACGTTGATCTTCTCGTGAGGGATTTCCAGTTTGGTCATGGTCACCAGGCTGACCACGGCAAAAGCTTCGTTGACTTCGAATAACTCGACTTCGTCCAGCGACCAGCCGGTTTTCTTCATCAGCTTCTTGATCGCGCCCACCGGTGCCACCGGAAACAGCCCCGGGGTGTCGGCAAAGGCAGCGTGACCATGAATCACTGCCAGCGGCTTCAGGCCTTGTTTCTCGGCTTCGGAACGGCGCATCAGCACCAGTGCCGCCGCGCCATCGGAGATCGAACTGGAGTTCGCCGCAGTCACAGTGCCACCATCGCGGAACGCCGGTTTCAGCGAGACGATCTTGTCCAGTTTGGCTTTCGGCGGTTGTTCATCGTGGCTGATCAGCACCTGCTCTTTGCCGACCATCACCTGCACAGGCACGATCTCGGCGTTGAAACTGCCGTCCTTGATCGCCTGTTGCGCGCGGGTGGTGGAAGCAATCGCAAACGCGTCCTGATCTTCGCGACTGAAGCCGTTGGTTTCAGCGCAATCCTCAGCGAAAGTGCCCATCAGGCGACCCTTGTCGTAAGCGTCTTCCAGGCCGTCGAGGAACATGTGATCGAGCACCCGGCCATGGCCCATGCGGTAACCGCTGCGAGCGCGGTCCAGCAGGAATGGCGCATTGGACATGCTTTCCATGCCGCCGGCGACGATCACGTCGGCACTGCCGGCGATCAGCATGTCGTGAGCCAGAATCGTGGCTTCCATGCCCGAGCCGCACATCTTGTTCAGCGTCGTGCAACGGGTCGATTTATCCAGCCCGGCGCCCAGTGCGGCTTGCCGCGCCGGGGCCTGGCCGAGACCGGCGGAGAGTACGCAGCCGAACAGCACTTCTTCCACGGATTCAGGGGCGACACCGGCGCGTTCGACGGCAGCACAAATCGCTGCGGCGCCCAATTGCGGCGCGGTCAGGCTTTTCAGTTCACCCTGGAAACCGCCCATCGGGGTACGGACGGCGCTGACGATAACGATTGGATCGTTGGTGATAGTCATGACAAATCCTCCTTATTTGGCGGCCATGCGCAAGGCACCGTCGAGACGGATCACCTCGCCGTTGAGCATGCTGTTTTCCATGATATGCCTGACCAGCGCGGCGTACTCGCTCGGCTTGCCCAGGCGCGGTGGAAACGGTACGCCAGCGGCCAAGGACTCGCGCACTTCAGGGGTCATGCCGGCCATCATCGGCGTTTCGAAAATGCCCGGGGCGATGGTCATCACGCGGATGCCGAAGCGCGCCAGTTCACGGGCGGCGGGCAAGGTCAGGCTGGCAATCGCGCCTTTTGAAGCCGCATACGCAGCCTGGCCGATCTGGCCGTCGAAGGCTGCGGCCGACGCGGTGTTGATGATCACGCCACGCTCACCGTCTTCGTCGGCTTCGGTTTCGGCAATCGCCGCCGCCGCCAGGCGCAACATGTTGAAACTGCCGATCAGGTTGACGTTGATCACCTGGCTAAAACTGTCCAGCGCATGGGGGCCGTTCTTGCCGAGGATTTTCTCGCCACGCACGATGCCGGCGCAGTTCACCAGCCCATGCAGCGCGCCGAATGCTTTGACCGCTGCTTGCACAGCAGTCTCGGCAGCCGCTTCGTTGCTGATATCGGCCACCACGCTTTGCGCGCCGAGACGTGCAGCCTGCGCCGCGACGGCTTCGGCGTTCATGTCCACCAGCATCACTTTGGCGCCAGCCGCCACCAGCATTTCAGCGGTGGCGGCACCGAGGCCGGACGCGCCGCCGGTGACGAGAAAAACCTTGTTTTCGATCTGCATCATTGTTTCCTTGGATTCAAGCTGAAACGTTCTTCGCGGCGGCCTCTTGAGCCTTGGCGATTTCCTGGTTGCGCAAGATAAAGCGCTGCAATTTGCCGCTTGGGGTTTTCGGCAATTCGCTGACAAATTCGATTTCACGGGGGTACGCGTGCGCCGCCAGACGCTTGCGCACGTGTTGGCGCAGCTCTTCTGCCAACTCTGGCGCGGCGCGGTATTGCGGGCTGAGTACGACGAAGGCTTTCACCAGCTCGGTGCGTTCCGGGTCGGGTTTGCCGATTACCGCCGCTTCGACCACTGCCGGGTGTTCGATCAGCGCGCTTTCCACGTCGAACGGGCCAACGCGATAACCGGACGTGGTGATCACGTCGTCGCTGCGGCCGACGAAGCTGATGCTGCCGTCCGGGTTCCACTCGACGGTGTCGCCGCTCAGGTAATAGTTGCCGACGAAGGCCTTGGTCGGTGCGCCTTCGTAGCCGCCGAACCAGCACATCGGCGACTGGGTACGGTCGATAGCCAGAATGCCCGGCTGGCCGACGCCCAGTTCTTTGTATTCGTCATCGAGTACCACGATGCGGTGGCCCGGCGAGGCGAAACCCGCAGCGCCGACGTGTACCGGATGATCGAGGCCGTGGTGATTGCACAGAACCATGCCCAGTTCGGTCTGGCCGTAATGGTCGTGGATCACCACGTCGAGATTATCGGCGAACCAGCGAATCACTTCCGGGTTCAGTGGCTCACCGGCGCTGCTGACGATGCGCAACTTGCCCTTGATCGAACGGGCAAACTCGTCGCCACCGGCAATCAGCAAGCGATACGCTGTGGGTGAACCGGTGAGGTTGGTGATCCCGTATTTGTTGATCACCCGGCAGGTGCTTTCGAGGGTGAACGGGCCATCGTAAAAGGTGATCGGATGCCCCATCGCCATCGGCCCGGTGACGCCGAAATAGATGCCATAGGCCCAGCCCGGATCGGCGACGTTCCAGAACGCGTCTTCAGGACGCAAATCCACCGCGTCACGGGTGTAATTCTGGAACGCGACGATCGCCTTGAGCGGCACTGACAGCGCTTTCGACGGGCCGGTGGTGCCCGAGGTGAACATCAACAGGAACGGGTCTTCGCCGCTCAGCAATACCGGTTCGCACTTGGGGGAATAATTGGCCACTTCGGCCCAGAAACTGAAGTCGCCACGCACGATGCCTTGGCCCTTGGCGCCGCCAACGGTGACGATGGTCGGGCAGTCGGCCACTTCAGCGAGTTTCGGGCGATTGACCGCGTCGGTGACCACCACTTTGGCACCGGAGCTGTTGAGGCGATGTTCGATGGCTTTCGGGCCGAAGGCGGTAAACAGCGGCTGATAGACCGCGCCGATGCGCCAGGTGGCGAACACGGTGATCAATAATTCGATGTTGCGTGGCAAGAGGCCGGCGACTTTATCGCCCTTCTTCACGCCCTGGGCCAGCAGGAAATTGGCAAACCGCGCGGCTTTGTCCTGCAAGTCGCTGAAGGTGTAGGTCGCGCTGGCGCCGTCGCGGCCTTCCCAGAACAGCGCGATGCGCCCCGGCAAGGCATGCCGGTCGCAACACTCGACGCAGGCGTTCAGCGCGCTCAACGACCCTGTGAGCGCGGCATCGACGGTGTGCTGATAATTGAACTGTGACGTGGCAGACAAGTAATCGCGCATTGCCAGAATCCCTCTGTATTTTTATTAGGTTGGGGGGAACCGTAACTAACAGGGAAATACTCGCTCTGCGCGGGGAGCGGGACAATGGTCAAAGCTATCAAGTTGCGTGACTGGTTTGGCCAAGGTTCAAGGGATGTGGCGCCTGGGCGGACGCCTTCGCGGGCAAGCCTCGCTCCTACAGGTCCGGATCATCATCGCCCTTGTAGGAGCGAGGCTTGCCCGCGAAAGCGCCAGACCAATCAACACACAATCCGGATCAACTCGCCTCGTTAAGAATCAAACTCCGATAATGCCCCGGATTAGACCCCGACCACTTGCGAAACGCCTTGTAGAACGAACTCGCATCGGAAAACCCCAAACGTGTAGCGATTTCAGCAAAGCTGATGGCCGGTTCGGCCAGCCAGACGATGGCCAATTCCTTGCGCACACTGTCCTTGAGCCCCTGATACGTCTGGCCCTCTTCAGCCAGGCGTCGACGCAGGGTCGAGGCTGACATGCACAGCCGCTGCGCCAACGCCTCGGTTTCCGGCCAATGTTCAGCGGGCAGTTGCCGTAAGTCATGCTTGATCCGGCTGGCCAGGCTCTCCGGATCGCGGTATTTCACCAAAATGTTCGCTGGCGCATGGGCGAGGAATCGCTTGAGTTCTTCAGGGCTGCGCTTGATCGGCAAATCCAGGCAATCGGCCGAGAAAATCATTCGCGTGCGCGGCCGGTCGAACCGCAGGTTCTCGGAGAACATCACCCGATAGTCATCGCAAAAATCCGGCTGCGCGCAACGCAACTCAATGGCCAGGATCGGAATCCGCCGCCCCGCCAGCCAGCAGGCCACGCCGTGCACGATCATCCAGTAAGTGAAGTAGGTGAAGGCGCGACGCGGGTCATCATCGTTCTCCAGCAAGACGATTTCCGCCAGGCTTTGCTGGCGAACCAGTTGCGCAGGCATGCGTTCGAGCATCAACGACAGAAAGCTCAGGCCTGAGATCAGCCCGGCGGCCAGGCTCGGCTGAGCCATCGAACAGCGACAGAGAAACGCCAGGCTGCCGGACTTGAGCTTGCGCGGGTCCATGCCAAAAAACTCATCGTCGCCGCGCCGGGCCAGCAAGCGCCACAGCCTTGCATAAGCAGTGGCCGGAACACGGGCGTCGGTGGTCTCCAGCAACGCCGGATCGATACCGACCTTGTGCAACACCTCTTCGGTGGCAGCGCCAGGGGCGCAACTTTGCAACAGCGCTTCACGCACCAGTTGAATGGCGATGGTGTCTTTTTCCGACATTGACCGGGCGAGCCTTGTTGTTTGAGTGGTGGGCATATTAGCGCAGCGGCGAGCGGGCTTGCCCGCGAAAGCAGTGGATCAGCCGACAGATGTATCGAATGTGACGCCGTCATCGCGGGAAAGCCCGCTCCCAAAGGGGATGGACGCGTTGGCCGACGGTTTGAACAAAGACGTGAAAGACCTGCAAACCCGCGTCGTCGGCCTGACCTTCCC
This sequence comes from Pseudomonas sp. PGPR40, assembly GCF_022014505.1. NCBI lineage: Bacteria > Pseudomonadati > Pseudomonadota > Gammaproteobacteria > Pseudomonadales > Pseudomonadaceae > Pseudomonas > Pseudomonas sp. PGPR40. Next base: position 195,076 of record NZ_JAKLSP010000001.1, on the reverse strand, counting down.
GCCCGAGAAAGTCGTCGGCGGTGCTGCCGCGTTGCTTGAAGAAGTGGCGGCCACCAAGATCTCCGGCGAGGAAGATCGCTACAGCCATACCGACCGCTATGACTTCCAGGGCAACATCGTTGAACTAATAGTTGACGCACTGAAGTGACGCCCTCGCGGAGATTGCCCGCGAAGGCGTTTTTTCATGGGGTAGGCTTTTGCTGCTGACCGCTTGTTAGCCGGCCGCTAGCGAATGCCGGTCAGCGCTGCGGTCTGAAATCATCAAGCGCAGGCCCAAAAGGAATGCCGTTCATATCAAGTTGATACCATTTTCCGCTGACGTCAACGGCGGTTACGGTGGAGTTCCGACTCATTCCCCTGATGAGTTTTTCGGTATTCATCCGCTTGGAAAATTTTGCAGCAGCAGCGCCGCTGGCTGGCCCTCCCAGGAAACACCGAAGCTGATCTACACCCGTTTGCAGACGAGCGATGCCATTGTCAGTCAATTTGAATATGCCACTCGCCAAGGAGTTACCGACGCGTCTTACCCCTCTCACCCCCCCACCAGCAGATCGCCGAACCCGCTTAGTGGATTGATCGCGGACACGACAGTAGAAACAGTGGTTTGCAATGCATCAAAGGCTTTGAGTCTGACGGGCACAGCAGATTTCAATAACCCAACAACTTTACCGGCTCCACGAACCAAACCATTCAGGCCAGCCACCACATCTGTATAACATCCAAATGCGCCATTGATGAGCCCCATGCGAGTTCCCGAAATCAAGTCTTGTATACAACCGACAAAGGGAATGAGTTTCAGCAGATAGTCACCTATGCTGTCCAGCGTCGCCTGTTTTTCCTCCCGACTGGTTGACCCTTTTGCCTGCTTTAACAGAGACTCTCTTTGCCCCAGTAAAAAATTGTCAACGATCACACTGTTGACGATTCGAGAAATTTTGTCCGAAAAATAGATATTGGGTACGTAGCTCGTTTGATTATCACTTGCCTGTAAAGGCGTGCCGGGAAAGTCACTGCCAAGCTTTTCGATTATCAATTTGGAGGAACTCACATTCGCCCTGAGTTGGGAGCCGGTTGAGTAGGCCTGGAAATCAAATGGCAGATCCGTTCCACGTTGCACGGGGGCATTGACCGCCGGGCCACTACTGACTTTGGCCTTTTCGGTTTTCATTTTTCCATTGAGCGGTAGTACATCCGGCAGGTCGGTGCGTTTGATGATTTTCATCTGTCCTGGAAAAAGCTCAAAATAACTGACGGACGTCTGGTACTCACAACGTATCAATGTACCGTGTTTCCCACGGTAAGCGGCTTGCATCTCCGGCGTTTCATTTTCCTTCAAACGTCCTGTTTCTTCACGGAGAGTAAACAACTCTACCTTTCCCAGCTCCAGGCGTTGGCGGTCCTCCAACGGCAAAGTGGATATCAGCAGTTTGGATGGAGCGATAAATGCTTCCTTGAACTCTTCGAAATAGGCGTCCACGGAGGCTGTTACAATCGGAGTCAGATCGGGTAATTTCCGGATTGCGCGGTCTAACTCTGGATGTTTCCAACCCTTGCGGGAATCGAACCAATCACCTTCCTTTAAATCGCCTGCCATGTATATCTCGATCAGGCCATGATCTCTCCCTGTTGATGCTTTCAAATTCCAATCTTCAGAAAGACTGGTTGACCAGAGTTTCTTGGCCTCTATCTCACCAACACTAAGCCCCGGAAAAACTTTGCGAAGTTCAATAATAGCCAACTCTCTTCGTGTTCGCAGCGGCTGAGTACAGGCTTTGAATGCCCGGCTGAGCTCGGCTCTTTGTTGGGCATATCTATTCGCCGAGTTCGTATAATCCTCAAGCGAATAGTTCGACTCCGTGGATTGGCGAATCACTCCGTTCATTACTCCCCATCCAACCAAGATATCAACGCCGAGGACTTGAAATAAAAGTCGAGTCTCTGTCGTTACTGGCTCCAGCATAGAAAGTTCATTGAGTTGTCCCGGGGTCATAGATCTCGAACAACCGGGGCTCTTCATTTCAGCGACAGCAGCCCCCAAACGCTGACTCATCCAGTTGGAACTACCCATTAAAATGTTTTCGCCTTTATTATGCACAAGAAATTCAGGTGCTATATCGGCGAGGAATATATGAGCGACCAAAGGTGCCGACAGCGCACTGACTCCCTTATTAATCAGGTGTCGCTCAATGTCTTCACGTACGGCGCCCATACCACGCCCCAGATTGCTCGGCTGGTAGATCTCATAACCAGCTATTGTACCGGACTTGCCTGAAGCGACAGGATCTACACCGAGTTTGATTGCCGCAAGTAACAATTGTTGATAATGTTGTTTCGTGGGTGTTTGCCCTTCCGAGGATCCATACCAATTAAGTTTCGTGAGCAATTGACTTCCCCATGTGTCGGATTGCGCCGCGCCCAATAATGCGCCCAACAGCACATCGGCGTTGTCGCGCCGCCCTTCGACCGACATCTCCTTTAGCAGTCCGCCTACCACCTGATCAATAATTGACCCGCCCTCGCTTAAAAACTCTTTGGATGCTTCAATGATTTTGGTTTTATCGTTCTGAGAAAGTGTTACCGTTGCCGGACTGCCCCTCAATAAGTCGGCGGCATAATTGCCCAAGGCTGGTGACGGAGGGAAAGGTGTTTTCAGCCATTGAATGATGTTGCGTACGTCTTCTGCATTTTTCGGCAAATCAAAACCCTTGAAGCGCAGGACTTGTTGCAGGTTGTAGGATTCACTGTTGTACAGAACATGTCCGATCTCCTTCACCATTGGTATCAACTTGTTGAGCTTTTCTTTCAAAATGGGCTGATCGCTGACAAAGTCAGTCAGGTCACGCCATGTCCATCCGTTCATATAAGTAAAGCATTGGAGTTTGTTTTCAAAAATTCTGTAGCGGTTCTCAAAGCAATTAAAGTTATTAGCTTTACCAAGCTCGATCATCGCCGGCAATTCGAGCAATTCTTTGAGATGGCGACGTGCTTCCTGACTTTTTCGCGCCAGCGGCGAGGTGCCGGCAATGTCAGCATACTGATCAGACAATGTAACGGACGCATTATTGGCCATGCCACTTACGCTTTGTTCCAGATCAAGAGCCAGGCGCTCACGTTCTTCGGCCTCCCCGATAGCCTGCTTCACCGTTTCAAGGTTCTCCTGCAATCGGGCCCTGTTGAACTCCGGCCAGCCCTGCGATTTCAGTTGAGCGGCACATCTTTCTGCTCCCTCTTCAGAGAGTGGCGGCGTGACACCGTAAAACTGGAGCAACACGTCACGCGCAAGTTCATTCGAGGCTTCATTCATATAACCCAAACCGACATCGCCGGGATCGAGTACGTTTCTGGCGTCGAGCAGTTGAGCGGAGACCTGCCACCACCCGGAGTCATCCCATAGGGTAAATTTTTCCTGGGTGCTCTCGCCGCCATGGGTGACCTCGTGGGTAACAAAGTCCGAATGAATACGCAGTGTTGTGAGGTTCATGCCTTTAATTTCGAACCACGCAAGCAACTTGGAATCGTCCAGTGCCTGTTTGTAAAGTTCGAGCGGTTCATGGATCGATGTTCCTGCAGGAATCGCCAGCGGACCGTTCTGGTTGGAATCGAGCATTTCAATGACATTCGATTGCAAGTCGCTATCAGCTTTCAATGGGGTATCCAAGTCGATCAAGGCGTCCAGCACATACTCGGCGGCACGTGGTTTGCGTTCCGATCGTTCGTTCGTTGTGGCTTCATCATGAACATAAATGTCTAGACTGTGCTCAACTGTTTCCTCAATCAGCTGTTTATAGCTCATGCCCAGATGTGCAGATACAGGCTGCTGTAACAAGTAATCTACATCCGTCACCAAATGTGGATCCTGATGAGGATTTTCATAGGTGGAGTTTGCGATCCGCTCCCTGACGGCTCGGGAAACTTCCGGCAATGTGCCCAGAAGTAATTCCACGTCCTCGGTGATGTGTTTTCGCAGCTGCGGATTCGTCTCCTCGGCAAAGTGCGCATCGATCGGGAGTGTCTGAACATTGTCGGGAAACCAGCGGTTGTAGAACTCGTTGACCACGGCATACAGGGCAGCCATCGCAATGGTAGCCGTCGCATGCGGGTGTTGCTGAACGGTCGACATGCCCATCGACGCCAGGTAACCGGCTGCGACCTGTAGCCAAGTCCCCAACTGATTTCCCATCGCCCGCCACGTATCGTCCTCATCCGATTCGTTCGTCACCGTTATTACCGTATCGGCATAAGGACTATCGACGTTGCCAAATGATGAAGCCGGAGTTTGGCGAAGTGGAGTTCGTACGCTGACTGACTCGGCGAAGTTTCTGATATCCGCTAGCAACCTCATGGGATCAGGGGCATCTATGGCGCCCTCCACGGGACGATAACCAGTGATTGCCTGCGTCATAAACGTGTCGAGCTCGGCAACCTGCTCGGCCATGCGGACGACCGCAGAAGCCCTCTCGGAATAAACCGGCTCGTGGACCGGCCTGTCACGGGTTGGCGCTGTTAGCGGTTCAACCTGGCGACCGGCGTTCGATGGCTGTTCAAGCGTTACGTTCGTCTGCGCTCGAGACACGATAGTCTGCTGCGAATCGGCTTTTTGTTCTTTGACGGGATGGGTGGGCTTTGCATAGGCAATCAGGGATTTACCCAGTGAAGGTATCCCGCAGGTATCTAACGCATTCACTATAAACACCAGCCTCGCGGCAATGTTTTTTGGCCAACGCGGACCGCTGATAACGACCTCTTCATGGAAATCGGATTTGCGTTCGATTTCAGCGAGCAATGACAGCAAGCCGGGAGTATTTTCCCATTCGGCCCATGGATATTGTTCGGGCGCGGCAGGGAATAATTGCAGGTCGTTCTTTTCGCTGGACTGGCTGGCCGACTGAGCTGCTTTAGAGGTAATACTCTTTCGCAACGTCTCGATATCTCTGCGTAATGCTGTTGGTAGAAGGTTTTCACCGGAGACGTTGCACAGTTTGAGAAACTGGCCCAATGCGTGTTCTGCTTGCCCCGGAGACGGCCGGATAACAAGCATTTCTTCCAGCTTGTGCAATGTCTGATCAAGCTCGAACCCGGATGCATCAATATGGATGTGGCTTTGCATGAGAGCCTTTTTAAGGCCAGCCCATTCAGCGTTCGCCAACAATTCGCCCGTCGCGATTTTTTTCTGCTCTTCATCAAACGATCACTTCAATCGGGACTGAATATACTCCAGAACGTTATGGCCAGAGGGGGCCTCGGGAAATTTGAATGTTCCACCGAACGCAACGGGCCAGTCCTGCGGTGGGAGATGAGAAACCACATCCACGATGTTGCGCAGTTGATCTGCGCTCAGATCATCAGTCAGCGGTATCGATCGCATCATCGCTTCGCCGATTAGTGAACTCAGCGCTTTGCCTGTTGTACTTTCTTGCAGGAAACCGGTCTGGACAATCTTGCGCATTTGCTGCGCGGTTAACTGCTGGGTACTTAGATGATCCACCACCTCTTTCCAGCTTGCATCGAGGGTTTGTTGATTACTTATAACGTCCGAGTCGAAGCTGTCGCGCTCGACATACGTCGGCCCTGCCCTATTGTCCTTAACGCTGGACACCCCGGATGGCGGGTGCTGAAAGTGCTGACTATTGTTTTGAGCGTGCGAGACCTTCTGCGCCAAAAGATCAGGTGCAGGCTCGAAAGACGCCGAGGTGGTCGGTGCTGCTGTCCAGGTACGGTTTGTAGTGGGAAATGGGACGGTCATGCGAAGTCCTTTTGGCAAAAGACCCGCAGCTTAAGAAGCGCACGTAAAAGAAACTTGCAAAAAAAGCTCCCCCCGGAGGCAGGGGGCAAGCCTTATAAAATGCGATAGAGCAACCGTTCTATCCGCACCCTGCTCACGCGCTTGAGAAACCTGGCCACCCCCGCCGGGTAATCCGGCAGCGTTTCCAGATCCTGATACCGCTTAATGCGGCTGGTATGCCGGAAAATCTCTGCCAGCTCATTGTCACGCGGCTCCAGCAACTCACCTTTCGGATCATCGATCAGCAACGCATTTTCCAGGTCCAGACGAAACGCTCGAGGATTGAGGTTGTTGCCGGTCAGCAAGGTGTAGCGCTGATCGATCCACATGCCTTTGAGGTGATAGGTGTTGTCGCCATCCTTCCACAGATGCAGGTTCAATTTGCCACTGTCGATGTTGCGCTGATGGCGCTTGGCGAAGCGGCGCAAGCTGATTTCGTAAAGGTAGGGCAACGCCGCGATCACCTTGAACGGTTCGGTGGGCGGAATGTAGAAGTCGTTGGCGGTTTTGTCGCCGATGATGATGTCGATCTTCACGCCGCGGGCCAGGGCACGGTTGATTTCCCGGGTCACGGCCAATGGCAGGTTGAAGTACGGCGTGCAGATGGTCAGCTGATGCTGGGCACTGGCGATCAGCTCGCAGATCACCCGACTCAGCGGGTTGTTCTTGCCCACACCGAGCAGTGGGCTGACGGATAAACCGCCCTTCTCCGTGCTGCCCGCCGTGGTGTCGTACGCCGCGTGCTTGAGGCGGCTGCGCAAATCGCCGATGTCGTTACGCAGGCTGCGGGTGGTCGGCAGGTTTGGCAGGTCGAGGCGATGCACCGCTTTTGAGGCGATCAGACCGTGCTGGATCAGATGCTGCATCGAGTCGGCCAGCGCATGATTCTGCAGCAGGTGATAACGGTCGAAGCGGTACTTGTCGAATTTGTGCAGGTAAACGTTGTTCAGGCTCGCGCCGCTATAGAGCACGCAATCGTCGATCACGAAGCCCTTCAAATGCAGCACGCCGAACAGCTCGCGGGTCTGCACCGGCACGCCGTACACCGGCACTTCGCTTTCATGGGTGCGGGTCGTCTCCTGATACCAGGCCGCGTTGCCCGGCTGCTTGCCGGCACCGATCAAACCGCGCTGGGCGCGCAGCCAGTCCACGACCACCACCACGTCCAGTTCCGGGCGCGCCAGTTTGGCCGCGTGCAGGGCATCAAGAATTTCCTGGCCGGCCTCGTCCTGTTGCAGATACAGCGCAACGATATAGATGCGCTGGGTGGCGCTGGCGATTTTTTCCAGCAGGCAACGACGGAACTCGGCGGCGCCAGAGAGGATGGTGACGGCATCGGCGGTCAGCGGAAAACTGCGCAGTTTAGGCAGCAGAGAGCGTTTGAAAAGCGACGGCATAGGGCTCGCAAAGGGTCGAATCCGAAGAGCCTGAGAGCTTACACCATGGATGGGTTTGGGTCTTGTTACTGTCTGTAATGGCCTCTTCGCGGGCAAGCCTCGCTCCTACGGTTGATTGCATTCCCCTGTAGGAGCGAGGCTTGCCCGCGAAGGCAATCTCACAGCCACCACAAATAACTCCTTGACCAAGGAGAACGATCATTCTACTGTTCACCACATGAACGAAATCACTAGCAACGACACACGCGATATCATTCTGGATGTCACCGAAAAGTTGATCTACAAAAGTGGCATCGCTGCCACCGGCATGGACCTTCTGGTGAAAACCGCCGGCGTTTCCAGAAAAAGTATTTACCGCTACTTCGCCAATAAGGAAGCGCTCACCGTCGCGGCCCTGCAACGCCGAGATGAGCGTTGGATGCATTGGTACCGGACGGAGGTCGGCAAGGCTGAAACCCCGACCGAGCGGCTGCTCAACTTGTTTACCGTGCTCAAGACCTGGTTCGCCTCGGAAGGTTTCCGCGGTTGCGCATTCATCAATACCAGCGGCGAAACCGGCGACGCGCAAGACCCGGTTCGCCTGATCGCCAAAGACCACAAACAGAAGCTGCTCGACTACGTGCGCGAGCTCTGTACCGAACATGGCGCACAAGACCCGGAGACGCTGGCCCGACAGCTGCTGATCCTGATCGACGGTGCCATTACCGTAGCGCTTGTGATGGGTGATCACAGTGCCTCCGATAATGCGCAATGCATGGCGCGAAAGTTATTGGACCTGTAACACTTTTGATAATCCCGACAATTTGCTTGAACGTTAATTTGATAGGGAGACTTTATATGTCTACTGCCGAAGTTCGTCCGCCATTACCGCCGTTTACCCGTGAATCGGCCATCGAAAAAGTTCGCCTGGCCGAAGACGGCTGGAACTCCCGCGACCCGGAACGGGTGTCCCTGGCTTACACCCTGGATACCCAGTGGCGTAACCGTGCCGAGTTCGCTCACAACCGCGAAGAAGCGAAAAATTTTCTGATCCGTAAATGGGCCAAGGAACTGGACTACCGGTTAATCAAGGAGCTGTGGGCTCATGGCGACAACCGCATCGCCGTACGGTATGCCTATGAATGGCATGACGACTCGGGTAACTGGTTCCGCTCCTACGGCAACGAGAACTGGGAGTTCGATGAAAATGGCTTGATGTTCAATCGATACGCTTGCATCAACGACATGCCGATCAAGGAAAACGACCGCAAGTTCCATTGGCCGCTGGGCCGCAGACCGGATGATCACCCAAGCCTGTCCGACCTGGGACTGTAACGTCACCTCACACCCGATGATCGTTCCCACGCTCTGCGTGGGAATGCATCCCGTGACGCTCCGCGTCACATCCGAAGCGGACGCGGAGCGTCCATGGCGGCATTCCCACGCAGAGCGTGGGAACGATCGGCTGTAACAGGATAACTTTATAGGTAACATACCGGCCTTCCCCGCAGCCCCTCTTCTGCGCCCTGCCGAATTAAGCCCATTCCATGCCTTTCGAACTCAGCGTTGACCTCACCACCTTGGCCGTTCTGGCCCTCGTCGCATTCATTGCCGGTTTCATCGACGCCATCGCTGGCGGTGGTGGTCTGCTGACCACTCCGGCGCTGCTGACCGCTGGCCTGCCGCCGCATCTGGTGCTGGGCACCAACAAACTCAGTTCGACCTTCGGCTCGGCCACTGCCAGTTTCACTTTCTACCGACGCAAGTTGTTCCATCCTCGGCAATGGACGCACGCCATCGTCGGCACGTTGGTCGGCGCACTCACTGGCGCGGTGGTCGCGCATTACTTGCCAGCGGAATGGCTGAACAAAATGCTGCCGGTGATCGTTTTCGCCTGCGGCCTGTACCTGTTATTCGGCGGCACACCGAAGGCGCCGCTGGACAGCGACGCACCGATCAAGAAAAAGTGGCAATCGACCCAAGGCTTCAGCCTCGGCTTCTACGATGGCGTGGCCGGCCCGGGAACGGGAGCGTTCTGGACCGTCAGCAGCCTGCTGCTCTACCCCATCGACCTGGTCAAGGCCAGCGGCGTGGCGCGCAGCATGAACTTTGTCAGCAACATCGCGGCGCTGTCGGTGTTCATATTTTCCGGGCAAGTGGACTGGATCATCGGCCTGAGCATGGGCCTGTCGGTGATGGTCGGCGCCTTCTTCGGTGCGCGCACCGCCATCAGTGGCGGTGCGAAATTCATTCGCCCGGTATTCATCACCGTGGTGCTCGGCTTGACCGTCCGGTTAGCCTGGCAGCACTGGTTCAGCGTGGCCTAAGCGCCGCGCCACATAGACGTCGATCAGGTAACGGGCAATCGAGCGTGACGCCGGCAACGGCGGCAGCTCGTGCACGTTGAACCACTGGGCGTCTTCGATCTCGTCTTCCTGACAGACGATCTCGCCCCCGTCATACTCGGCATGAAAACCGAGCATCATCGAATGCGGGAACGGCCAGCATTGACTGCCCATGTACTGGATATTCTTGACCTCGATCCGCACCTCTTCGCGGACTTCGCGAATCAGGCAGTCTTCGGCCGATTCACCCGGCTCGGCAAACCCTGCCAACGTGCTGTAAACCCCCGTGACAAATCGCGGCGAACGGGCCAGCAGAATCTCGTCGCCACGGGTCACCAGCACGATCATGCTCGGTGAAATGCGCGGATAGTGGCGTAGATCACAGGGTTCGCAATACATAGCCCGCTCCCGCGACACCTGGCTCATCACCTGCCCGCAATTGCCGCAAAAACGGTGCTCACGGGCCCAGGTACCGATTTGTGCGGCGTAGCCGAGCACCTTGTAGACGGTGTGATCGCCGTCAAGCATGAACGCTCGCAGGCCTTTCCAGTTGCAGCCCGGCACTTCGCTGTGACTGCGCAGCTCCAGCAAGTAGACCGGTTCGCCATCCAGGTGACCGATGCCGTGCTCGGCGAGAATCGACAGGTCCTGACGCTTGAGCCATTCGCGTGGAAACAGCGCGCCATTGTCATCGAACAAAAAACCTTCGGGGCTGCGCGCCACGGCCCAGCCGCCGGGTTGATCGGTGTCCAGTACTGCAGTGGTCCAGCGTGAAATCATGGTTAATCAGTCCAGAAATTCGGGTTTCTGTTTGCTCATATGGGCGGCCATGGCCACGCGCAGATCGGTGGATTGGAGCATGGCGGCGTTCCAGGTGGCGACGTATTCGAGGCCGTCGTCGATGCGATGGTCGCGCATGTAGCTGATCATCTCTTTGGTCCCGGTGACGGCAATCGGCGACTTGCCGGCGATCTCGCGGGCAATGCCCATCACGCCTTCAAGCAGGCTGGCGGTGTCGCTGTAAACGCGATTGACCAGGCCGATGCTGCGCGCTTCATCGGCGCCGAAGGTGCGACCAGTGTAAGCCAGTTCACGCAGCATGCCGTCACCGATTATCCGTGGCAAGCGTTGCAAAGTGCCCACATCGGCGGCCATGCCGATGTCGATTTCCTTGATGGAAAATTGCGCGTCCTCGGCGGCGTAACGCATGTCGCAGGCCGAAATCAGGTCGATGGCGCCGCCCAGGCAATAACCCTGAATGGCCGCGAGCACCGGTTTGCGGCAATTGTCGACGGCATTGAATGACGCTTGCAGGTTCAGGATTTTCCGGCGCAACAAGCGCGCATTGCGGCCGACATCCTTGCCCAGCTCATTGGCCACACCGGCCAGCATCATCAGGTCGATGCCGGAAGAAAAATGCTTGCCGGCGCCGCTGAGGACCACTACGCGCACTTCGTCGGTGTCATCGATCCACTGGAAAATCTCGATGATCTCGCTCCAGAACGCGGTGTTCATCGAGTTGATTTTTTCCGGACGGTTGATCTGCACATGGGCGATGTTATCGGCCAGTTCGACGCTGAAGGCGGTGTATTGAGACATGGCAGTGATCCTTTACCGGGCAGAATATGAGGCCCGAACTATAACAAGGCATTAGTGTCGGCAGTAAGGCAGCGGCTGTTATTTATCAGACAGGCCTGCAACCCCGAATTTCACCAAATCCTGCGCTCTCGGAAACTCTACTCCCGGCCCCGTCAGCACGGTGTACCGGACTTTGTCGCCGACGAGAAAATAATCATCACCCTCCGCCGTCAAATTGAGCCCGATGCGGATCGCCAGCCGCGAACAGCCATTGTCGGGAATCACCAGGGCAAACTTAGTCGACGTTGCATCGACCCAGATTTTCCGAATGGCGTTGATCGTGCCTTTGCCTGTTCTTTTTTTTATTGGCGCTTCCATCTCTATCCTCCAGTCATCGGTGTGTGGTGCGACAACTTGACTGCGCTGGGACAATGAAACGCCAAAATGGCAACAGTGACTACTATCAGGTTTGACAGTTTTGCGCGATGTCAGACCGGCGTCGGCAACCACAACCGAAACCGCGCCCCGCCCAACGGTGATGGTTGCGCAGTGAGTATGCCGCCCTGCGCTTCCAGCGCCCGGCGGCTGATCGCCAGGCCCAACCCAAACCCACCCGTGGCGCGATCGCGGCTACGATCCAGCCGATAAAACGGTTCGAATATCCGCTCCCGCTCTTCCTGCGGAATGCCGATGCCATCGTCATCCACCCAGATCTCACAACCCTTCGGGCACACCTGTACGCCAATCTGAATCCGTTTTTCGCAATACCGCATAGCGTTACGCAACAGGTTCTGGATCGCCCGGGCGGTCAGTCGCGGATCCAGCGAGAAGCGTTCGAGCTGGCCGTGGAGCAGCACGTCGATGACGATTTCCGGGGATTCCAGTTCTTCGTCGACGCTGCCCAGAATGCTGTCGATGAATTCATCCAGCGACACGTCGACCTGCTCCGGCAACTGCCCCGGGTTTTGCAGGCGGCTGTAAGACAGCAGTTCCAGCACCAATTCATCCAGCTCGCGAATGTGTGCGACCAAGCCTTGCAGACGTTGGCGACTGGTGGCCGGCAAGTCGTCGGACAGCGCCAGGGCCAGGCCAAAATCCAGCCGCGTCAGTGGCGTGCGCAGTTCGTGGGACACGGCGTTGAGCAGATCCCTTTGCTGGTTGAGCAGGTTTTCGATATCACCGGCCATGGTATCGAAGACGTTGGCCAGGCTGCCAATGTTGGAGCTGGGAGAAATCTGCGTGCGCTCGCTCAAGTGGCCCTTGCCGAAGCGTTCGGCGGTGCCTTTGAGGCGTTCCAGATCGCGCCAGTGGGGGCGCAACCACAGCAATAGACAGGCGAGCATGGTCGCGCCAATCAACACGTTGATGCTCCAGTACAACCAACTGACGTCCGTCGGGTCCGGCGGCACGACCATCTCCACCACCATTTGCTCGTTCAGCGGCGCCACCGCCAGGGTACGCCAGCCCCAGTCACCGATACGCACAACGTTCTCACCGCGCTGCAAGCGTTCACGTTCATCCCGGGTAAATTCCGGGTCGTCGTTGCGGGTCAGCACGATGTGCAGCGGCTGGAATTCCTTGTCCATCTCGGCCGCCAATGCCGGCCACTGCTCCGAGGGCACGGCGCTAAACTGTTTGGCGATCAGCGTTTGCAAACCTCGGGAGTAATCGAGGTTGTAGGTCACAAAGCGCTCATGGAAGACCTTGATCACCAGATCCGGCACCAGATAAATCGCCGCGCTGAACGAGACGATGGTCACCAGATAGAGACGAAACAGAATTCTGAACATGGATTCAGCATTCCCACTCAGAGCGGCTGAACAGGTAACCCTTGCCCCACACGGTTTTGATCTTGCGCGCTTCACCGGCATGGTCGTCGAACTTGCGCCGCAGCTTGGAAATGGCCACGTCCACCGAGCGGTCGGTGCCGTTGAATTCAATCCCGCGCAGGCGTTGCAGAATCTGGTCGCGGCTCAGCACTTCGCCGGCATGCCGGGCCAGCACGACCAACAGGTTGTATTCGCCGCTGGACAATTCCACCGGTTGCTCGCGCCAGCTAACGGTGCGTTCGGACAGGTCGATGCACAGGTTGCCCATGATGATGCGGTCGTTGGCCGTCTGCGGCTCACTGAGGCTGCTGCGCCGCAACAAAGTCCGCACCCGCGCCAGCAACACCCGTGGTTCGCAGGGTTTGGTGACGTAATCGTCAGCGCCCATTTCCAGGCCCAGCACTTGATCGTGGCTGTCGTCGCGGGCGGTGAGCATCAGGATCGGCAGCGCCGCCGAATCGGCGCGCAGCAGGCGGCAGACTTGCATGCCGTCAAGACCGGGCAGCATCAGGTCGAGGATCACCAGGTCCGGCGGGCTTTGCCGCGCCCGTTCGCGCACATGGTCGCCACGGCTGATCACGTTGACGCTATAGCCGTTGCGTTCCAGGTAGCTGGCGATCAGTTCGGCGAGGGCGGTGTCGTCTTCGACTAGGAGGATGTTGGGCATGGGGTGTTTCCAGAAAGTGCTGTGGCGATTGTTCCGTTAGCGCAACCCCTGTAGGAGCGAGCTTGCTCGCGAAGACGCCAGTACAGTCAACATTGATGTCGCCTGACATACCGCTTTCGCGAGCAAGCTCGCTCCTACAAGGTTCCGAGGCTTGCCCGCGAAGGCGGCCTAACTGTCGCAATAAATTTCAAGCTGCGAAGGATATACGCCCTCACCCGCCCACGAGCAAAACCCTTACACAATTTCACACAGCGCCTACAAAGCTTCACCCCTACCCTCGTCGGCTCCCCGTAGGATGCGGGAGGTCATTATTGGGGGATTTACATGTCAAAGAATCTGCTTGCCACGCTCAGTCTGATCGCACTGGCGTTGACGCTGAGCGCTTGCGACCAGTCTTCGACTGCCGAAGATCAGGCGCCGCTGGCTACCGTGCGGATCGAAACCATCGAAGCCCGGCCCCTGTCGATCAGCAGCGAATTGAGCGGGCGGATCGCCGCGCCGCGCATCGCCGAAGTACGTGCCCGAGTTGCCGGCGTGGTGTTGCAGCGGGCCTTCCGTGAAGGCAGCGACGTAAAAAAAGGCGACGTTCTCTTCCGCATCGACCCGGCCCCGTTCAAGGCTGACCTCGACAGCGCCGAAGCGGCGCTGCGCAAGGCCGAAGCCAATGCCTTCCAGGCGAAACTGCAGGAACAACGCTACGCCCAGTTGATCGATGACAAGGCCATCAGCGCTCAGGATTACGACAACGCCCGGGCCAATTCCCGGCAGACCGCTGCCGATGTCGCGGCCAACAAAGCCGCCGTGGACCGGGCGAAACTGAACCTGGGTTACGCCACCGTCACCGCGCCGATTTCCGGGCGCATCGGCCGAGCGCTGGTGACCGAAGGCGCGCTGGTCGGGCAGAACGAAACCACCCCTTTGGCATTGATTCAGCAGTTGAACCCGATCCACGCGGACCTGACGCAATCGACCCGTGAACTCAATGACCTGCGCCGCGCGTTCCGTTCCGGCCAGTTGAAGGAAGTAGGCCAAGGTCAGGCCAAAGCCACATTGATTCAGGACGACGGCAGTCTCTACCCGCTGCCGGGCAAGCTGCTGTTCACCGACATCACCGTCGACCCCGGCACCGGCCAGATCATCCTGCGCAGCGAGTTTCCCAACCCGGACCTCGACTTGCTGGCGGGCAGCTTCGTTCGCGTGCGTCTGGAGCAAGCGTTCAATCAGCAAGGTATCAGCGTGCCGCAACGGGCCATCCAGCGTGACAGCGCCGGCATTGCCCAAGTGCTATTGCTCGACGCCGAGCAGCGAGTCGGCCAACAACCGGTCGAACTGGGCGCGGTGCAGAACGATCGCTGGATCGTCACCCACGGCCTCAAGCCCGGCGACCGCATCGTCACTGAAGGCCTGCAACATGCGCGCCCCGGTGAAACAGTCCAGATAGACGACACCCCTCTTCCACTTGCCCAGGTTTCTGGTCAGTAAGCAGGACGCTTTTTTATGCCGCAGTTCTTTATCGACCGCCCGGTATTCGCCTGGGTGGTCGCCCTGTTCATCCTGCTGGCCGGTGCGCTGTCCATTACGCAGTTGCCGGTGGCGCAGTACCCGAACGTTGCACCGCCGAAAGTAGAAATCTACGCCACTTACCCCGGCGCCTCGGCGCAGACCGTGGACGAAAGCGTGGTCAGCCTGATCGAGGAAGAGCTCAACGGCGCCGACCACCTGTTGTATTTCGAATCCCAGAGCAGCCTCGGCAGCGCCACCATCACCGCGACGTTCCAGCCCGGCACTGACCCGGAAATGGCACAGGTCGATGTACAAAACCGCCTCAAAGTGGTTGAGTCGCGCTTGCCGCAAGCGGTGACCCAGCAGGGCTTGCAGGTTGAGAAAGTCTCCGCCGGTTTCTTGCTGCTGATCACCCTCACCTCCAGGGATGGCAAGCTCGACGACGTGGCGCTCAGCGATTACCTGGCGCGCAACGTGATGAACGAAATCAAGCGTCTGGACGGCGTCGGCAAGGCCCAGCTGTACGGTGCCGAACGGGCGATGCGGATCTGGATCGATCCGCAGAAGCTGATTGGTTTCAACCTGACCCCGGCCGATGTCAACGCCGCCATCGTTGCGCAGAATGCTCAGGTTTCTGCGGGCAGCATCGGTGACTTGCCGGCCCGCACCACTCAGGAAATCACCGCGACCATTCTGGTCAAAGGCCAGCTGTCGACGCCTGAAGAATTCGCCGACATCGTGCTCAAGGCCAACCCTGATGGCTCCACGGTACGCATCGGCGATGTGGCGCGGGTCGAAATCGGCAGTCAGGAATACCAGTTCTCCACGCGACTGAACGGCAAACCGTCGACCGCCGTCAGCGTGCAACTGTCGCCGGGCGCCAATGCCCTTAGCACCGCGACCCTCGTGCGGGCAAAAATGGATGAACTGGCGCGCTACTTCCCGGCCGGTGTGGAATACAAGATTCCATACGACACCTCGCCCTTCGTCAAAGTCTCG
Source organism: Pseudomonas sp. PGPR40 (assembly GCF_022014505.1). Lineage (NCBI taxonomy): Bacteria > Pseudomonadati > Pseudomonadota > Gammaproteobacteria > Pseudomonadales > Pseudomonadaceae > Pseudomonas > Pseudomonas sp. PGPR40. The sequence goes on along the minus strand of NZ_JAKLSP010000001.1, from coordinate 178,997 downwards.
ATCACCAAAGTGGTCTACACCCTCGTCGAAGCGATGGTGCTGGTGTTTGCGGTGATGTTCCTGTTCCTGCAAAACATCCGCTACACGCTGATTCCGACGCTGGTGGTGCCGGTGGCGCTGATGGGTACCTTCGCGACCATGCTGGCGCTGGGTTTGTGGCGTCAGGTTATCAGGCTCGACCCTCACCAGATCGTTGAAGTAGTCGATCACCTCGCCCGATGAGCTGCATCCGCGCCAGTTGGGCCAGAATTCATCGCCTAATTCTATTCCTGGATAGTTGATGTACGTTTCCAGACGGTCGTCGCCTAACACCACCAGATCAATGGTGTTGCTGGCTCCCAGGCTGGGAACATCCGGTTGGGGTAGTGCAATTGCCATGAGGTGGACTCCCTTTTTGAGTCTGAAACTCGTTTAACCGACAACTGAGCGCGCCGGGTTCGCTGCGCTTTCAAACACGTTGTCTTTCCTCGATGGCTAGTTTTTACGCCTTGATTAGCGCTTTGCCTACTATCAGAACTGATAGGTTACGTGGCATGGAACGGCTGTTATTGTTTTCACATAACACCCTGCATTGATCGCCGAACACAGCTGAACATCATGTGAAGTAGGTCTTTTTTATATGGGCTGCAGCCTTCTGCAGTTCAGTCTGTTATAGGCAGACCTGGTGGATACCTCCTGTGTCATATAGCGATTTCTGCTTTCATCGACAACGAGGTTTATTCCATGACAGCCACCAGTTCCGTGACCATGGCCGTCATGGGGGGACATCAACTTACCCTTGAAAGGAAAAGCGTTGGATGGACAGCCTATAAATTGCACGAAATAGATCCCATGCAAGGGCCGAAGTTGCACCTTGATTTGGAATTGCATGAAGTGCCGGGCATTATCGACGAGGATGGGCGGGTCAGACTTGATCTGAGCGTAAGCGATAATTTTGAATTGACATTCGGTACTTCAGATCATGAGAAAGCGGTAGGTGGTGACTTTTTCAAGCATTTATTCAATCAATTGCCGGATGAACAACGTATTTATACCCTGGGCGTCATTCAGCCTGGAAACAGCCCGTTGATGGCGCCGAAATCGTTTGAGTTGCGTACTCAGCCGAGCGGCCCTCTGGCCCCTAACGCGGAATCTGAAACATATGGCGAGGGTGCCATTCTTGCCTTCGTGCGGACCATGGTTCGCCTGGGCGGGGATTATCCGGGGGAAGGCTACAGGTATCTGATTCCTGATGATGTTGGCAAAGATTACTCGGCCACTGTGTTGTTTGATCGCAGGCGAGTGGCGGGGATGGTGTTGCTGGATGAAATGGAAAATTTGTTTGAAAGTGAGTTTGATTATGAGTTTGACGACGAGGGTGAGTTGGTAAGCGCTACTGCAAAGTCAGGGAAGTTGGTGATTCCTGAAATATCCGGCTCGGACAACTTGCTTGGGTCTAAAATAGAGTGGAAAACCGATCCAATGGTGATTCCATTAGTTGATCCTCATACACTGACTCTCGGTATTTCGAGGGACAAACTGACTATTGACTGGAACTCGGATGCCAAAACGCACCTGATAATGCGCACAGAGGGTCAAGAGCCTTTCGAGACGGATTTGGCGATTATTATGAATACGCATGCTGAATACGAATTCGTGGAAAGTGATGATGGGGAAGTAGTGCTAAAGAGAACCGTATTTAGCCTTAGTCCGAAGGTATCACCCGTAGAAACGGAAATGAAATCTGATTTTTGGATAGGAATTTTATTATTGTTTTTGGGCGTGGCATTGTATCCTGCGTATCTTATTTTTAGAGTTACGAAGAGCATAGAGTTGGCATTCAGAGAGCAATTCCAAGCCGAAACATCAATTAACGACTACTTGCAAGAAGTCATTAAACTAAACTTCGGTCAAGCCATTCAAGGCGAAGAAGTTTACGCCCCCCACGACATCGGCTTTTTCGGCCGTATCAATCCCACCCAAACGTCATTCGTGATCAGCCCACTGGAACCGCTGTTGCAAAAAGGCGGCACGCAACAGTTCACCACTGACCCGGTGAAACCCCTGTACGGCACCGTGGGAGAGCCGCCAATGGGTACAAATGAATTGTCTCCCCGACCGTCGAGCGGCGTGCCCAGTTTGATGCGCACACCAATGCCAGGAATATTGGTTTGCAAAATCTTCCCGGTGACATCTTCGCCATTGATCGGGTCCAGCGTGCCCGGAAATATCGGGGCCGTCGCACGGGCATCGAACATCAGATATTGAGAGCCATCATTGGTGCATTCCGCCGCCACACCTGGATTGCTGGAGGTGGACTGCGTCAGATCAACCGCGCCGATGACGGTGCCGGCGCGAGCGTCCCGCGGGACATATAACGTACCCAGGTTGCGTTGATAGTTCTTCATCGTGGGGCCGCCGGCGGGTGTAAGCCATCGCCAAGGCAAATCCCGGGCCACGTAAATCATTGGTTTGAACTTCGGGAGGATTGATCGAAACCGTATATAGGCCGGTGCGCGGATCAACGCCATTTTTCAGAGCACTCATGAAGTTAAATGCGTTGGAAGACAGCCCTCTCAATACGCAGGACAGTGGCTATGGCTATGGCTGGGACATACAGTTGTCGCAATACGCCTTGGGCAATCAGATTCTTTCATTGAGTACCGGAGAAACCTTCAAGGTCACCGGAAGCGACAGCGCCAGCGGGCAGTTGACGATGAAGGAGAAGAAGCTCGACAGCTTCCATTTCTATCAAGACAGCGACACCCGTTACCGAGTCATGCACAAGTCCGGCATGGTCGAAATTCTTGAAGTCCACGGCAGCGCCCAGAACAGAGTGGCCCTGCCCGTGGAGATTCATTCACCCACCGGGCACAAATTGACACTCGGCTACAAGCCATTCAGCGGATCGCATCAGATTCTGGATTGGGTCAAGGATGACTCGGGCGAGACCTTGCTCACGGTCAAGCGTGAAAGCACCTTTGTCGAAGTGCTGATGCAGCCTTTTGCCGGGCCGGAGGGTGACCCATAGGCTTTCAATGCACACATAGACGTAGTTGCCAATGTACTGGTAGAGATTGTCGAGGCCATTATCAGCCCAGGATAGGGTCAGGCCACCACCCAGGAAGTTCTTTTCGCTTTCTCCGGGGACTTCGCTTTTGTAGGTGTAACGCACATCGATCGACGGTTGCTCGAACCCCGGATGGCTGAGGTGGCGGGTGACCCGGGGCAGGGGCTTGCGAACGCTGCTGGCCGGGAACTGATGGCCCAGGTCCTGATAGAACATTTCCTCGCGCCCGCCGCTCGGGGTTTCCACCGCTGACATGCACAAGTGATCGTTGACGAGTCGGTAATCGAAGTGCCAGGCCGCCGGTTCGTCAGTCGGCAGGTCGATTCGGGTGACGTACTTGCTCGAGGACGCCAGGGTCATGACGAAACGTGCCAACGGGTCAACAACATAGCGTTCGCGACGCAAATCCGGCTCAACAGCCTGTCTAACCGGGTGACCCTGGTGAAAACCGGTCCGCTGGCACAAGGTGTCCATACGCTCAATGGCAGCGAATTGTTCAGCGGCCACTTTCCGGATTTGGGCAAGGTGTTCGGTTATGGATTGACCGGCACCATCATCACCGCCCAATGCAGCGTAGGCGCCAATCCGGTCAGCGCCGACCCGGTGTTGCTCGGCGAGTGGGACAAGGCTGACTTCACTCATCCGGGCTATGCCACGGCAGCGGTGCCTTTCAGTATTACGTTAAGTTCCTGCGAAACCGATTCTGGCGGCCGTCCCGTTGCGACGGCCCATATTCAGCTCGATGGGGTAAAGGGGTCCGTTCCCGTAGGGCCGATATCCAACGGCGTATTCAGCCTGACAACCGACTCCACGGCCCAAGGGGTCGGCATTCAGATACTCAAGGCCGATGGCGTCACGCCCGTGGAGTTGCGGACTCAAGTGCCCCTGGTCGCGATTTCGTCCGGCACCACCGTTCTGGATTTCAAAGCGCGTTTCTACCAGACCGAGCCTGCCAGTGCGGTTCGCGCTGGCCTGGCCAAAGGTGCATTGAACTTCACCGTGACCTATCAATAAGCCTCGCAATATCAACAAGCGGGTTAGCCATGAACTGGAAACCCGCTCCTGCGAACTGCTCAATCCACCAGGGTTGGTGTCAGTGTCGGAAATGGCTGCCAGGTCAACTTGCCATCGAAACTTACCCTGACCCGCACTTCAAACGCTGTAGCGATCTTCAAACGTTGCAGATCGGCCTTGGAAATTCGTCCCACGTCAATGACCGGTGCAACTTGCGGAACCGGGGACTCCGTGAGCACCGGAATGTCGAGCTGTGAGCCACTGCTGCTGACCCCTCTTACCGTAATGGTGAGGAACTGCTCCGTGCCCATGAAAGTCCAGCTCCCAAGCTTAAAATTGGCATAAGCTCATGTGTTTACCAGCTGTAACGGGCGCCTACGTTGACACCCCAAGGTTGTTCGATTTTGTCGCCATTGCTGTAATCAAGATCCACATGCATCGAAACCTTGTCGGTCACGGCCAACGCTACACCTGCACCGAGCTCGCCACGGGAACCGGACAGATCGGTTTTAAAACCGATGTTGTTGACATCAACGTCAGAATTGTTGGCAAATTCGTGCACATAAGCAGCGCGCAGGTAAGGTTGTACCGTTTTGCCTTCGGCCCACTTGAAGTTGCGCCCGACAGTGGCGCCCACTTTGCCGAGCAAGGAGTGGGCACGATCGCCATCGGCAGACAGACCGTTGTCCAGGTCATAACTGGCGCCGTCGATGATCAGGCCGGACAGTTGTGCGTACGGTTCGACAAAGTAATCATCAGGCAGCTTGATATGCCGGCCGAACTCCAGCGACGCGCCCGCGCCATTATTGTTGTAGTCGCCCTTGGCTTTTTTCCCGTCGCTGAGTTGCACATCGGATTCGTTCTGGAACCGGTTGTACTTCACGACGCCGTCGAAGTAGTAACCGCTCTGCGCATCCAGCCATGTGGTGTAAGCCCCCAGATAGTAACTGTCGACTTCACCGGTGGTGCCACGACTCATGTCCAGGTCCGATTTGCTGTAACCGGCCAGCACACCGACCAGCCATTGCCCGTCACCCATCGGCAGCGGTGCATCGGCGCCGAAAGACAGGCCTTGCTGGGTTTGCTTGTAGGCAACGCCGGCGCTTTCGCTCACATCGAATTTATTGCCATAGGCACGAATCCAGCCTCCGGCCTTACCCTGGTCCATGCGCACTTCACCCATGCGTGTGCGCAGGGTACTGAGTTCGCCGTACCAGACAGTCGGCGCGGCGTTGAACAGTGCCAGCACCGATTGGGTGCCCGGGCTGATGACCCGGCTGGCGGCGTCCAGGACCCAGTCATTATTACCCTGCTTGATCAGGTCGTAAGAAAAAGCTCCCAGATTCACGGCGCCGCCCTCAAGGGCGAAGGTCGCGTCGCCCGAACCGATATGGACTACGGGCGTCGCGCCTGCGCCCACCGGCTCTGTGCCTTGGCTGTCGAGCGCAATCGTATGGTTGCCGCTGGCATTTCCCGTCACCGTCAGGGTGTCGACCTGGCCGTTGGTAAAATCGTTGTGCATGTGAAACGTACCGCCCTCGCCCGAGAGCGTGTCCACGGACAATTTGAAGTACTGCCCCGGATTGCCAAACTGGACAGCACCTCCGTTCAACGTCAGGTCCTGCACTTGGCCATCACCTACCATCACCCAGCGGGCATCGTTGTTGACTGCCAGATTCTGAACGTTTTCCAGGCGCCCGGTCAGGGTTGAGGAATGGTCGAGCAGGACGTCGGCACTGGCGCCATTTGACACGATGACGTCACCTATAAGATGGCTGTTGTCGACGTTGAAGTTGGCCGAAGCACCGTTGATGACCTCCAGCAGCGTACCGTTGCCGCCCTTCAGCGTGGAGCCATTGTTGACCTGAATATTGACCCGCTCGGCGTTGGTCTGAGTCTGACCATTAACAATGATGGCCGACCCGCTCTGGCCTTCGACATGGGTTCTGTCGAGAATCAACGCATTGTTCGCAGGCAAATTACCGGCGGCAAACAGATTGACACCATGGAGCCCGCCAACGATCCTGCTGTCGCTGGCAAGGACCTTGCCGCCGAAACTCTGGACACCGATGCCATCAGGGTTTGTAGCCGTGACTGTGGTACCGGATTCCAGGCTCAATTGCGATTGCGCGCTGAGGCTTGTGCCAAACTGACCACCGATGATCTCGCTGTCGCTGACCCGTGCAGTGGAGCCGCCGAGGGCGGTCGCTATCAGACGCAGCCCCGTACGATCGCTGACGATTCGACTTTTATTGGTGATGGTTGCAGCACTGTTGGACAACTCGACGCCGTTGCTTGTACCCGAGGCAGTTGCCTTCGTGTCGTTGAGCACCAGTTTGGAACCCGCCTGCGCCCGAATCTCGTCCGTGGTGGCGCCATTGGCTGTCAGACTGGAGCCGTCACGCACCAGCCAACTGTCAACCGTCGTCGTGTCATCAATCGTCTTTGAGCTGCCGTTTTCGATCGTCGACAGTGCCAGCGCACCCGGACTGATCAACAGCATCGGCGCCAGAGTGGCAAGTTTGAGCGTCCGGGCGAGCAGTGAAACTGAGAATGAGTGGCTGACGTGCATAGTGTCGCTCCTGAGTCTGTCGGCTATAGGTAGAAACACCACCTATTGGCACCTCACAGATCGTGTTTCTGAAAGGCTGGCGATCCTAATCAACTTCCTACGACAGATATGTAGGACTAATCCTAACGAGCACAGAAACTCTCCCAGATAACTGTATGACCCAGTTCATAGACCTTGCTTGAATCAAAAGTCGGCACGGACAGCAAACATCCGTGTCGACCCTGAAAATGTAACTAAGGCATAATCGGACACTGGTCACTCGGACTATGAAACGCGGTGCGTGTGACTAATGCTTCGGAGGGGACATTCTCCGTACCGTCATTGAAGAAATACTGAATCTTGGCGCGTCCCCTGCGATCGGGATTTTCGTCATAAAGCGGTTGGATATAGGTGCTGTAAGGCTCGACCAGAAAATCGAAGCCCGTCAGGGGCGCATCAGCGCTACCCAATACAAATTCCTTTTCGAACTTCACACCGGGAATTGGATCGTCAGGTTGGGTAAGGTCGCTGCCTTTCATGGGAATGAACTCGAAGCTGATGGTTTCTCCACTCTCTATCAACCCTGTCAGATCGGGTATCCGGACCTTCAGCGCCCCATCAGACTCCAGCGCCGAACAGCCCGGATAACCTGTTGGATTGGGGATTTTCGGGAAGCTGGCGGGTGGCAGCTCAACCGCTATCGCATTGACGTTAACCTCGGTGGTTGCCGAATGCTGATCGTTTTCCACGCCTGGACGATGGACCTGATAATGCACAGGCACCGTTTGACCGTTGCCCCCCATTTTGATGTTATCCCAGGGAATTACGACTTCGTGATCGTCGCCTGGGGTATGGCTTGCAGCGTCAAAGATGACTTGAGCACTGTCGACAATCTGCCCATTCCAGAAAAAATCGACGACATCGCCATCCTTTGCCTTGTCATACCAAGTGAAAATGAATTTAGCGTTTTCGTCTTTGTCGGCCCTTGTCAGCTCATTTGTTCGGGTGTCATCGTGGTTCTTGACTTCCCCCTCCCCCAAGTCTGGATGGACGGGATCCGGCCAATCAATGGGAGGCCAGGGGTTCCACGGAATGGGCACCTCGAAGTTGACCGGAAAGCTTTTGGTTTCAGGGCCAAAGGGACGCCCCTTGCGCAAGATTTGATAACTGACTGCCGTCGATTTGATGCCGGTGGTGGTTTCTCCATATTCTCTGAGCAAGAGCTCGGCAGGCAACACCGGAACCTCCATAGTGGGCATATTGAGAAAGTCGAGATCTGGTTGCACGTCAGTAGCACCCCATGTCACCCGAACCTTGTCGCCGGCCTTCCAGTTATCGTACTTATCGAGCCATACACTTACGCCGGCCCGAACATGCTCATTCACCAGCGGTCCGGGATCGGCTTGTGGAACTTTCGGCGGATGTAAATTAGCGGGAAGTGGCCCGAAGGTCAGGCCGACGGTTTTGTGGACCGACACTGCACTGGGGTTTTGTGCCTTATCAATCAACACATAAAGAAACACACATTCCGCATCGCCGAAATTACGGATTTTGACGGCAGAAATCTGCACCTGCGTATCGGTAATACCTGGGGAAGGAACATCGTTTAAGAACACTAACGTGGCGTCTGTTGGATCTTCCGGAATCGCTGCAGCATCCACTAGATAAATCGCGATTTTATCGCTGCTTACCCAATCCAAATAACCAGGAATCGTAACGCTCAAGTTACCACCGACAGGAAGATTGACATCATCCAGGTAATCAGCGGCGAGTTTCAATGCGTCGGGCGGAAGGTGCTTGCGGGGTGGCAGTCGATCACAAATGACCTGAGTCACCGATGATTCGGTCTCGAAGTCCGTGTAATCGGTGATGATGTACTTCAGCCTGCACGTCGCATCGTCCGGCAGATGATTGGCGTTGATAAGCATGGGGTAAGGAAATGATTCCGGAAAAGGTCCTCCACCGGCCGGGACCGTGAACACGTGTTCCGCCACCTCGTCCCAACGTCCTGATCCATTGTCAAGATAAAGTGTGACTCTGTCGCTGGCCCCCGGTGGGGGCCGATTTGGCCACGCAGGGATACGCGGCGTCAGCCCGTTGTTCTCCACAAGTCTGGGCCCATGGAGAAGACCGCTCGCTTTGTCGGCATAGTCCTCATCCTTGATTTCTATCACCATATCGGCAAGCTTCGCGCGATACTCCGAACGCATTTTCAGGTATGCGCTATTCGCTTCTTGTGGCGTTTGTATGTCCTGTTTGATCGACATGCTCTAACCCTCCTGTCACGTCATTTGAGCCATAGGCGAGGCTACGGCCACTCCGTCGGTCGACAGCAAGGGCACTGCGGGCAAGTCCAATAAATTTTTGCGCGCAGCTGGCCTGACTGACCTTGCGCGCATTAAGCACTCATCAAGCAAAACGCGATACTGTCAAAGTTGATAGGTAGCCCCACATTTTTTTGCCGTTGGAGGGGTGAAAACCTCAGGCCCGCCGCTCTTCGAGCAAGTCCGTCGCACACAGCGCAATGCGCCGGCACGCATCCGCCAGCTTCGGCCGGTCCACCACCAGACCGATGCGAATATGCCCCGCCGCACTCGGCCCGAACGCTTCACCGGCCAGCACCGAAACGCCATAATCTTCCAGCAACCGCTCGGCGAAATGCTGGGCGCTCAGTCCGGTCTGGCGCACATCGACCATCACGAACATCCCGCCATCGGGGCGAATCGCCCGCAGGCCGGGGCAATGTTTCAGACTGGCGCACACCAGGTCGCGGCGCTGACGATATTCCTCGCGCATCAGCGCCACTTCCGGCAAGTCCTTATCGAGCGCCACTTGCGCGGCTTTCTGGACGAAATCCGGAATCCCGAACAGCATGCACAACGTCAGGTGCATCACGTGTTCGGCCAACGGTTTCGGACCGATCATCCAGCCCACCCGCCAGCCGCTCATGGCATGGGATTTGGACAAACTGTTGAGGGTCGCGGTGCGCTCGGCCATGCCCGGCAGGCTGGCCGGGCTGATGTGCTCGCCCTCATACAACAGATCGCTGTAGACCTCGTCGCTGATCAGCCAGAGGTCATGCCGAACGCACAGCGCCGCCAACGCCTGCCAGCTATTCAATGACAGGCTGGCACCGGAGGGATTGTTCGGGCTGTTGAGCAAAATGACGCGGGTTTTTGCGGTAATCAGCGCCGCGACATCCGCCGGTTCAACCCGAAAGCCATTCTCCGGACGCACCGCCACCGGCACCACGCTGGCGCCACAGGCACCGAACACGCCTTCATAGGTCACGTACATCGGTTCGGCGACGATCACTTCGTCGCCCGGATCGAGCAGGCATTGCGCAACCGAGTACACCGCGCACTGCGCGCCGGGCAGCACGATCACATGGTCGGCGTCCACCTCCTGACCGCTGCGCCGCTGATGACGGCTGGCGATGCTGCTGCGCAATGTGCGGGTGCCGCGTACATCCGAGTAATGGGTGTCGCCGGCCAGCAGGCTATCGATGGCGGCGTGAATGATCGGCAGCGGCGTGTCGAAATCCGGATCGCCGATCGACAGCAACAGCACGTCGACGCCCTGCTCGCGCAATTCCAGCGCTCGATCGTGAATCTTCCAGGCTGCCGCTCCGTCACCGGCGATTCGTTGGGTCAAGGCTGAGTAGCGCATGTACTTCTCCTAACGCGCGAGTTCCAGTTTCAACCCTATCTCAAATCACGAAACGCGCCACCATCGCGTTCAAATCAACCGCCAATCTCGACAGTTCGTGGGTGGCGGTGCTGGTCTGGTTGGCACCGGCGGCGGACTGGGTGGCCAGGTCGCGGATGTTCACCAGGTTGCGGTCGACTTCACGGGACACTTGAGCCTGTTCTTCCGAGGCGCTGGCGATTACCAGATTACGTTCGTTGATCAGTAGGATCGATTGGGTGATCTGCTCCAGGGCGATACCGGCAGCACGGGCCATTTCCAGGGTGCTTTGGGTGCGCTGATTGCTCTGTTGCATCGACGACACCGCTTCACCGGTGCCGTTCTGAATGCCAGCGACCATTTTCTCGATTTCCTGAGTCGATTGCGCGGTGCGATGCGCCAGCGCCCGGACTTCGTCCGCCACCACCGCAAAGCCACGTCCGGCCTCCCCGGCACGGGCCGCTTCGATCGCGGCGTTGAGGGCTAGCAGATTGGTCTGCTCGGCAATGGCGCGGATCACGTCCAGCACTTTGCCGATATCGCGGCCCTGAGCGGCCAGGCCCTCGATCATCAACGCGGTGTTTTGCACGTCGTGGGTCATGGTCTGGATCGCGTCGACGGTTTCCACCACCCGGTCACGCCCTTCGCGGGCGGCTTGGGTCGACTGGTTCGAGGCTTCGGACGTCGACACCGCGTTGCGCGCCACTTCTTCCACGGCGGCAGTCATTTCGTTGACGGCGGTGGCGGCCTGTTCGATTTCGTTGTTTTGCTGTTGCAAGCCGCGGGATGCTTCTTGGGTCACGGTGCTGAGTTCTTCCGTGGCCGCGCCCAGTTGCGTCGCGGAGCCGGCGATCTGTTCGATGGTTTTGCGCAGGTTGGCCTGCATGGCGGACAAGGCGCCGAGCAAACGGGCCGGTTCATCGTTGCCGTCGACTTCGATGACCCTGCTAAGATTGCCGCCGGCAATGGTTTCGGCCGCGAGTACCGCACGGTTCAGCGGCGTGAGGATGCTGCGGGTCAGCAGCCAGGCCAGCAGCACGGTCAGCAGCGAAGCGATCACCGCCACCGTCACGATGCCGATATAGGCTTCGCTGTAATGCTCGCCCGCTTTGGCCGACGCGGCTTTGGCGTCGGCGGCGTTGAGCGCCACCAGTTTGTTCAGTTGCTCGCCCATCTGATCCGTGCCTTCCTTGATCCGTGTGTTGATCAGGGTGCGCATCTCATCGAGTTTGTTCTGTCGCGACAGCTCCAGCATCTGGCTCTGGGCCTGCATGTAGTTGTCGAGGGTTGTCACGAAAGTTTTGTACAGCGCGGCTTCTTCAGGGCCGGCCGGCAAGGCGGCATAACCGGCTTGGGCGCTGCGTACCTTGTCGACGAGGACGCCAATGCGGGTCTGCGCTTCCTGTAGCGCCGCCGGGTCACGGTTGACCAGGACGCGGAACGAGAGAATCCGCAGCCGCAGGACGTTTTCCGTCACGTTGCCGAGAAACCCGATGCTGGGTAACTGCGTTGCTTCCATGTCAACCGAGGCTTGGCGGATGATCGTCATGCGGTTCACGGCAAACACACCCAGCACGATCACCAGCAAGGCAATGAAGGCGAAACCCAGGAAAGCTCGAGGCGCGATGTTCAGATTACGCAGTGACATAGGATGATCTCGGTAATTGAGGCGGCGAGCATCCTTGCGGTGATCACTGTCAAGCGCGGCGATGGCGCGCACCTTTCAGCTTGGCGCCACTGTTGTAATGGGTTTGTGTGCGCCTATACGTTGTATCGGCCGGGGTTGAGGTTTTTTGCAGGGGTTGGGGAAATATTTTTTCAGATCAACCCGTAGGAGCGGGCTTGCCCGCGAAAGCGGTGGCACGGTCAACATTGATGGTGCCTGACCCACCGCTTTCGCGGGCAAGCCCGCTCCTACAGGGTCAGGCCTTGCGGGCCGCCATCCGCCACACTCGCGCGATATCACGGGCGCGCTCGCACAACAAACGCGGCGCTTCGGCGCAGGCCTGCTCCAATGTCATCGGTCCGCTGGCCAAGGCAAAAGCCGCATCGATGCCGTGCTCATACAGCGCCTGATAGCCCTCGCCCAAGGTGCCAGCGATGACGATGACCGGCACGCCGTGCTGGCGTGCAATGCGCGCCACGCCAAACGGGGTTTTGCCACGTAACGTCTGCGCATCGAAACGACCTTCGCCAGTGATCACCAGATCGGCTCCCTTGAGCGCCTCGGCCAGTCCCACCAGTTCGGCGACCACGTCCACCCCGGCCAGGAACTGCGCGCCGAAAAACGCCTTGGCCGCGAACCCCAACCCCCCCGCCGCCCCGCTGCCCGGTTCGTCGCGCACGTCTTTGTCCAGTGCTTGCGCGCAGTGTTCGGCAAAGTGCCGGAGGGCGTGATCCAGTTGCTGCACTTGCTCGGGCGACGCCCCTTTCTGCGGGCCGAAAATCGCAGACGCGCCATGAGGGCCGCACAGCGGGTTATTGACGTCGGCGGCGATGTCGAAGCGCACTTCGGCCAGACGCGGATCGATACTGCCCAGATCGAGACGGGACAGTTGCGTAAGGGCCAGACCGCCCGGAGCCAGGGGTTGGTCCTGAGCATCCAGCAACTTCACACCCAAGGCCTGCATCGCCCCCGCACCGCCGTCGTTGGTGGCGCTGCCGCCAATCGCCAGGATCACCCGTTGCGCACCGGCATCGAGCGCGGCGCGGATCAATTCACCGGTGCCGAAGGTGCTGCTGATGCACGCATCGCGCAGGTTCGGCGGGACCAATTGCAGGCCACTGGCCTCGGCCATCTCGATGATTGCAGTGTGGCTCTGTGGCAACCAGCCCCACGCGGCATCGACCGTGGCGCCCAACGGCCCGCGAACGCGGGTACGGCGCAATTCGCCGTCGCATGCGGCCAGAATCGACTCGACCGTGCCTTCCCCGCCGTCAGCCATCGGGCACTTGAGCAAGTGTGCGTCCGGCCAGACTTCGGCCAGTCCGAGCGCGATGGCATCCGCCACGCCTTGGGCGCTGAGGCTGTCCTTGAACGAGTCGGGGGCGATGACGATTTTCATGCGAATTCTCCGTTTGTTATGGAGACCATGCTGCCAGCAGGCTCAAGCAATAACGCCGGTCCGCTGCACAAGCGGCACTGACGATTATTGTTCATTTCCACAAAACCCAGGATTGATAGCGATTGGGATGGCCTCTTCGCGGGCAAGCCTCGCTCCTACAGTGGGTGCGGCGCTCTTGTGGGAGCGAGGCTTGCCCGCGAAGGCGTCCTTACAATCACCACCTCTCTAATCGGTTTGCGGCAGAAGCTGAACACCCAGATACAGCGCCAACATCCCATCCAACCGCAACGGATCAACCCCACTCAACTCGGCAATCCGTTCCATGCGATAACGCAAACTGTTGCGATGAATCCCCAACGACTCGGCGCACGCCTGACTCTGGCCATCGTGTTCGCACCAACTACGCAGGGTCGCCAGCAGCTGGCCGTTGCCATCCTTGGCGATGACTTTGCGCAACGGCCGCAGCAGTTCATCCAGCGCATCATCGTTGCGGTGCCGCCAGAGCATCACCGGCAGCCGATAACGGTTCAGCGTCAGCAAACGCGAATGCGGCAACACATCACGCCCGTAGGCCAGCAAATCACCGACCCGGCGATAGCAGCGGCGCAGCCCCGACAATCCATCGGCCTGCCCGCCCACGGCAATGCGCAAAATATTCCAGCCGAGTCCATCGAGTTTCTCCAGCAGCCGCTCGTTTTCGATCGCAGGCGTCGCCGGTCGGCACCACAGCAACGAAGACTTGGCCGAGCTCACGCACCAACTGTCCGGATAACGCGACATCAACCAGGCGCTGAGCGCTTCGACGGTCTGGCCCGGGCCGTGTTCCATGCCCAACTCGAACAGATACGGCACCCGCGTCAATTGCGGTTTCAGTCCCAGTTGCTGCGCTTCATCCAGTAACCGCGGCGAATCCCCCGCCTCGCTGAGCAGCAGCGCCAGCAGATCATCGCAACGCTGGCGCCGCCATTGCTGCTCGGCCTGTTGATTGCGCTGGCCCACCAGCATCTCGGCGGTCATGCGCACCAGCTCGGCGTAGGTGCGCAATTGTTCAGGCTCACCGGTGATGCCCAACACCCCAATCAAACGCTGATCGAGCAACAGCGGCAGATTAATGCCCGGTTGCACGCCTTTGAGGTGAATCGCGGTTTGCGCGTCGATCTCGACCACGCGCCCGTTGGCCAGCACCAACTGCGCGCCTTCGTGGCGGGTGTTGATGCGCTCCGGTTCGCCGCTGCCGAGAATCAACCCCTGGCTGTCCATGACATTGACGTTGTACGGCAGGATGGCCATCGCCCGGTCGACGATGTCCTGGGCCAGGTCGTGATCGAGTTCGAACATAGCGCGGTTCCTTGAAAACGTGATGGAACGGGTTGTTCACCCGCACAGGCCTTGGTCGCAAACCCTGTGCTCAGGCACAAAGACAACCACCCAAGGGGTGGCCGAGACTCACTGGGCGATCAACGTTACCCTTGCGTCGCAAAAAAATCATAATAAAGAGAGAGCCCGCCATGTCACAGAGCGCCACAGCTACCCTGGCCACCGCTGACGACAAAAACGCCGTCTACAAACGCATTACTCTGCGTTTGATCCCCTTCATTTTCATCTGCTACCTGTTCAACTACCTCGACCGGGTGAACGTCGGGTTTGCCAAACTGCAGATGCTCGACGCATTGAAATTCAGCGAAACCGTGTACGGCCTCGGTGCCGGGATTTTCTTCATCGGCTACGTCTTGTGTGGCGTACCGAGCAACCTGGCCCTGACCCAATTCGGCCCGCGACGCTGGATCGCGCTGATGATGATCACCTGGGGCACGCTGTCGACCTGCCTGTTGTTCGTCACCACGCCGACCGAGTTCTACACATTGCGGCTGTTTACCGGTGCCGCCGAAGCAGGATTCTTTCCTGGTGTGGTTCTTTACCTCTCGCAGTGGTTCCCGACGTTTCGCCGTGGCCGCATCATGGCGCTGTTCATGTCGGCGATCCCGGTGTCCGGATTGCTCGGCAGCCCGTTTTCTGGCTGGATTCTCACTCACTTTGCCGCAGGCCAGGGCGGTCTCGCCGGCTGGCAATGGATGTTTCTGCTGCAAGGGATTCCGACCGTTATTCTTGGTGCCCTCGCCTACTTTTTGCTCAGCGACAATTACGCTAACGCGAAGTGGCTGACCCCTTACGAGCGTTCGGTACTTGAGGCCGATCACGCAGAAGACCTGGCCAGCAAACCTAGAACCACCACCGACTCCCTGCGGGCAGTGTTCAAGAACCCGGCGATCTGGGCCTTCGACCTGATTTATTTCTGCATTCAGAGCGGTGTCTACGCGATCAACTTCTGGCTGCCGTCGATCATCAAGAACCTGGGTTTCAGCGACAACCTGGTGATTGGTTGGCTCAGTGCGATTCCGTACCTGCTGGCGGCGGTGTTCATGTTGATGGTCGGTCGCTCGGCGGACCTGCGCAAAGAACGCCGCTGGCATTTGGTGGTGCCGATGCTGATGGGTGCGGCAGGTCTGTTGATCGCGGTGAACTTCGCCGCCAACCCGGCCATTGCCATCCTCGGCCTGACCATCGCCACCATGGGCGCCCTCATCGGCCTGCCGATGTTCTGGCCGGTGCCGACCGCCATGCTCAGCGCTGGCGCGGCCGCCGGCGGACTGGCGTTGATCAACTCCATGGGGCAGATGGCGGGTTTCCTTAGCCCGTACCTGGTGGGTTGGGTCAAGGACAGCACT
This sequence comes from Pseudomonas sp. PGPR40, assembly GCF_022014505.1. Classification (NCBI taxonomy): domain Bacteria; kingdom Pseudomonadati; phylum Pseudomonadota; class Gammaproteobacteria; order Pseudomonadales; family Pseudomonadaceae; genus Pseudomonas; species Pseudomonas sp. PGPR40. Next base: position 162,905 of record NZ_JAKLSP010000001.1, on the reverse strand, counting down.
GGATCGACCGATGCGGCGCTGTATCTGCTGGCGGGTGTGATTGTTTGTGGGAGTTTGCTGGCGTTGCGCATGACGCGGACGTTGCGGGTTTAACAGGGCTAGATGGATCGTACTGATCGTTCCCACGCTCTGCGTGGGAATGCCTCAAGGGACGCTCCGCGTTCCAGCTCTCGAAAGGGACGCGGAGCGTCCCGGGCTGCATTCCCACGCAGAGCGTGGGAACGATCACAGATAAACATTTTGCTGGGTTTGCGAGCAGGTTCTTTGGGTGGCTTGAGGTAATGATCGAGGGCGCGCTCCAACAGGAGTATTGAACTGATATTCAGATTGCTCCCGACTGCCGTTCTGGTATTTGATTAGGGCTTTCTGACCGGTAAAAGGATTTCGTCATGAGCTATCGCACGCTGGGTCATTCGGGTTTACAGGTGTCGACCCTTACATTGGGCACCATGATGTTCGGCGAACAGACCAGCACCGAAGATTCCCTGCGCATCATCGACAAGGCCTGGGATCAGGGCATCAACTTCATCGACACCGCGGACGTGTACACCAACGGCCGTTCCGAAGAGATCGTCGGCGAAGCGATTGCCGGCAACCGTCACGAATGGGTACTCGCCACCAAAGTCGGTTTCGGCCCGGTGGACGGTGTGCCGAACCGCAGCGGCCTGAGCCGCAAGCACCTGTTCAACGGGATCGAAGCCAGCCTGACGCGGTTGGGTACCGATTATCTGGACATCTATTACCTGCACCGCGAAGACCACAGCACGCCACTGGAAGTCACGGTATCGGCCATTGGCGATTTGATCCGCCAAGGCAAGATCCGCTATTGGGGCCTGTCGAACTACCGTGGCTGGCGCATCGCCGAAGTGATTCGTGTGGCCGACAAACTCGGTGTCGACAGGCCGATCATCAGCCAGCCGCTCTACAACATCGTGAACCGTCAGGCGGAAACCGAGCAGATCACTGCCGCGCAGAACTATGGCTTGGGCGTGGTGCCTTACAGTCCGCTGGCGCGTGGCGTGCTCAGCGGCAAGTACGCCCCGGACGTGACACCGGACGCCAACAGCCGCGCAGGCCGTCAGGACAAACGCATTCTGGAAACCGAATGGCGGGTTGAATCGCTGCGCATTGCCCAGCAGATTCAGCAATACACTCAGGACCGTGGCGTAGGCATCGTCGAGTTCGCGATTGCCTGGGTGCTGAACAATGGCGCTGTGACTTCGGCCATCGTCGGGCCGCGCACCGAAGAGCAGTGGGATGCGTATACCAAGGCGCAGACGGTGAAGATCACGGCGGAGGATGAAGCTTTTATCGATTCGCTGGTGACACCGGGGCATGCGTCGACACCGGGGTTCAATGATGTGAGCCATTTTGTACCGGGACGTAAACCGCGTACGGCTTGAGATCAATCGCGGGCAAGCCCAATACCAGTCAGTTAAGCGAAATTCCTGTAGGAGCGAGCTTGCTCGCGAAGACGGCAGTACAGTCAACATTGATGTCGCCACATATACCGCTTTCGCGAGCAAGCTCGCTCCTACAGAGTTCCTTGTCTTAATTGACTGGCATTGGGGCAAGCCCGCTTCCCCAGGTTTTGTGCCGTTCTGCCGACTGTTCTTTGGCCCAAATCTTGTGGGCTGGCTTGCCTGCGATAGCGATCCAACATTCACCACAATGTTGGAGATATTGATCACACGGCCAATATCCAGCACAAAAACCACGTATCCTGCGCGGTCCGTTTGACCATCAAACCGTGAGGGCAGTTTGTCTAAAGGTATCGCTCTATCGGTCACAGCCTCGGTGCTGTTTGCCGTCATGTATTACTACACCTCGTTGCTCTCACCCTTGAGCGGCGTGGAGATTTTCGGTTGGCGGATGCTGCTGACCGCGCCATGCATGACTGTGTTCATGGTGGTGTCCAGTGAGTGGAAGCGCGTGGCCGAGATTGTTCGGCGGCTGGCTGGCAAGCCGAAGCTGATTGTCGGGCTGATTGGCTCGGCAGTGCTGCTTGGCCTGCAACTCTGGTTGTTCATGTGGGCACCGCTCAACGGTTATAGCCTCGACGTGTCGCTGGGGTATTTCCTGCTGCCGCTGTCCATGGTCCTGACCGGACGAATCGTCTATGGCGAGCGTCTTTCCTACCTGCAAAAAATGGCCGTGTTCTTCGCCAGCCTCGGCGTGCTCAACGAGTTGTATCAGGTCGGCGGTTTTTCCTGGGCGACCTTGCTGGTGGTGGTCGGCTATCCGATCTATTTCATCCTGCGCAAGCGTCTGGCCACGGACAACCTTGGCGGGCTCTGGCTGGACATGGCGTTGATGCTGCCGGTGGCGTTCTGGTTCGTGCAGGGCGGTGAGCAGGGTTTTGGCCTCTTCGATCAGTACCCGGCATTGTCCTGGCTGATTCCGCTGCTCGGCGTGATCAGCGCTTCGGCGCTGGTGGTGTACATCATTGCCAGTCGTTTGTTGCCGTTCAGCCTGTTCGGGTTGTTGAGTTACGTCGAACCGGTACTGTTGCTCGGCGTTGCGCTGCTGTTGGGGGAAAGCATCAAGGCCGGCGAATGGCTAACCTATATTCCGATCTGGTTGGCGGTACTGGTGTTGGTGTTTGAAGGGTTCAAGCATCTGGTCCGGCAACGACGCCGGCCGATGTAATGGCCTATGTAATGGCCTATGTAATGGCCTATGTAATGGCCAAATGGCCTATGTAATGTAGGAGCGAGGCTTGCCCGCGAAGCTTTTAGCGCCTTCAAAGTCCCCTTCGCGGGCAAGCCTCGCTCCTACAATGGTTTTGCGTGATCCGAAATGGTTTTGCGTGATCCGAAAATGGTTTTGCATAATCCAAAAATGGTTTTGCGTGATCCAAAAAAAAGCCCGGTCAACATTGCTGCTGACCGGGCTTTTTTCACGCCTGAAACGGGTTAATCAGTGGAGAGCACACCACGACGAACCTGATCACGCTCGATGGATTCGAACAGCGCCTTGAAGTTGCCTTCGCCGAAACCATCGTCGCCTTTACGCTGGATGAATTCGAAGAACACCGGGCCCATCAGGGTTTCCGAGAAGATCTGCAACAGCAGACGCTTGTCACCCGCTTCGGACGAGCCGTCCAGCAAAATGCCCCGCGCTTGCAATTCGTTGACCGGCTCGCCGTGGTTCGGCAAACGGCCTTCGAGCATTTCGTAGTAAGTGTCCGGCGGCGGCGTCATGAAGCGCATGCCGATGCTTTTCAAGTGATCCCAGGTCTTGATCAGGTCATCGCTGAGGAAGGCCACGTGCTGGATGCCCTCGCCGTTGAACTGCATCAGGAACTCTTCGATCTGCCCGGCGCCCTTGGACGACTCTTCGTTCAGCGGGATGCGGATCATGCCGTCCGGCGCGGTCATGGCCTTGGAAGTCAGGCCGGTATATTCGCCCTTGATGTCGAAATAGCGGATTTCACGGAAGTTGAACAACTTCTCGTAGAAGTTGGCCCAGTAAGCCATGCGACCGCGATACACGTTGTGGGTCAGGTGATCGATGATCTTCAGGCCAGCCCCGACCGGGTTGCGATCAACGCCTTCGATGAACACGAAGTCGATGTCGTAGATCGAACTGCCTTCGCCAAAACGGTCGATCAGGTACAGCGGCGCGCCGCCGATGCCTTTGATCGCCGGCAGGTGCAGTTCCATCGGACCGGTTTCGATGTGGATCGGTTGAGCGCCGAGTTCCAGGGCACGCTTGTAGGCCTTTTGCGAATCCTTGACGCGGAACGCCATGCCGCATACCGACGGACCGTGCTCGGCCGCAAAGTACGACGCCACGCTGTTGGGTTCGTTGTTGAGGATCAGGTTGATTGCGCCCTGACGATACAGGTGCACGTCTTTGGAGCGATGGGTCGCGACCTTGGTGAAGCCCATGATCTTGAAGATCGGCTCGAGGGTGTTAGGGGTCGGCGATGCGAATTCGATGAACTCAAAGCCCATCAGGCCCATTGGGTTTTCGTATAAATCTGCCATTTTGGCGCCTCATCATTTCTTATCAATTAACGAATGTTAGTTGCTAGCAATGCTGAGACCGGCGGGTGGCGCGCAGGAGATGCCCCGCACGCTGCGGGCGAGGAAGTCACCGTAGATCAATTGAAACCCAAATATCTTCATTGTCGACCCAAGGCTCTTGCGGGCGAGGCTTCTGCTGCCAGAAGACGATTATTCTTATATGCGTAACCGGATTCTACACAGCGTAAATCAGTTGTCCATCCTTCTTATAAAATCCCCCTTTTCGCAGCCTGTGCAAGCGGTTTGTTGCACAGAAAAATCCCCAGCAGGATCAGCCCACCGCCCAGACACATCACCAGCGTCAATTGCTCGCCCAGCAACAACGCGCCAAACAGAACGGCGGTCAGCGGGTTCAGGGCGATGAACACACCCGAACGCGTCGCACCGATTTTGCGGATACCGTCGTAATAACCAATATAGGCCAATGCCGACCCCAGCACGCCCAGGTACATCAGACTCAACCATTGTTGCGTACCGAGTTCGGCGAGCGCCGCAACACTCAGCTCACCCCGCACGGCACTGGTCACCCAGAGCATCAGCGTGCCCAACAAAATCGAGTACGTCACCGTCTGCACTGGCCCCAGCGTCTGATTCAGGCCTTTGGAAAACAGCGAATAAATGCCCCAGCCGAGCACGCAACCGAAGATCAACAGATCGCCGATCCAGGCATCAGTACCACCGGCCAGCAATTGCGGATTGCGACTGACGATCACCATACCGGCGCCGGCAATGCAGATAGCGATACCGGCCACTTTCGCCCCACTCAGTCGCTCCTTGAACAGCAGCCACGATGCCAGGCCGATCACCGCCGGATTAAGCGCCACGATCAACGACGCCCGTGACGCGTTGATGTAATGCAGCCCGTAAAAGAAGCACAGGTTGTAGAAGAAAATCCCAAAAAAACCCAGCAGCGTCAGTTGCAGCCATTGCCGGGGGCTGGGACGCACCAAAGGCACCCGCGCCAGCAATAGAAACAGCAACAACGCCACACTCGCCAGCAAGAACCGCAGGCTCGCGGCCAATAACGGACTGAGGCTGTCGGCCAGAAATCGCCCGGCAACGAACGTTCCGCCCCAGATCATGGTGACCGCTGCCAGTTTCAGATAGACCGGTACATCTGAGGAATTCGCCAGGGTTTGTTCACACGCAGTCATAAGTCTCCACCATCAGAAATCGGGCACATGGCGTATCATTCGACTAATGCCCGATCATCGTAAAATGAGTAAACACTCATGACCCTGACTCAACTCGAGATTTTCTCGCTGGTAGCCGAACTGCGCGGCTTCACGGCGGCAGCCCATCGTCTGGAGATTTCCCAATCCGCGGTGTCTCACGCGCTCAAGTCGCTGGAACAGGAATTGGGCGTCGAACTGCTGCGCCGGCATCAGTCCCAGGTCGAGCTGAGTGACATCGGCCAGCAACTCTTACTGCGCGCGCGGGCGATGCTCGGGCTGGCCAACACGTTGCGCCAGGAAGCGGCCGATGCTCGCGGGATGAAACTTGGCACCCTGCGCATCGGCTCATTCGGCCCGACTTCATCGATCAAACTGCTGCCGAGGATCCTGCCGCATTACCGCGCCGCACACCCGGGCATCGAGGTTCATATCGACGAAGGTCCGGATCGCCAGGTAATCCAGTGGCTGGAAGAACGACGTATCGATATCGGCTTTGTGGTGTTGCCCCAGGAACGTTTCGACACTTTCAGGCTGATCGAAGACCAGATGGTCGCACTGCTGCCTGCCGATCATGCGCTGGCCGGTCGCGACAATTTGAGTTTGAGCGATTTGTGCCACGACCCTTTTGTGCTGACCGAAGCCGGGTCTTCGGAACTGGTGTCGCGCTTATTCAATGCGGCGCGATTGACGCCGAACATTCGTTATCGTTGCTCGCAGTTGCTCAGCACTTTGGACACCGTCGGTCGTGGTGATGCACTGACCGTTGTCGCCGAAAGCTCATTGCCTGACGACAACGACAACCGCTACGTGAAAAAACCGCTGGCACCATCGGTCAGCCGCCAGGTGGGTCTGGCAGTGCTCGATCAGCGTCAGTCATCACCTGCGACACTGGCCTTTATCAAACTGGCTTCGAGCCTGAATGATCATTGAACAGCACAAGTGCTGTCGACCAACTATCATGGCTGAACTCTTCTGGGAAGCGTGTCGCCTTGCCAGCCTTTAAGTGCCCTCTTTTATCGCGATGGATTTGCGAATGCCACTGAACGTCAAGAGTCGCCGCAAGCGTGGCACCCGGATCGCTGTGACTGTTCTGAGCGGGCTGCTTCCAATGTTGCTGGGGTTCGCCATTCTCTATCTGCAGGCTGAACGTGCGCTCAAGCAAAGTACTGAACTGACTGCCGAAGAAGCCATTCGCCAATTCGAACTGATGCTCGACAACACAGCCCAAGCGGCGCAGCAACTATTGCCGCTGGCTGGCCAAAACTGCAATGACGTTAAACTGGCCCTGCGCGAACAAGTCACCCGCCGTCCGTTCGTGCGCTCGACCAATCTTGTATGGGACAACAACCTCTATTGCAGTTCGTTGTTCGGCGACTATCAGGAAAAGATCAATCCCGGCGACTACACCCAAGGCACGCTATGGCTCATGAACGGTAATCCGGTCACGCCCAATACCGCGTTGTTGGTGTATCGGCTTAGCGAAGGAAACCAGGGCGCATTGACCACGCTGGACGGTTATCACCTGAGTAACGTGTTGCGCTTGATGGGTCACAAGACATTACTGTTGCTGCGAATTGGCCCAAATTGGCTGTCCGCCGATGGCAAAGTCCACGACGACGCCCTGCCCGTCTTGCCAGTGGCGCAAAACACACTGACGTCTGCGCGTTATGCCTTTATGGTGGCCGCCGGTTTCCCCGAAGGAGAGACCTGGCGTTACATGCGCAGTGAGTACCCGCCGCTGTTCAGTCTATTGATGTTTTTCGGTGTGGTGTCAGGCTCGATCGGGCATGTCCTGCAGAAGCGCTCGACATCGCCCAGCCGTGAAATGCAGCGTGCGCTGGAGGCAGGAGAGTTCATTCCTTACTTTCAGCCCGTGGTGCATGGCGACAATAAGCAGTGGTCCGGCGCCGAAGTATTGATGCGCTGGAAACATCCCAAGGAAGGCCTGGTACGCCCGGACCTGTTTATCCCGTTTGCCGAACATTCCGGTCTGATCGTGCCGATGACTCGTTCCTTGATGCGACAGACCTCCGCATTACTGGCACCCTTGTCGGCATCGTTCAAAGAGCCGTTTCACATAGGCATCAACATCACCGCCACTCATTGCCGGGATCTGGAGCTGGTTGAAGACTGCCGTGAATTCCTCAGCGCTTTCGCACCTGGCAGCATCAACCTGGTGCTGGAGCTGACCGAACGCGAACTCATCGAGCCTACAGCCATCACCCTGCAACTGTTCGAGCAACTTCACGGCTTGGGCGTGATGATCGCGATCGATGACTTCGGTACCGGTCACTCAAGCCTGGGTTATTTGCGTCAGTTCAATGTGGACTTCCTGAAAATCGACCAGAGTTTTGTGGCCATGATCGGCGTCGATGCCCTCTCCCGGCACATTCTGGACAGCATCATCGAGCTCTCGGGCAAACTGGATCTGGGTATCGTCGCCGAAGGCGTGGAAACCGTAGAACAAAGTGACTATCTGACGGCCCACGGCGTGAACTTTCTGCAAGGTTTTCTGTTTGGCCGGCCGATGCCCGGTGCAGAATTCATTAGAGCATTAAGTGATCATTAACTAACCGCTTCAAGCATCGACGCTATGACGGTGCGCACCAAATTGAATCAAAAGTCTACTCTTGTTACATGAAGAAAAAGTCAGGATTTACTCTGGGTCAATTAACTACTACAATTTTTCATGCCTGTGCAGAACTGGGCAGGTGAGTCATTATCACCGAGTCGCTTCAAGGCTCTTGGCTTATAGCTTTGTTTGCGGTTGGTATCAGCCAAACACACTATTGGAGTAAAGATATTGTCCAGACTCGCTGAATTCCGTGCAGCTGAAAAGGCCCTTCAAGAACAGCTCAAGCAATTGGAATCGCTGAAGAACGATGCCGGCCTCAAAAAAGAAATCGAATTCGAAGAAAAGCTCCAGGGGCTGATGAAAACCTATGGCAAGAGCTTGCGCGACATCATCGCCATCCTCAATCCGACCCCGGCAAAATCCGGTCTGCAGCACGCAGCAGCGCCTAAAACCCGCCGCGCTCGCGTGGTCAAGGTTTATCAGAACCCGCACACCGGTGAACTGATTGAAACCAAGGGCGGCAACCACCGCGGCCTGAAAGCCTGGAAGGAACAATACGGAGCCGCCACCGTTGATTCCTGGCTGCGTAGCTAAGCACTCACGGTCATAAAAAAGCCCTGCCAATGCAGGGCTTTTTTATGGACAGTATCTAAATGCAACGAGGGTCGTCGTTCAACTCGTTACATGTTGATCAACTTTAGGCTTAATCCCTTTGGCTATTTAAAAAATGCCGAACACGTAAAGCTTCGCGGGCAAGTCGGATCGCCGCACCGCTCGCGCCTACAGGGATCGCCACAAACCATAAACTAAAGTTTCAAGCTGTTTCGAGCAGCCTCTATGTCATCCTGACTTGCCTTATAAACCTCTGCCTGCCCCGCATAGGAAAGAACATAGGCCTTATCGGCATCCACTGCAGCGACCAATGTTTGAGACAGCACATGTCGACCGTTCTGTGTAATCGTGCAGGTAGTTTCCAGCGCCGATAGCCGGCTCAAGGTAGTCGGGTGAATTTTACTGCAAACGCTCTGATACCCACCCTGAAAAAAGTCCTTCTGCACCGACTTGCGCATTTCCAGCAACACACCTTCCAGATTCACCTGGTGACCGCTTTCCACTTGAGTCATGGTCAATTCCATCACCATCACCGGTGTACCATCCTGGGCGTTTTTTACTGCGCGTTGCCGGGAAACCTGAGGCTTGGCCTCGTCTTGCGGGATGGCCTCGACGGTCCATCCGTTTGGCCAGGTGATGACCGGAGGCTCTGCATAAGCGCAAGTAACACCTGAAAGCAGACACATCAAGACGAACATCAATTGACAGGATCGGATCATTGCAATGAATACTCACAGATTGAGCGGCAAAGTCTGAGCCTCACCCGGCTGTCAGGCAAGCCCGCGGTTTTGGTTTGGCGATGCCAGAGCCGTTGCGTATCATTGTGAGCATTCTTAGCTTGTTTTCCGGAGGGCCCATGAGCCTGCACGAACTCAACACCTTCCCCGGTGTGACCGCCCAACCCGACACCGCCACCCAGAAGTTCGTCTTCAACCACACCATGTTACGGGTCAAGGACATCACTCAGTCGCTGGACTTCTACACCCGCGTTCTGGGTTTTTCGCTGGTGGAAAAGCGCGATTTCCCGGAAGCCGAGTTCAGCCTGTATTTCCTGGCGCTGGTCGATAAAAACCAAATCCCGGCCGATGCCGCTGCTCGCACCGAGTGGATGAAATCGATCCCCGGCATTCTCGAACTGACCCACAACCACGGCACCGAGAACGCCGCGGATTTCGCCTATCATAATGGCAACACAGACCCACGCGGTTTCGGCCATATCTGCATTTCGGTGCCGGATATTCGCGCCGCGTGCGAGCGCTTCGAAGCGCTGGGCTGCGATTTCCAGAAACGCCTGAACGACGGTCGCATGAAGAGCCTGGCCTTCATCAAGGACCCGGATGGTTACTGGGTCGAGATCATTCAGCCGGCACCGATGTAAGCCCCACCGCAGAACTGATCGTTCCCACGCTCTGCGTGGGAATGCAGCCCGGGACGCTCCGCGTCCCATCAAGAGCCGAACGCGGAGCGTCCGTTGAGGCATTCCCACGCAGAGCGTGGGAACGATCAGTGCAGGACACAAAAAACCCATGATCGCTCATGGGGTTTTGTATTTTCAGCGTCAGCGTTTATGCAGGCGCCGAGGTGCGGATCAGGTGATCGAATGCGCTCAGGGAAGCCTTGGCGCCCTCGCCTACCGCAATCACGATCTGCTTGTACGGCACGGTAGTCACGTCACCGGCTGCAAACACGCCGGGCATCGACGTTTCACCGCGAGCATCGACGATGATCTCGCCGCGCGGCGACAGCTCGATGGTGCCTTTGAGCCAATCGGTGTTAGGCAACAGACCGATCTGCACGAAGATCCCTTCCAGCTCGACCGTGCGCAACACGTCCGACTGGCGATCCTTATAGCGCAGGCCATTGACCTTTTGGCCGTCGCCAGTCACTTCAGTGGTTTGCGCACTGGTGATCACGGTGACGTTCGGCAGGCTGTGCAACTTGCGCTGCAACACCGCATCGGCGCGCAGTTGTACGTCGAACTCCAGCAAGGTTACGTGGGACACGATACCGGCCAGGTCGATGGCCGCTTCGACGCCGGAGTTACCGCCACCAATCACCGCCACACGTTTGCCTTTGAACAGCGGACCGTCACAGTGCGGGCAATACGCCACGCCCTTGTTGCGGTATTGCTGCTCACCCGGAACGTTCATTTCACGCCACCGGGCACCGGTCGCCAAAATCACGGTCCTGGCTTTCAAGGAGGCGCCGCTGGCGAAGTGGATTTCGTGCAGTTCGCCATTTTTGCCCGGCACCAGCTTGTCGGCGCGTTGCAGGTTCATGATGTCCACGTCGTACTGCTTGACGTGTTCTTCCAGCGCCACGGCCAGTTTCGGCCCTTCGGTTTCCTGCACCGAGATGAAGTTCTCGATGGCCATGGTGTCGAGCACCTGACCACCAAAACGTTCCGCCGCCACACCGGTGCGAATGCCTTTACGAGCAGCGTAGATCGCCGCCGAAGCACCGGCCGGGCCACCACCTACGACCAATACATCGAAGGCTTCTTTGGCGCTGATTTTCTCGGCCTGACGCTCGATGCCACTGGTATCGATCTTGGCGAGGATCTCTTCCAGGCCCATGCGGCCCTGGCCGAAGTTGACGCCGTTCAGGTAAATGCTTGGCACGGCCATGATCTGACGCTCGTCGACTTCAGCCTGAAACAGCGCGCCGTCAATGGCGACGTGACGGATGCTCGGGTTCAGCACAGCCATCAGGTTCAGCGCCTGGACCACGTCCGGGCAGTTCTGGCAGGACAGCGAGAAGTACGTCTCGAAGTTGAACTCGCCTTTGAGCGAGCGGATTTGTTCGATCACTTCGATACTGGCTTTCGAGGGGTGGCCGCCCACTTGCAGCAGGGCCAGCACCAACGAAGTGAATTCATGGCCCATCGGGATACCGGCGAAACGCAGGCTGATATCGGCCCCTGGGCGGTTGATCGAGAACGATGGTTTGCGTGCATCATCACCGTTGTCGAGCAACGTAATCTGGGTGGAAAGACTGGCAACGTCTTTGAGTAATACGAGCATTTCCTGGGATTTCGCACCGTCGTCGAGGGAGGCAACGATCTCGATCGGCTGGGTGACCCGTTCCAGGTACGATTTCAACTGGGCTTTAAGATTGGCGTCCAACATACGGGCGATTTCCATGTATTTGATAAAAAGAAGTCGAAAAAAAACGCCCGAGCGAATCCCGCCCGGGCGTTTTTTAAGGGCGGTGCAGCTTACTTAGGAGGCGCGGAGTTCCGCCCTGATGAAGCGCGTCACAGACTTAGATCTTGCCGACCAGGTCCAGGGACGGAGCCAGAGTAGCCTCGCCTTCTTTCCACTTGGCTGGGCACACCTGGCCTGGGTGAGCAGCAACGTATTGAGCCGCCTTGATTTTGCGCAGCAGCTCGGAAGCGTCACGACCTACACCGCCATCGTTGAGTTCAACGATTTTAATCTGGCCTTCCGGGTTGATCACGAAGGTGCCACGGTCAGCCAGACCTGCTTCTTCGATCAGCACGTCGAAGTTGCGGGAGATGACATGAGTCGGATCGCCGATCATGGTGTACTGGATTTTGCCAATGGCTGGCGAAGTGTTGTGCCAGGCAGCATGGGCAAAGTGGGTATCGGTGGAAACGCTGTAGATCTCGACGCCCAATTTCTGAAACTCGGCGTAGTTGTCAGCCAGGTCTTCCAGTTCGGTCGGGCAGACGAAGGTGAAGTCGGCTGGGTAGAAGAATACGACAGACCACTTGCCTTTCAGGTCAGCGTCCGACACTTTTACGAAGTCGCCATTTTTAAAGGCGTCAGCTTTGAACGGTTTAACTTGGCTGTTGATGATAGGCATCGATGACTCTCCGTCAGGGGTTAAGAAGTTGATGGAGTGAATCCTACCCACCCGATTGCCGGTTGGCTCATTGGCAAATCTGATGCTGCTGATTGGTTTTCGCTATTAGCCGACAGTATTAATAGAAGAAAACGTGATCTACAGCGCCAATGGTTTTTCAGCGATTCGAGTCATCCCGATAAATGGGCTGGCTTCGACATAGCGCATGGCGGACTTCATATCCTTCCAGCCCACGTAACTCATCAACGACTTCAAATCCCATCCACTCTGATGGGCCCAGGTGGCAAAGCCACGACGTAAGGAGTGACTGGTGTAGTGCTCGGCCGGAATACCGGCGCGCTCCAGGGCCTGGCGCAACAACGGGATCACGCTGTTGGCGTGCAAGCCCTCCTCGCTCAAATGGCCCCAGCGGTCGATACCCCGGAACACTGGCCCGCGGACCAACGCCGCTTCTGTGATCCATTGGATATAGGCGTGAACCGGACACAAGCGCTGCAAGGCTGGCGTCTGATACGTTTGGCCGAGGTTCTCTCGATCGCTTTTGCTGCGTGGCAAATAGAGGGTTATGCCTGAGCCGGCGTGGGCCTGCACATGTTCAATCTGCACACGGCACAACTCATCGCTACGGAAACCGCGCCAGAAGCCCAGCAGGATCAACGCCATGTCGCGCCTGGCCCGCAGCAATCCCGGTTGATCGCCCTGCGTCTTGGCGGTTTGCGCTTCCTGCTCCAGCCAGGCAACGACTTGCTCCAGATGCTGAAGCTGCAGCGGCTCGGCCTGTTTTTCCTGGGCCGGGTGCAGCGCACGAATGCCCTTGAACACTTTGCGCACTACGGGCGCCTTGGTGGGATCGGCGAAACCCTGACTGTTGTGCCACTGCGCCAACGCGGACAAGCGCAACTTCAAGGTGTTGATCGACAGCACGCCCGCATGAGCCACGAGATAGCGCGCCACGCTATCGCCGGTCGCCGGCAAGAACCCGCCCCAACTGACTTCGAAATGCTCGATGGCCGCGCGATAGCTGCGACGGGTGTTATCGCGCGTGGCGGCTTGCAGGTAGCGATCCAGTTCAGTCATGGGCTCATTTCTCGAAAACGTACCGCTTTGGCGGACGAAACCCGGATTACAGCCCATCACGCGGGGTAATACCAGTATATCCCGCATGATTAAACATAGAATTTTAACTTTATTCGCATCATGGTACAGTGCATAAACTGGTGGTACGTACCACAGTATCAAATCGTAGGAGAACACATGGCACGTGGCGGCGTAAACAAGGCACTGGTGCAGGCGGCACGCTTGGCAATCCTCGCCCGGGGAGAACACCCGAGCATCGACGCAGTGCGGATCGAGATGGGCAATACCGGTTCAAAAACCACAATCCATCGCTATATGAAGGAGCTCGATGACGGCACCGAACCCGAGCAAGCACCTTCCGAACCGATTGATGATGAGCTAACTAGCTTGGTATCACGCCTGGCGCAACGCCTGAAAGAACAGGCGCAAGAGCCCATCGACCAGGCACGCGCACAGTTCGAGCAACAACGAAAAGACTTGGAAACCCAGCTGCACGAAGCTCGCGAGGCCAATACCGAATTGCAGCAGCAATACGAAATTCAAAGCCTGGCGCTGACCCAGGAATCGGCAGAACTGCACGACACCCGCTCCACGCTGCAAACCGAGCAAACACGCAACGCTGGACTGAACCAGGCGCTGGCAGATTTCGAATTACGCTTGCAGGACAAGGACGAGCAGATCCGCTCACTGGAAGAAAAGCACCTGCACGCCCGCGAAGCGCTGGAACACTACCGCAACGCCGTCAAAGACCAACGCGAGCAGGAACAGCGCCGCCACGAAGGTCAGGTGCAACAGATTCAGATGGAGTTGCGTCAGGCGCAGCAAAGCGCACTGGTTCGCCAGGATGAAATCACCCAACTGCATCGCGACAACGAGCGCTTACTGACAGAAAACCGTGGAACGCTGCGGGAGTTGAGCACGCTGCAAGAGCAACTCAAGCACACCAACAGCCGACAGGATCAGCTGCTGGAACAGATCAACCGTATCGACAGCGAACGCACCCTCCTCCAGGAACGCTTGCGCATTGCCTTATTGGAAAGCCAGTCGCTCAAGCAGACCATCGACGAGCAATCGCATACCAACAAAACACTGGAAGTAGAACTGATCAAGCTGCAGGCGAGGCTGGATGAAAGCGTGCGCCTGGCCGCTGTCGTTGCGACAGTGCCAGACGCATCAATGCCAGACGCATCAGCGCCGCAAAAGGACGATTAACCCGCAACCGGCGTACGCATGGTGACGAACTCTTCGGCGGCCGTCGGATGCACGCCGATGGTTTCGTCGAAATCGCGCTTGGTCGCGCCCGCCTTCAAGGCAATCGCCAATCCTTGCACGATCTCGCCGGCTTCCGGGCCGACCATGTGGCAGCCCAAGACCTTGTCGGTCTTGGCGTCCACCACCAGCTTCATCAAGGTGCGTTCCTGGCATTCGGTCAGGGTCAACTTCATCGGCCGGAAACGGCTTTCGAAGATCACCACATCGTGCCCGGCCTCTCGCGCCTCTTCTTCGGTCAGGCCGACAGTGCCGATATTCGGCAAGCTGAACACCGCGGTCGGGATCATCTTGTAATCCACCGGGCGATATTGCTCGGGCTTGAACAAACGCCGCGCCACGGCCATGCCTTCGGCCAGCGCGACCGGCGTGAGCTGTACCCGACCGATTACATCGCCAAGGGCCAGGATCGATGGCTCTGCGGTTTGATACTGCCCATCGACCTCGACAAAACCTTTCTTGTCGAGTTTGACGCCGGTGTTTTCCAGCCCCAGGTTGTCGAGCATCGGCCGCCGACCAGTGGCGTAGAACACGCAGTCCGCCTCCAGCACACGACCATCCTTGAGCGTGGCTTTCAGGCTGCCATCGGCTTGCTTATCGATGCGCTCGATGTCGGCATTGAACTGCAGGTCCATGCCGCGCTTGGTCAACTCTTCCTGCAAATGTTTGCGCACCGCACCGTCGAAGCCACGCAGGAACAGATCACCGCGATACAACAGCGTGGTCTCGGCACCCAACCCGTGGAAGATCCCGGCAAACTCCACCGCAATGTAACCACCACCGACCACCAGAACGCGCTTCGGCAACTCTTTAAGGAAGAACGCCTGGTTGGAACTGATCGCGTGCTCGTGCCCCGGAATCTCCGGGATCTGCGGCCAGCCACCGGTAGCAATCAGAATGTTTTTGGCGGTATAGCGTTCGCCATCGAACTCGACGGTATGCGGATCGACGATTTTCGCGTGGCCTTCATGCAAGGTCACGCCGCTATTGACCAGCAGATTGCGGTAAATGCCGTTCAGGCGATTGATCTCGCGATCCTTGTTGGCAATCAGCGTCGCCCAGTCGAACTTCGCCTCACCCGGGGTCCAGCCAAAACCTTGCGACTGCTCGAAGTCTTCAGCGAAGTGCGCGCCGTAGACCAGCAATTTTTTCGGCACACAGCCGACGTTCACACACGTACCGCCCAGATAACGGCTCTCAGCCACGGCGACTTTCGCGCCGAAACCGGCCGCAAACCGCGCAGCGCGCACACCGCCGGAACCGGCACCAATCACATATAGGTCAAAATCGTAGGCCATTTCTTTCTCCTTGGCAGGTGACCAGCATACCTGCGGGCGGCCGCTGAGCAAGCATTGCGCTGAAATGCTCGGGTCGTACGATGCGCGACCCCACCTTCGTTTTCGATCAACGCCCCTCTGCAGATTGCGTATTCGGCGTCCGCAGAGTGCGCCAAGCAATCAGAATCGCCATAAGTGCCAGGCCGAACGTCACCCACGAAACCAATCCGATTCCACCTTCGAATGCCCTTCCCGCTTGCGTCATCAATTCTCTCGCTTGATCACCCGACAAATCTGCCGCCACATGATGGGCGCCAGACAGCGTCTCACTCGCCAGCATCATCTGCACTTCGCTCAGAAACCCCGGAAGCTGCAATGCACCGCGATAGTAGGCGGTGACAAGACCGCCAAGCACTGTTGTCCCCAAAACTACGCCCACTTCATAGGCCGTTTCGCTAATGGCCGACGCAGCGCCCGCCTTTGCCGGTGGTGCGGCTGACAAAATCACTTCATTGGACACCGTCGCGATCGCGCCCACGCCAATGTTCAGCAAGGCAAAAGCCACCACTAGAACGGTCAGGCTACTGCCCATGCTGGCGACCAGCAAAAACGCCGCTCCAGCAAACGCCATCAAAATCGGTATCAGCATATGCACCTGTAACCGCTGTGCAACAGGCACGACCGCCATCCCCACTACAATCGCCATGATCTGACCCGGGACCAACGCGAGGCTAGCACTCAAGGGCGACATCTGAAGAACGATCTGCAGGAACTGAGTGGTAAAGAATACGAAGCCGACGAGAAACGCGAGGCTCATCAAATTGATTGCGACAGAGCCGCTAAAGGTGCCACTGCGGAACAGACTCAGCTCCATCAGCGGCACTGGCAGTCGTAACTGTCGACGCACAAACATCCGGCCCGCAACTGCGCCCACTGCAAATGTTGTCAGCGCCATCCAGTCGATACCACTACTGGCGCTGTGTTTGATGCCATAAACAATGGCACCAAGGGCTACCATCGATTGCAGGATGCTTATCGGATCCAACGGTCCTGAAGCATCTCGCTCGGATTCGGGCAACAACAGTGGCCCCAATACCAGCAGTGGCACCAACACGGGCACCGCCAACAGGAAAATCGATCCCCAACTGAAGAATTCCAGCAATACCCCACCCACCAAAGGACCGAGTGCCGAGCCGACCGTCAACGTCGTTGCCCAAATCGCGACTGCTAGCCTGCGTTCTTCTCGATCCTCGAATACCGAGCGTATCAACGCCAACGTTGAGGGCATCAGCATCGCACCGAAAACGCCCATACAAGCTCGCCCGGCAATCAGTTGCGTGGCGGTATCGGAATACGCGGTTAGCACCGACACAATGGCAAAACCCAAGGACCCGGCCAGCAACAACTTACGATGACCGATTCGATCTCCGAGACTACCCATCGACACCAGCAATCCCGCCAAGACCAGCGAATAAGCATCGATCATCCACAACTGCTGGCTAGCGCTCGGACGCAGGGCCTCGGCGATTTTTGGTAGCGCGAATCCAAGCACCGTATTATCAACTGTCACCAGCAACACAGGCAGCATCAGCACGCTTAGGCCTAACCAACGTTTTGATCTCGCTCCGCGGTGTGTCGCCTCACTTATTAATGCCATGGGTAAAACTCCTTACTGCACACAAAAAAATTCACGGGACATTTTTCAATGCTGCCGTGAATGTATTTGAAGTTCGCTGTAGGTCGTTTCTGAACTCGTCGTAATCCTGATCTGTACGATCAATCTCACCGACTCGATAGACATTTAAAT
Organism: Pseudomonas sp. PGPR40; assembly: GCF_022014505.1. Taxonomy (NCBI): domain Bacteria; kingdom Pseudomonadati; phylum Pseudomonadota; class Gammaproteobacteria; order Pseudomonadales; family Pseudomonadaceae; genus Pseudomonas; species Pseudomonas sp. PGPR40. The sequence goes on along the minus strand of NZ_JAKLSP010000001.1, from coordinate 145,254 downwards.
ATTGATCGGAAGAAAAGCCTTTTTTCCTCTCGTCCACACAAAAGCAAACGCCCCGAACAAGTCGGGGCGTTTGCTTGGGCCTTCACCAGTGTGTTTTCACACAGTCTGAAGGTGGCTTTTCAGTACTAGCAGCTCAGGCGCTATCAGTAAGCCTTGCCAGTCTTGTAGAAGTTCTCGAAGCAGAAGTTGGTCGCTTCAATGTAGCCTTCGGCGCCACCGCAGTCGAAACGCTTGCCTTTGAACTTGTAGGCCATGACGCAGCCGTTTTGTGCCTGCTTCATCAGGGCGTCGGTGATCTGGATTTCGCCGCCCTTGCCTGGTTCGGTCTGTTCGATCAGGTCGAAGATGTCCGGGGTCAGGATGTAACGGCCGATGATCGCCAGGTTCGACGGTGCATCTTCAGGCTTTGGCTTCTCGACCATGCTGTGAACGCGATAGATGTCGTCGCGAATCATCTCGCCGGCAATCACGCCGTACTTGTTGGTTTCTTGCGGGTCGACTTCCTGGATGGCCACGATCGAGCAGCGGAACTGCTTGTACAGCTTGACCATCTGCGTCAGTACGCCGTCGCCTTCGAGGTTAACGCACAAGTCGTCCGCCAGTACCACGGCGAAGGGTTCGTCACCGATCAACGGGCGGCCGGTCAGAATCGCGTGGCCCAGGCCTTTCATTTCGGTCTGGCGAGTGTAGGAGAACGAGCACTCGTCGAGCAGTTTACGGATGCCGACCAGGTATTTTTCCTTGTCGGTGCCCTTGATCTGGTTTTCCAGCTCGTAGCTGATGTCGAAGTGGTCTTCCAGGGCGCGCTTGCCACGACCGGTGACGATCGAGATTTCGGTCAACCCGGCGTCCAGTGCTTCTTCGACGCCGTACTGGATCAGTGGCTTGTTTACCACCGGCAGCATTTCTTTGGGCATGGCTTTAGTCGCTGGCAGGAAGCGAGTACCGTAACCGGCTGCTGGGAACAAGCATTTCTTGATCATATAAGTCCTTGAAAGGGCTGTGTGTACGAGTTTCGGCGCAGTCTAATCAGGCGGCGTGCACCTTACAATGCCCCGCACTGGCTAACCGATGCCATCATAGAGAAATAAACCGGCGGATAGTTCAATCGCCTTCCGGTTTGACGGATCAAACGGTCCCACTCTACGCCATGAGCGCCGTTTGCGTGCATTTGACGTATCATGGCCGCCTTGATCCCGCCAACGAGGCAGTTATATGTCGGCAGCACAAAACGCAAACGGTTATTCGGTCAGCCAAGACAAGAACGGTCAGTGGTGGATAGTCAATTACCACGGTGAACAGGTCGCCGGCCCATTGCCCAGCAAGGCGATGGCGGTGGAAGTGGCTGCGGTGTTCCAGGACGACCGCTCTGCCCCGGCCGCACCCCGCGAAGCAGCGCCAGCTCGGAGCCCCCGCCGCAAGAAATGACCAGGACCGGCCCCGGTAAATGCCGTTCGAGCATTGAACAGGGGCTCGGTGATGGGTTTATCTGTACCGAAATGGCCATTCGCTATACCCTCGCGCCAGCCCTTCCCTTCCCGATGACTGATTCCATGAAAACGATACTGGCGCTGTTTGCAGTTCTGGCCTTGGCGGGCTGTGCCTCGGCTGAAAAAACCTATCTGGACAATGGTGAACAGGGGCTGACCATCGATTGCTCCGGCGAGGCCAATTCCTGGGCCACCTGCTACGAAAAAGCCGATGCCTCTTGCGCCGGCACCGGCTATCGGATTGTCGGTACCGACGGCACACCGTCGCCCCAGGAAAGCGACAAGACTCTGGGCGTCGACGTCGGCAACTACAAAAATCGCAGCGTGGTGGTGGTTTGCAAGTAGGGCTCCCCCCTAGAAACGTGAGCTACGCAAAACCTATGGGAGCGAGGCTTGCCCGCGAAGAATACACCGCGGTTTTTCAGGTATTACGCGTCATCGTTCTTCGCGGGCAAGCCACGCTCCTACACCCTACATATGGATTTCGGCGAATTTGATCCCGAGCCCGCGCACGGTCTCGATCAAATCGTCGAGGCGGCTGAAGGACTCGACTTCATCGTTGTCATCCACCAGGAAAAAACTGCGCCCGGCGCTTTTTTTGAAAAACACGATCCACTCCCCCGGATTCGCCGGGTTCTGAATCACGTGGGTGGCAGAGATATGACCCTCTGCATGGCGCTCCCGCACCTGCTCTCGCTTCATGCTCGACTCCAGAAATGACAATGCCGTCAAAGCGCGACTTTGACGGCATCGATGCTGAGGGGCGGTAGTTTATCAGCCTGATATGCACGCGGTGGCGGCGTCGCGTACATCCCATGGGCGCAAGGGCATGTTGGAGATGCGTTCATGCAGCTTGATGCTGCTGCCACCGGAGCGGTCGTCGATGTCAAACACCGCTGCTGGCCCCGATGAGAGCTTCTGCGGCACGATAACCCGCACGCCTTCCTTGTGTGGTTCGATCTGCAGGGCTTGCCGGCTGTCGGCCAGCTTTTCGACCAGACACTGCGCGTATTCATGGGGCTTCTTGCCTGAAATCACGCTCATGGTGGGCAGTGACTCATTGATGTCCGAGACATTTGCACATCCACCCACTGTCAATACCAACGGCACGACCAGAACCCCCCACTTCATACAAAACCTCCGATAAAGACCCTCCGACAGCACAAATACTGTTTTTCTCCGAGACTCACTGCTTTTATCGCTCATAGAATTCCGAATAACTGTTTTTAATTGTCAAAGCGGACCCCGACAGCCGGATAATAACCTGTTCGGGCTGATAAACTGCGCCAATCGCCCATGCTATCGTTTTGATTTTGTAGAAAAAGCCCTTCTGGAGGCGCCTCATGAAATTTATCCACCAGCGCGAGCACCTCAACGAAGACGACATCGTCGTCATCCAGTGCTCGCAAATGTGCAACATCCGCTTGATGAACGACGCCAACTTCCGCAGCTTCAAGAATGGCGGCCGTCATACTTACCACGGCGGCGCATTCGACACCTTCCCGGCTCGGATCACTGCGCCGAGCACCGGTTTCTGGAACATCACCATCGACACGGTCAACCGCCGGCCGATCAGCGTGACCCGCAAACCGACCCTGACGCATTCGATCAAGATCATTCGCCGTTCCAGCTCGAAGCTGAGCTGATCGACGACCTCACACCAAGACAGGCAGATATGACCGTGGCCCAGACGACCAAGTACGTCATCAAATACAAACTCAACGGCGAGCGTCGCTTCGAATTCGCTCAGCTTGAAAACGGCACTGAAGAAGAAGCCAAAGCTGCACTGGACGTCATTCATGGGCAGACTGAAGACGTCATCAGCGAGATCAGCGTCAGCAAAGCGCTGTAATGCGATCTGGAGCGACAACATGGACGTCAGCTCCCCTTTTGAATTCGACCGCAAGCGCCGGAGTGTCCACTCCCCAAACGCTCACTAAACTGGCCGCCTCGACCTTTTGGTCAAGGAGTCAGAACCCTTGTTTACCGACCCAATTCGCAACGACTCCCTCGACTGGGCCCGGCTTGAGCAGCAACTCGACCAGGATGGCTGCGCAGTTATCAGCTCGCTTTTAAGCCCTGAGATCTGCGATGAAATCAGTGCCCTGTACGAGCGGCCCGAACCCTTTCGCTCGAAAGTGGTGATGGCTCGCCACGGTTTTGGCCGTGGCGAGTACAAATACTTCAGATACCCGTTACCGGATCCGGTGGCTCTGTTGCGTAGCGCGCTTTACCCTCGACTGGTTCCCATTGCCAATCGCTGGTACGAATCCATGGGCCTGCCGACCCGTTTCCCCGAATCGCACGAAGCGTTTTTGCAACGCTGTCATGCCGCCGGTCAGGAACGCCCGACACCTTTGTTGCTGCAATACGGCCCGCAGGATTACAACTGTTTGCACCAGGATCTGTACGGCGAACACGTCTTTGCGCTGCAAGTGGCGATTCTGCTGTCAGAACCGGGTGAAGATTTTACCGGCGGTGAGTTTGTGCTGACCGAACAACGTCCCCGGATGCAGTCGCGCCCGCAAGTCATCGGTCTGAAGAAAGGCGACGCGTTGATTTTTGCTGTGAATCAGCGCCCGGTAAAAGGCGTTCGCGGCTATTACCGAGTGACCATGCGTCACGGCGTGAGTCGCCTGCACAGTGGAAAACGGCATACCCTTGGAATCATCTTTCACGATGCGCTATGACCCCATGAGCCCGATCACCCTCGATATGTTTGCCGATGCCGAACCCGAGCAGCAACCCACACGCGAGCAAATCGGCGAACAATCCTGCGTTCTCAGAGGCTTCGCGCTGCGTTGGCTCGACCGGTTGCTGCCGACGCTGGAGGCGGTTCTGGCTGCAGCCCCTTTTCGGCAGATGGTCACACCCGGCGGCTTTACCATGTCGGTGGCGCTGAGCAGTTGCGGCACCTGGGGCTGGACCACCGACCGTAGCGGCTACAAATACACTCGCAACGATCCGCAGACCGGCCTGCCCTGGCCTGAAATGCCCGACGTGTTTTTCCAACTCGCACAAGCGGCGGCGCAAGAGGCAGGGTTTATCGATTTCGTGCCTGATTCCTGTCTGATCAACCGCTATATTCCCGGTGCCAGAATGTCGTTGCATCAGGACAAAAACGAAGGTTCCTACACCGCCCCCATCGTGTCGGTGTCCTTGGGGTTGCCGGCGACGTTTCTATTTGGTGGCTTCGAACGCAGCGCCAAAAGTCAGCGGGTGCCGTTGTTGCATGGCGATATCGTGGTCTGGGGCGGCGTGGATCGTTTGCGTTATCACGGCATATTGCCGATCAAGGAGGGTTTTCACTCTCAGCTGGGCGAACAACGGATCAACTTCACCTTTCGTACTGCTGGATGAAGCCGTCGAATTCGACCGCAAGACCCGGAGTGTGGCGCCCCTGCCGGGTAGTTAATCTGCATGAAACGGGTCAACGGACATGAAGCCATGACAACTCATTCGAAAAACATCGCCACCGAAAACGATCCTCGCTGGGCCGCTGTGGTCGCGCGCGATCCCCGCGCCGACGGGCAGTTTGTATATGCGGTGAAAACCACCGGCATCTACTGCCGTCCCAGCAGTCTGGCGCGCTTGCCGAAACCGCAGAATGTCGAGTTTTTCGACACGGCCGAGCAAGCTCAGATAGCTGGTTATCGCCCCAGTAAACGGGCCGCGAAAGATCAAAGCGCCGTCGCCGCAAAACACGCCACGACCGTAGCCGCTGCGTGTCGTCACATCGAATCCGCCGAGACCTTGCCGGCGCTGAATGAACTGGCGGATGCGGCCGGCCTGAGCAGCTTCCACTTCCATCGCGTATTCAAAGCCGTCACCGGCCTCACGCCCAAGGGCTACGCGACAGCCCATCGCTCGCGCAAGGTTCGCGAACGCCTGGCGGACGGCAGCACGGTCACTGACGCGGTGTATGACGCCGGCTTCAACTCCAACAGCCGTTTTTATGAGGCGGCGGATCAACTGCTGGGCATGAAGCCCGGCGACTACCGCGCGGCCGGGCAGAATAACGACATTCGTTTTGCCGTTGGCCAGTGTTCACTCGGGGCGATTCTGGTGGCGCAGAGTGAACGCGGCGTCTGCGCGATCCTGCTGGGGGACGACCCGCATCAATTGGTCTGTGATCTGCAGGACAAGTTTCGGCGCGCCAATCTGATTGGCGCCGATCATGAGTTCGAACAGTTGATCGCCAAAGTGGTGGGTTTTATCGAAGCCCCGGCCCTCGGCCTGGACTTGCCGCTGGATGTACGCGGCACGGCGTTTCAGGAGCGGGTGTGGCAAGCGCTGCGGGAGATTCCCGTCGGCAGCACCGCCAGTTATGCCGATATCGCCCAGCGCATCGGCGCACCGAAAGCCATGCGCGCCGTGGCCCAGGCCTGTGGCGCGAACAGCCTCGCGGTGGCGATCCCTTGCCACCGTGTGGTGCGCAGCGACGGCAATCTGTCGGGCTATCGCTGGGGCGTGGAGCGCAAGCGTCAGTTGCTGGAACGCGAGACCCGCTAATCAGCGATTCACATCCACCACCACCCGACCGCGCAACTGGCCGGCGAGCAGGCGCGACGCGGCATCGATGGCTTCACTCAAACCGATTTCGTGACTGATCAGCGGCAGCAAGGCGAAATCCAGATCCTTGGCCAGGCGATTCCAGGCCAGTATCCGCTTGGCTTTGGGTTGGGTCACGCTGTTGATGCCGGCCAGGGTCACACCGCGCAAAATGAACGGCGCAACGGAGGCCGGGAAGTCCATGCCTTGCGCCAGACCGCAAGCGGCAACGGTGCCGTTGGCCCGGGTGCTGGCGCACGCGTTGGCCAACGTGTGGCTGCCGACCGAGTCGATCACCGCCGCCCAACGCTCCTTGGCCAACGGTTTGCCCGGTTCGGACAACGTGGCGCGATCGATGATTTCGCTGGCACCCAATTGCTTGAGGTACTCGTGTTCGGAGGTGCGGCCGGTGGAGGCCACCACGCGATAGCCGAGTTTGCTCAGCAGCGCGATGGCGAAACTGCCTACGCCCCCGTTGGCGCCTGTCACCAGCACTTCGCCTTGTTCGGGATTCACGCCGTTGTGCTCCAGCGCCAGGATGCTCAGCATCGCCGTGTAGCCGGCCGTGCCGATGGCCATCGCTTGCGCGGCGGTGAATGCTTTGGGCAAGGGGATCAGCCAGTCGCCATTCAGGCGCGCTTTCTGCGCCAATCCGCCCCAGTGTCCTTCGCCCGCACCCCAGCCATTGAGCAGGACTTGATCGCCAACCTTGTAGTCCGGATGACCACTGACTTCGACAGAGCCTGCCAGATCGATGCCCGGCACCATCGGGAATTTGCGCACCACCGGGCTGCTACCGGTAATCGCCAGGCCATCCTTGAAGTTCAGTGTGCTGTATGCCACACGCACGGTCACATCGCCTTCAGGCAATTGATCGTCATTGATCTCTTGCAGGGTGGCCCGGTAACCGCTGTCGTCCTTGTCGATCAAAATGCCTTTGAACATCACTGCCTCCCGATGGTATCGCTCAGTTGTCGTGCTGTTGAAATAACACATGACAACACATCGCCGTAGCCGACTTTAAGCCGATCCTCAAACTCGACTGGCCTTGGGTCAGTCATTGCTGATACAAATTCGCTTCTACCGACGTCGGAGAACATCGCACATGAGTCAATGGCCAGACACCCGCATTCTTCACCTGCTCGGGATCGAACTGCCGATCATCCAGGCCCCCCTGGCTGGCGCGACGACGTCGGCCATGGTGATTGCGGTGAGCAACACTGGCGGCCTGGGCTCGATGCCTGCCGCTATGCTGAGCATCGAGCAGTTGCGCGAGGAACTTAAAACGATTCGCCAACACACCCAGCGCCCGTTCAACGTCAACTTCTTCTGCCATCAACCTCCACCGCCCGATGAGCAATGTGCCCGGGACTGGAAGAATCTGCTGGAACCGTATTACCGGGAATTGGAAGTCGATTTCGACGCGCCGACGCCGGTGTCCAATCGTGCACCGTTCGATAATGCGGCCTGCGAAGTGATCGAAGAGTTTCGTCCCGAAGTGGTGAGTTTTCACTTTGGCCTGCCGGAAAAGTCCCTGTTGGATCGGGTAAAAGCCACCGGGGCGAAAGTGCTTTGCTCGGCAACTACGGTCGAAGAAGCCGTCTGGCTGGAACAGCACGGCTGCGATGCGATTATCGCCATGGGTTACGAGGCTGGCGGCCACCGGGGGATGTTTCTCAGTGATGACTTGAGCAGCCAGGTGGGGACGTTTGCCCTGGTGCCTCAAATCGTCGACGCGGTGAACGTGCCGGTGATTGCGGCGGGCGGGATTGGCGATGCGCGAGGCGTTGCGGCAGCTTTTCTGCTGGGCGCCTCGGCGGTTCAGGTGGGTACGGCTTATTTGTTCACGCCGGAGGCCAAGGTCAGTGCTTCTCACCAAAAGGCGTTGCGTACGGCCAAGGAAAGCGAAACGGCGGTCACCAACATTTTCACCGGGCGCCCGGCACGCGGGATTCTCAATCGGGTGATGCGTGAACTGGGGCCAATGTGCGCCCAAGCGCCAGCCTTCCCCCTGGCCGGCGGTGCGTTGATGCCATTGCGGGCCAAAGGGGAAGCGGATTTCAGCAACCTTTGGGCGGGTCAGGCGTTTACGTTGGGCGTTGAAATGACCTCGGCAGAGCTGACCCGGCGTTTGGCGGATGAGGCGTTGGCCAAACTGACTCACTAGACACAAAACCTGTGGGAGCGGGCTTGCTCGCGAAGGCGGTGTGTCAGGCGACATCAATGTTGACTGTGCCGTCGTCTTCGCGAGCAAGCCCGCTCCCACAGGTTCCGCACTTAGCGGCATTCAGTGCCAAACCTGCGCTCTGCATCCGGCAAGTTCCGTTTACAGGCGATTCGCTATATATTCTGCTATATAGCGCCTCATCTCGCCTGCCACGGAGCCGTTTCATGATCATTCGTGCCTCACGTATTGCCCCCGCGTGCCTGTTCACCGTGTTTGCTTGCGGGTCCGCCCAGGCGGATGAAGTCCAGGTCGCCGTTGCCGCCAACTTCACAGCGCCGATCCAGGCCATCGCGGCCGATTTCGAGAGAGAAACCGGGCACAAACTGGTCACCTCCTTTGGCGCAACCGGCCAGTTCTACACCCAAATCAAGAACGGCGCGCCGTTCGAAGTGTTCATCTCGGCAGACGACACCACTCCGAAAAAACTCGAAACCGAAGGCGACACGGTCAAAGGCTCGCGCTTCACTTACGCCATCGGCACCCTGGCACTGTGGTCGGCCAAGGAAGGTTACGTCGACGCCGAGGGCAAGGTGCTAAGCGACAATCAGTATCAGCACCTGTCCATCGCCAACCCGAAATCTGCCCCCTATGGCCTGGCTGCCACCCAAGTGCTGGCCAGGCAGGGCCTGACCGACAAGGTCAAAGGCAAGATCGTTGAAGGCCAGAACATCACCCAGGCCTACCAATTCGTCTCCACTGGTAATGCCGAACTCGGTTTTGTGGCCTTGTCGCAGATCTACAAAGACGGCAAAGTCACCAGCGGTTCGGCCTGGATCGTTCCGGCCGACATGCACGACCCGATCAAACAAGACGCGGTGATCCTCAACAAGGGCAAGGACAACCCGGCCGCCAAGGCGCTGGTTGACTACCTCAAAGGTCCGAAAGCCGCCGTCGTCATCAAATCCTACGGTTACCAACTCTAAATGACGCTATCGAGTGCCGATTATTCCGCCATCTGGCTGACCCTCAAACTGGCGTCCCTGACGACCGTGATCCTGTTGATCATCGGCACTCCGATTGCATTTTGGCTGTCGCGCACACAGTCCTGGCTGCGCGGCCCGATCGGGGCGATCGTCGCCCTGCCCCTGGTGCTGCCGCCCACGGTGATTGGCTTTTACTTATTGCTGGCGCTCGGCCCAAACGGGTGGGTCGGCCAGCTCACCCAATCGCTGGGTCTCGGCACCCTCACCTTCAGTTTTGCGGGGTTGGTGATCGGCTCGGTGCTGTACTCGATGCCGTTCGTGGTCCAGCCGCTGCAGAATGCTTTTTCCGCCATCGGCACTCGCCCATTGGAAGTGGCTGCCACCTTGCGCGCCAATCCCTGGGACACGTTTTTCAGCGTGATTGTGCCGCTGGCCCGCCCCGGTTTCATCACCGCAGCCATTCTCGGTTTCGCCCACACCGTCGGCGAGTTCGGGGTGGTGCTGATGATTGGCGGCAACATTCCCGACAAGACCCGCGTGGTCTCGGTGCAGATCTATGATCATGTCGAAGCCATGGAATACGCTCAGGCTCATTGGCTGGCCGGGGCGATGCTGGTGTTCTCCTTTGCGGTATTGCTGGCGCTCTACTCCCGCCGTAAAACCAAAGCGGCCTGGAGCTGATCGATGATTCATACGCGCTTGAAACTGAATTATTCGGGATTCGCCCTGGATGTCGATCTGCAACTGCCCGGCCGTGGAGTGACGGCGCTTTACGGCCATTCCGGTTCTGGCAAAACCACGTGCCTGCGCTGCATCGCCGGTCTGGAACAGGCCGAGCAGGGTTTTATTCAGGTCAACGATGAAATCTGGCAAGACAGCGACAAGCGGATTTTTGTCCCGCCGCATAAACGCGCCTTGGGTTACGTCTTCCAGGAAGCCAGCCTGTTCCCGCATTTGTCGGTGCGGGCCAATCTTGAGTTCGGCTTCAGGCGCATCCCTCGTCAACAGCGCCGGGTCGACATGGTCCATGCCACCGAGTTGCTGGGGATTGGCCATTTGCTGGACCGTGATCCGCAGAATCTTTCGGGCGGCGAACGTCAACGGATCGGCATTGCTCGCGCCCTGCTCACCAGCCCGAAACTGTTGCTGATGGACGAACCGCTGGCGGCGCTCGATAGCCAGCGTAAAAACGAAATTCTGCCTTACCTGCAACGGCTGCACGATGAGCTGGACATTCCCGTGCTGTACGTCAGCCATTCTCAGGATGAAGTCGCGCGGCTCGCCGACCACCTCGTCCTGCTCAGCAACGGCAAGGCTTTGGCCAGCGGCGCCATCGGCGAAACCCTGGCTCGGCTCGATCTGCCGCTGGCGCTGGGCGATGACGCCGGCGTGGTGATCGAAGGACACGTCAGCGCCTACGATGCCGATTATCAATTGTTGACCCTGCAACTGCCCAACACGGACCTGAGCATTCGGGTCGCCCATTCGCTGATGGCCGAAGGTCAGGCATTGCGCTGCAAGGTCCAGGCGCGGGATATCAGCCTGAGCCTGCAAGGCGCGGAGCAAAGCAGCATTCTCAATCGCCTGCCGGTCACGGTGATCAGTGAAATCGGCGCCGATAACGCCGCTCACGTACTGATCCGCCTGAACGCGGCTGGCACGCCGCTGTTGGCGCGCATCACCCGCTATTCCCGGGATCAATTGGGCGTGCACCCCGGCCAGCAACTCTGGGCGCAAATCAAAGCGGTGGCGGTGCTGGCCTGAAATCTGTCGGCACTTTCTAGGCATTCTCCAGGCATTCTTCAGGCACCCCGGCAACGGTGCGCGGTCAATGGCTTAACGCCTCATGATTCGCCGCCCGGGATTGTCCGCCATGCCAGATACCGCATTGCCCGATGTTCTGCCGCCCGACCTGCATTACGTCGATGACAGCCAACCCGGCATTGTCCGCAAGATCCTGCGTGGCCAGTTTTGCTATTTCGACCCGACGGGTCAGCGCGTTACCGATCCGGATGAAATCAAACGCATCAACGCACTTGCGGTGCCGCCCGCCTACACCGACGTGTGGATTTGCCCCGACCCGCGCGGCCACTTGCAAGCCACTGGCCGCGACGCTCGCGGCCGCAAGCAATACCGTTATCACCCGCGCTGGCGAGAAGTGCGCGATGCCGATAAATACTCGCGCTTGCGAGACTTCGGCCTGGTCCTGCCGAAACTGCGCAAACAGCTGGAAGCGCTGCTGGCCGCGCCCGGCTTCAGCCGCGACAAGGTCATGGCCACAGTGATTACCTTGCTCGATGCGACGCTGATCCGGGTCGGCAACACTCAGTACGCCCGGGACAATCGCTCCTATGGCCTGACGACCCTGCGCAGCCATCACGTCGAGGTCAACGGCAGCGCGATTCTGTTCCAGTTTCGTGGCAAGAGCGGCATCGAGCACCAGATCACCATAAAAGACCGGCGCCTGGCGCGGATCATCAAGCGGTGCCTGGAAATCCCCGGGCAAAATCTCTTTCAGTATCTGGACGAAAACGGCGAGCGGCACACCATCAGTTCCTCCGACGTCAACGCTTACTTGCAGACGTTGACCGGCGCCGATTTTACCGCCAAGGACTACCGCACCTGGGCCGGCAGTGCGTTGGCGTTGGCGGTGTTGCGTGAGTTGCAGTGGGAATCGGAAGCCGATGCGAAGCGGCATGTGGTGGAAATGGTCAAGAGCGTCGCCCGGCAGTTGGGCAACACGCCAGCGATTTGCCGCAAGTGCTACATCCACCCGGCGGTCGTCGATGGATTTATGCAGGGTGCATTGGCCCAATTGCCTCGATCGAGGAGACGCAAGAGGCTCAGGGCCGAAGAAGTCGCGCTGGCTGTGCTTCTGGAAGCTTATCGAGACGACTGAAACATCGTGAGAAGTCGTCTTGAGTATGTTTAACCGACGAACTGACCTGCCTGTTTTTTGCATGATCGCAAGGGGCTTCTATGCTTGATCTGAACACGAATAGCTTCGGTGCCGCCATGGAAGACATTTTCGTCGTGAAACGCTGCAACAAGATCATCGTTCATGGCCGCCGGGCCGGAGAAGCCGATCATTCACCACCCGACGCCGCTGTCTGGTATCGCATCGCCGATACTCGCACTCGCGGCTTCATCGGTGACGGCTTCGATCTTGAAGAGGACGCCGTGCGCGAATGTCGGCGGCTTAACGCGGTCAGTTCACCGAAGTCCCGGCACGCCTGAAGCCGACCTGTTTTATTTCCGGGTCTATACTTAAAGGAGCTGAAGGATCAGCGACCCATCGGCAGAAAGCTCGCTCCCCCGCGGGCTTTTTGTTGCCCTTTACCCGATTTCTTTGAACGGAGGTGTATGTCATGTCCGAGAAAGAGTCCATCACCACCCTGCTCACCCTGCTTGACTCCCGTCAGGCGCGCCTTGCCGCCGCGTGCAAGGAAATCGCCGATTGGGTTGATAATCAAGGGGGGCATCCGACAGCCCTCAGGATTCGCGATCGTCTGAACGACATCGAGAAAGACACGCCGCAGATTCGCAGCGCGCTGTCTTCACTCAAACCTGTAGAGCCGCCGCTGCCTCGGTTCAGATGAGTCGACCACGGTATTCAAACCAGGGACAGAGCCCGAGTCAGGACGCCTGAACGGTGACATCATCGTCACCGGGTTTATCTGTCTGCGCTACACACCCACCCGGCCAGGTTTGCCGGGCTTTTTTTTTGTTTGTTCCCTTCCCCATTTCACACCGCCTTCACAACTCCTCCTCTACAGTGCACCCACTCCTTTCAAGAAATCCCCCTGGCCCGCCCGCATGCGGGCCTTTTTTTTGCCTGTTGTATACCGAACGAACGCTCACGCCCGCCTGTCGAACAATTACACGCAAGAAGGAGATGCCCCATGGTCACTCACTTCAAAGTCGGCGGGCACCTGGCCTGCGGGCACAAAGGCAGCAACCTCACTTCAAGCCGCATATTGACCCGCGTGAAATGCAGAAGCTGCCGCAACACCGATGCGTTCAAAGAAGCACGCAAAGCCGAACGCAACGCTGCACGTCGGGCCGCACGTAAGTCTAAAGCCGCCCATACCGTCACTGACTGGCGCGCAGCCTGGACCCAGCGGCTGATCGAAATGCCCGGATTGCAAAGACTCCCGCGTGGCTTTACCGGCCAGCCATTCGTGTAGCTGACTCCCGGATCCCTGCATGGGGTGCTGAAGGAGAGGAAATACCGATGAACAATAGACTGCTGCTTCTGATCGTCTGCCTGTGCCCTACGTGGGCGATGGCGCAAGGGTGCGACGTCAAAACCCGATCCCAAAGCCCGTCGGTTCCGGTGATCGAAACACACTCCTGCTATGAATACGAAGGCATGCCCGTGGACTCTATTGATTGGTCCTGCAGCAATGAGAGTAAGGAAATGCTGACCAGCACCAAGAAAAAAGTCGAACAGTGCGCCGATCGCTATCGGGCCACTTGCCTGGGCACGTTGACGCCAGAGGCGCTGGCTAACCCTCAGTCCATTAGCAAGGACAAGACCAGCAATCCACTGAACATCCCCGACAATGCCCAGGTCATCACGTATTACTACAGCGTCGAGAACCTGCCGCAGGCCAAGATCGATTGCGAAACCGGTGGTGGGAAATGGACGGAGAAGTAGTGAATGGTTGTGCAACGAGTTCTGTCTATCCACCTACCTTGGTCAAAAATAGTGGATCAGAAACAAACAAGGGTTTGCATTAGCTTTCGCTAGCAAACCCTTGATTTTGAATGGTGCCGAAGCCGGGGTCGAACATACCGCCTAATGGCCGCTATTTTACTGGATTTATCCATTATCAATCTCAGTATGTATACCTAAACGTATACCTAAAACGGGAAGTACCCTTATCTTCTCCGCCTCCAGCAAGGAACCTATCATGCCGACGCCCTCCCCCCGTTTTACTGTCGCAGGTTGACGCTTGTGGTCATCATTACTCTCCCCGTTTTGGGATGGAAGAGATGGAAAAATAGTTTGGGCGTGCGGGGCGCCGATACTGCGAACGCTAATACTTTTGACGCAGCACCTCCTGCATTCCCCCAAATTCGCCCAAGACGGCGATTTCCTAAAAAACTACGAATTAATGATTGAAACGGGCAGAGAACGGTCCTTCGGGCGAGGACTCCAGACTTTTGACCTCCCCCTACCCAATGGCTTTATCGAGCAGCACCAACTGCCCCAGTTGTGTTGCCCGATGGCGAGTTACGGATAAACAACCAATTAGGCACGCCCTTCCGTATGCGACCCTGCGCCGGGTCTCGAATTACCCGCTAGGGGCGATTCACGGCGATAGGTTAATTATCCGGGTAGGCTTTTCTTTGTGAAGCCAGGTGGTCCGCAATGATTGGCGTTGAGTGGGCCCGCGACCACCCCGATCACGTTACTTGGCTTTAGGCCGCCCCACTAGAGATCTCCACTAGAACGTGGCCCATCAGCGGGGATGCAGGCTCATGGGCGCTTTATGCATCATAGCGCCCCCTAAACCAAATAACCTGCCGCTCTCTCAGTCATGCTGAGGCGACGAAATGGTTTCATTCTGAGGTGGGCCGGCTGATTGGGCCGCCTCAGCTCTTGCCACCGGTACAGTTTCCGCAGCACTTTCAAGAACTCCCATCATTGGAGCAGAGACGTTGCCTAAGGCTGTGACCATCTGTTCGTAGTGCGTGTCATCAACCTCCTTCATCCAAGTGAAAATGTCGCCAATGACGTTGTGACTCTCTCCGACCAGATTTTCAAGCGAATCTTCACCGATCTCAATAACGGCGTTATGAGAATATTTGTTGATGAATCGGTAGATTTTTTCCTTTGTCTGAGGCGTGGTGATCGTGCATCCATTAAGGCCCTGTTGAAATAAGCCAGCCATGTCGCCTTTGTATACCGGGTACTTGAAACTGAAAAAAGACTCCAGAATCTTGCGCGCGAGGTTCGCAGTCAAGAATGCTTCATCACGGTCAACTTGTGCTTGCTCTCGATAGCTATAAAGACGACTGAAAATGTAATGGTATTCTGAGCTGTAGTCGTGCAGGCTCTTAGGCGCATTCTTCAAGGCAGACTTTCTAGGGCTTTCAGTGCTGGCTTCGATTACGTAGAAGAAGCAGTTTGCTGGCCTTGGAGGTCTTCTGTTTCTGCGATTTGTATTGGTGCCATCGAGCCAGTCTCTGATGAGTTTAAAGAAATTAAAGTTGTGAGTTAGTACAAAGAGCTGTAGCGCCGGGGTGCAGTGATACCTCAAATATGAATAGGCGTGGAACAGGTGATTGGAGTCAAAGCTAGATATGGGATCGTCTACTGCTATGATAAGTTTCGCAATGTCATTATCACCCTCTGAAAGCTTAGTTATGAAGTAGACGAATGCGATAGCTGTTTTTTCTCCTTCGCTCAAGTCTCTTGCGTGGCGCTGCTCGGCACCTCGAATTATTTCATAGCCAAGCATTTTGGGGTTGAAGCGAAGACACAGGTCGGTTCTACCTAAGAAGTTGTGAAGGTGCTTATTGAATTCATCAGCGCCAAGCACTTCATTTGACAGGGCAGCCTCAAGCTCTTGAATCTCTTTTTGACGGGCACTGGTATGATCCTGGAGCATACTAACTTGTTTGGAGATAGTGTCGCGCTTTTGGATTTTTGCGAAATAACCGAAATCTTTTACTTCCATTGCTGCGTAATGAAGCTCGATTTTTCTCTTAATAGCGCCGGTTTCGTTAGTGAAGTCTTCGGTCTTTCTATTATGGCGCGCAATCGTACTGTTCATCTGGGCTAAAACTGAGTTGAAGCCTTCGCATGCCTCGGCATCAATAGCAGGGGCCGTGAAGTCGGTACTAAATTGATCCGAAATTTTCTGCTGTAGCAACTCCTGCCATCGTGCTATCCCTCCGTTTATGCATGCTGCATGCAAGGAAAGCTTGGCTCCAGCGGTGGTGAATTCCGCCCGCATCTCCTCGTACAACTGCTCCTCTTGACCAATGTCGCCAATGTCGAGAACTTGCTGATTAAGCCATTGCTCAGCGCTGACGAGGCGGCTTTGGAATTGACGGTACTCGTCGCTGAAATGGGCATTGATTTCGTTAATTCGAGCTTGGTTCAGTGCCGCACCGCAAAATTCACAGCTTTCGGATTTGTGTCCGTTATGGATGGCAAGACCTGCCTGTACCCAGGATTGTATGTCAGGGTTCTCTTTAAGTCTCGTCAGCACAATGCTCGTGGCGGTTTGCTTCAGAAGAGATTCTAGGCGTGATTGGGCATCTTTAAGTTTCGTTGCGTCCAATTTATTAGTGATGCTAGAAACCTGCGATTTCGATACAGGCTTTGCGGCGACTACCAGCGCTACTAATTCATCATTTTGTAGTATAGATGATTGGTCTCGAACGGCTTCCGTATTAGATAGGATAAAATTCTCTAACTTGGTACGGTTGTAGTTAAGGTAATGACTGTCTTCTGTGCCGATGATCTGTAGGCTGGACTTGGTTCGTTTCGCGCTATCTGTTAAAAACTTCTGTAAGTCCGTAGTAGCTTTTGCTGTCTCCGAATTGGCCTTTTCGGCAGCCTTTAAATCAATCTCTTGTTGCGCCTTGAGCTTTTCAAGCTGTTTTCGATCATCGATTTTTTCTTTAGCGACCAGCAGTATGCTTTTGACAGAGTTGTCCCAGTCGATATTTTCTTTGATGAAGCCAGCGTTGAATGTGCGCACGATGGCGCTCGATTGTAAAATGTTCTTCTCTGTAATTATTGTGTTCTCATCCAATACTACAGAAAATTCACACTTTGGTTCGGTGCATGCTTGAAGGTTGCGACGTTTCTCTAAGGACTCGAAGACTTTAGAGAGAGTCGATTTTCCGCTGCCGTTCCAGCCGTAAATCAAATTAAATTTTCCAAATTCCTGCGTTGCCTCTCCATTGAAGTCCCTGAATATCCCAAAATTCTTTAGTTTTTTTATTTTCGTAATCATGGTTAGCGGTCCTTTCGCCGAACGTTGCTGAGTCAATGAAAAGCGTGTGGCATTGAGCCAGCTTAGAAATCGGCGCTGAATTTCGCAATGACGTGATTTGCTGCTTTGAGTAACTTGTTGATTGCCGTGACAAAATAGTTTGGGTTGTTGAGTTGACGACTAAAAAGCGCTCAGAAAAATGAGCTGAATAAGGGGGTAGCAGCGACCGGAGCTAGGCGTTAAACCGGGTCAGAGTGCACCTCCGACCAACCCAAAGCAGACTGCATGGCAGGCAATTTTTGGCGACTATTGTCTGCCGCCGTAGTTGACTGGCTAATTCAGAGATCAGCACGATCACCGTATTAGCGGCTGTGCGGCTCTTATCGCTCGCCCGGGATGATTTTTTCTGCCAGGACTTTCTTCGGAGATTTTCGCTGACTCATGTGAATGCCCCCCAGTTCAAGGCGCCTCTTATCAGATGGTAGTAATGCAAGGATTTACCCAGAAACGCCACCGCTGCGGGTACAGTCAGGACTGGGATGAAGTTCATGAATATCGAGACTCGTGGCGCACCTAGGTGAGCTATAGCGGTCATCCAAGCAATAGGTGCGATCACTGAATCGGCTATAGCCGCTTAGAGAAGGACTACACTCAAGCCCTTGGCGGCGCTCAGCATCGACGGTGACTAATCACGTCGGACCACAACTTCAGCGGCACCTCACCACTGGCGGCTTATGAAACTCGTACTCTCCCGCAAAGGTTTCGACTCCTCCGCCGGCGGAGTCCCTAGCCCGCTACTGGAAGGGCGACCAATCTCGCTCCCCATCCCCACACGTATGCCGACGCCCATCACCTTCGGCGACCTGACCGAACCGATCCCGACACTTATCGAACAGCTCACCCGAGGCCGATACACGAGAGCAACTCCTTGCCACCTCGATCCAGATCTTGATCCCCGCGTGCGCCCTCGCGCGCCTGGATGGCGCGGTGCGCTCGGTCAGCTTGCCGCAGCTCAAAGTCATCTCGCCGGGCAAGGTGTCGGCATCGGCGATTTGTTCCTCTTCTGGGGTCTGTTCCGGCCGGTGACGCAAATCCAAGGCCGCTGGTCATACGAGGGGCAACGCGAACATCGCGTATTTGGGTGGCTGCAAATCGGGGAGGTCTTCTCTCTGGGTGTCGATGGAACGCACGCGGCTGAGTGCTACCCTTGGCTCGAAGAACACCCGCACACCAGGGCCGGCTGGAAGGAAAACAACACGCTGTACATTGCTGCCGACCGTCTGATGCTGGACGGTGGCATAGCCCAGCGGCCGGGCTTCGGACTGTTCAAGACGGGCTTTCGACTGACCGAGAGTCATGCGCCGCGTCCGTCCATTTGGTCGGTACCTGACTGGTTGAACTTAGCACGCGGCGGAGTCGGCCTGACCTATCACCCGTCGCAGCGCTGGTCGTCGTCCGGGACTCTGGAGGCCGCTGCACGTGGTCAGGAATTCGTCGCAGACATCACGAATCGTGCCGATGCGCTCGCGTGGCTCGATCAGCTCTTTGCGCAGGAGGCATGTCGATGCGAGTCCACACGTATGTGATCGCCACGGACGCGGGCTCCGCGCCAAACTACGATCCGCCGGCCGTTACGCTGGCTGTCTGTAAGCCGCGCATCCGCAAGAAGGCAAAGGTCGGCGAGATCGTGCTCGCATTTGCAGGTTCGGAAATAAATCCCACCTCCCGCCACAGCGTTTGTCTGGGCCGGCATCGTCTCTGAGGTACTGACCTTCACCGAATACTGGAGCGACCGCCGTTTCGCCTCAAAGAAACCTGGCCGTACCGACGTACCGGACAATTTCTATAAGCCTACCGGTAACGGCGGCTTCGCTTGGCAATCCAATCCCGTTCACGGGCCTGAGGCCCAAGTTCGCGACACCGGCGGGCTGAACGTCCTCGTGTTCGATCACGCTTGGTGCTTCGGTGCCTTCGGTCCCCTTCTACCAGAGGATTTTGGTCTGCGTATGATCAACATCCGACGCGGGGAGAGGGTTGCCGATCTCACCGACTCCGTATGGCATCGCCTCGGAACGTGGCTGAATGCCCAGCCGCAAATCTCCATTGAGGTTGCCAGTAACCGCAAGTCGTGTCGCGGTTACACGGCCTGCGCGCTGCCGGTCTCACCGCCCCCCCCAACACGACGGCGATGCTGAAAGGCGGCAGCATCTACAGGGAGTTTTCATTTGAGCTAAAGGGCAGTAACCGGCCAAAAGAAGCGTAAAATCCTACCTCTCCCATCGACAAAGGGATGAATGAACTCACACTCATAATGGAGCACTCAGTTAGCGATCAGTGAATGCACATCGCTGCTAACTAACCATTGCATCAGATCGTCCATCAGTTGAGCCGGCCGGCGGGCCGTTGGTGCCATTCGCGGGGGGGCACGGTTAAAGGCGATTCGTAATGGCTTATCCGCTCACCTCCAATGGGGCTTTGGAGGTTTCATGTTTCAGAGGGATACCGGCAGCGCCTGCATCCAGCAAGCAATCATTATCCAAATCAAAGGGTAATACCCACAAACTCATCTCATCACCGTAATGGAAAACCGGTAGCGCCTTTTGCAACCCTGACCAATACGGATAAATCAGTACCAGCTTCGGCACGCCTGTGCCTTTTCGATATTTATGGCCATAGGCGAAAAGCTGATAGAAATCACTCTGACTGAGGTCGTAGTTCTTCTCACGCCTGCGTATATCAACTCGTTTCCACTTGGCGTCCAGAATCCAGCGTTGCCCGGGCGTATCGATGAGCAAGTCCGGCTTCAAGCAGAACATTCGAGCATTGTCGTGGCCGCACAGATACTGGCTGGCCGACTGCGGCTTTAACTCGGCAATTGGCTGCAACTGGTCTCGCAGCCAGTTCTCAACATAACGCTCAAACAGTTTTTCCATAGGGAATAACAGGCTCATCCCCCGCCATCCGCCACTCACGGCAATCGGCATCTGCTGATTAAGGATCAGCTCGCACCAAGGTTTGATTGCTTGGTAATAAGCCATCAAGCGATCACGACTCCAGGCACGTAAGTCCTGCGTCACCTGCCGGCTTGCAGGCACCTCTGCCAGTATGGTGCGCAGCTCACTGGCCAATCGCCAATTGGCGGCGTCCTCAGTGCTCTTTGCCACATGCTCCAACGCGAGTTTAAGCAAGCGGTTTTCCGCCCGGTCCGGCAGGAACACATCGTGACGAACCTGGAAGTGATGCTGCCGTCCCGGCGGCTGGCGAATCTGTGCCACCACATTGAGCTGCCCACGCAGAAAGCGCTGATCCTCTTCGACGCGCTGATAGTCGAAGCGAATGCCGCGCTTTACCAGAAGATCTAGCTCCCCCAGGAACTGTCCCATAACCCATTCCGTCAGTGGGGCATCGAATAGCTCCAGACCTGCCACCGAAACCTGACGCGGTTTCAGCGACAAAGCCGCTTGAATCAACTTACGCAGCAGGTCACGACTCTTGGCCTTGCAGCCATCCTGTTCAAAATGTTTGGGCAATACCTCCAATTTTGTTCCACAAGGCGTTTCAATTACACCTACATAGCTATCCCATTTGAGCGAACGTCGACCTTCGATCTGCAGCAAGGTTGCGCCACCCTGACTAAAGCTTGCGCTCAGCTCGCATAGCCAGTCGAAGGCAGTTTCAGATATCTGCGCACAGTCGAGATCACCAGGCGCAACCGCAGCTGTCGTGAGCCTGGCGTACTCACGAACTGTGACGTAAGCATTCAAACCTCCAACTCCTCAAGCGACTCGACAGAAACCTCGGCGTCGGCCTTGCACGCAATCACGCCGGCATAAGCAGAGACTCGACTAAACGCCAGCTCGTTAATACGCCAGACTTGATCCTGTGCAGGTACTTTCCCACCAAATAATGAGTTGAGATCCTGTTTCTGACGAAGCACAAAGCAGTCGGCTAAAGGTTTACGATGATCATTGAATACCCACTGGATGCGCTGCCAATCTTCAAAGAAATACTCCTGCAGTAGCGGAAGCACCTGATTGCGGAAAATCAGCTCCAACTGCGCCAGGCTGGAGGTTTTCAGCAACGGCATAAAGTAGGCGTGTCCCAAACAATGCTCGCGATCCAACAGCACTTCAATGCGCTGGTTCATCACCCGTAACAGTTGGCCAATATCCACGCCCGCCACAGACACACCGTCCAGAAGCTGCGGCTGTGGCAGCATCTCCTTGAAGGTAAATCGACGTCGCAGAGCGATATCCAGGCCAGCCAGTGATCGGTCGGCGGTGTTCATCGTGCCGATCAGGTAGACATTCTTTGGCACGCTGAAAGGCTTTTTCGAGTACGGGAGTTTCAGGCTCAGCGCCTCGTCTGCCCCCTCGCGTTTAGAAGGTTCGATCAGGGTGATCAGCTCACCGAAAATACGCGAGACGTTACCCCTGTTGATCTCATCGATGATGAGCACATAAGGCTCGTCCGTAGTGGCTGTCGCCACCGTCGGCTCAGCCGGCTGCACTCCCTGCTGCTGCAGATAGGAAAGCAAATCTGCCCAGGTGAAGCGATTCATGGCATAGACAGTTTTCAGCGTAAACTGCCGGCCATCGTTGAGCGGTAGGATGGACAGATTGATATCGCGATATAGCCAGCGCACCGAGCGCACATGCTGGTAATTAGCGATCATACCGGCAGGCACCTGCTCCTCGTAGCGATATTCACTGGTCACCACACCAATCGAACCGACCTGCTCAGCCGAATGGATACACAGCAAAATGTCCCCTACCGCCATCTGCTCGGCAAAGTAATTGAGCGTGCCCTTATCGCCAGCACCCAAGCCCTGGTAATACGGGCTCTGTTCGTAGTCCTCACGCATATCGCCGGTCTTACCCCAACCAATGCGTGCTTCGCCATTAGCCAGGCAGTAGCTTTTGCTGGGTGAAGCGCCAGTACCGTCAATGGAAATCTTCCAGATCGCCGGGTTGGCGAGCACACCCAGGTCAGTAGCCGCCCGCGTCCGCGCGTCATCACAAATGCGCTTAAATACGCCCGCTTCAATCGGGTATTTCAACTGTCCAGTTTCCGCGTCTGAATCGGCCCGAATACCTTCTACAAAATCTTCATAACTGAAGCTCTGGTGAAAGGTCACAAAGCGCACACGGTCGGCGGTAACGAATCGATCGAACTCCCTCTTCAAGCGCTCGCGTGTATCGGGGTCATTGCCACTGTTATGTACCATAAATTCAGGGGTTAGAATGGCCAGCGCCTGGTTGATGGTGGCGTAGGTTTTCCCGGTGCCGGGTGGGCCAAAAAGAATTTGGTTAAGGGCTGGCTCAATCGCCAGATTAGGCGTCGTCACGTTAAGCTCTTCTTGCTCGGCTTGGCCATAGTCACTGGGCACTAATCCTGTTCCATTCAGAGTCAATTGCTTCCCCTTTAGTACGTTGTCTGCCGAGTCAAACCACGTGCACATATCCGCCAGCGTGGGGCAGCGATTCGAGTCAATTTCCCAGGTTTGCTTTTTGGCTTCCATAAGTGCTCGGTGGTCGGCTATCCCACGCAATGAGCAACAAATCTTCCCGCCGTACCAATACAGTGTGAATACAGGTTTACCTTTCAGGCTGTCCTGCTCCCGAACACCAATACGGATATCTGCAGGGTTGATGTTCACCGTCCAGTGGTCGGCCTGTGGGTATCGTTGACGAAAACACTTCAATAGCGTCCAAACCCACACCTGTTCCTCAGATGTGCCTTTATTTAATAACTGCAACACCCGTTGATCGGCATAGCCGTCAATCGCGCCTTGTTGAAGCTGTCGCTGGTACTCCAGCCACTGCTTTAACCCACTCTGCACGTTGTTACTGTTGCTGGAACCAATTTGAGCGTGCTCACCACCCGGGCCGTATTCGCGGTTCAGATCTTCCAGTTCCTGGAGATCGGTGATCAGTAGTACATCGCTTCCCAAATGCCTAGTAATCGTATTAACGCCAGACAGATAATTGTTGGCGGTATTAAGCGCCTTCCCCATACTGACCAACCATTCTTTAAACAGTTTTCCTTGCACATCGCTCACGGGGCTTTCTCCAGCATTGTTTCAGCTCCGGCAGACGTAGCTGGCCGGAGATTCGGCGGGGTAAGAGGGGCGCGCGGAGTCGGGTTAGGGTTCTTTTAGTCCCCCATAACGACGGCCGCTATTGGCCGTTTTTGCCTGTCGTGAAGGACGGCAACCGACCCATAGCTGCCTGCGCAGCAATCCGTCGATGGGGGATCAAGACAATTACCCGCTTGCTGCCCCCCTATGGGATACCGTTGTCTAGTGGGCTATTCCCAAGTAAATGTCCGGCATAATAAAAATTTACTGGCTAATTAACTTAGATTGAGCCCTTGCGAGCGGATTCCTTTTTGTCAAAGAAATACTGCACCCGCTCAAAGGAGTTGCTGCACATGCTCACTGCTTCGTCCCAGTTATAGTACTCAGATCTTATGTTTGAATCACGCCAAACAGAGGTGAGGTAGTCTCTAAATTTTCCAGCCCTTGAAAAGCGGACCGCTAGTTCGGCGCTTCTCAGTGCTGTAGACATGTCCTGCTTAACGACCCGATCAAATATGGGTGTATCAAACAACATGGCTTCTAAGTAAGCAAAGTCTGCTGACCAGTAATGAATATGATAGATTCCGGTTGCGGTCGCTCTAAATGATGTTGGCATTTCGCCTATCAATCCTGTAACGTCCTCTTCAAAAGTAATGCGTTCGGAAGCTTCAATTAGCCTCTTGTTTGTCAGCGCACGAAGTTTTAGTTCAATTTGTGATACTGAAAACCCAAGCCCTTGGACTTTATCGAATATGACGGATGTAGCTACAAAGCCTTCTGTGTTTTTGAGAGTGTCAGCGCTGTTGAGCAATGATACTAGTATCGATGAAAGAAAGTGCTCTCTAGGATCGGCCTCGGCAACATCGAAAAGATTGAAGGCAATGGATCGATTTGGGTAATAGTTTATGTACTCCCCATAAATAATGGTTTTTACGAAATCGTGCACAGGTATTTTATACTTCTCCCCTGCAATCATCTCCTTAATAATTCTTTCGGAGTCTGCATTGGCACTGCCTATGTAATTTACAACTAATTCAACAGCCGTACGAACATTTCCGTTAGAAATATTATCAAGAAGCGTGATTAGTTCGTCAGTTTTATCTAGTGTATATAGGATGGCTTCTAGGAAGCTAGCTAATGAACTCATTCCTAATCTTGAGCTTCCAAGCTGGCCAATCGGAGTTTTTCCGCTTGCCATGCTTAATGCAAACCCAAGTCTTTTTTCAAGGACCAAGTCTATCCGCGGAGGTGATATTGTAAATGCTTTGGTTGGATAAGCGGCTAATGCGCCAGATCTTTTTGATTGATAAAATGTATGAGGTCTAACTGTAATAAATACAACGGCGCCCCAGCTTGACGCAATTTCTTCAGAAATAACAAAAGCTTCCTGCTGTACAGCCAAAGTTCGTTGGTCAGCATTATCAATAGCTATTACAACCTGTTTGTGTCGAGCTTTGGATATATGTTCAATGGATCTTTTTAAATGTTCAGGCTTGTTTTTTACTTTTTCCTTTAGGTGCTCTACCAATGCTTTTCTGTATGCCGGTGGATCAGTTTCCTCAAGGTCTCCGTCCAGTCCTCTTCGAAAACGTGCGACTTCGGCATGGTAGACGCCAAATATAAAGCTTGAGGCGTAAAGATCGACTTCGTGAAGGCCGAGCAGTTGACGCTCCGTTTCATCTATCACGAACTCTTTAATATTGTCGTAGAAGCTGGCTTGTCTACCTAGGTCGATATATATAAACAGTGCGTTTTCGAACTCTTCTTTAGCGGAAACGTAGATTAAGTTCTTTATGAAAGATGTCTTTCCTACACCTACGTCCCCAATTAAAACAATAGGGCGCTTGCTTGTGGTAAGGGCCAGTATTTCGTCCGAAAGCTTTGTTGTTTTTTTTCTATCGCCTTTCACAGGCTGCAAAGTAGGATTTGATTCTTCTGGAGAAAATAAAGCCGCATACCTATAACTGAGAATTTTTTTACTCAGCAAGGAATATTGAGAAAGCGCTCCAGCTTCGCAATAACATTTCTCATAGAAAGTTTTTTCGACGGATTCCTCTCCGAGGACATCCTCGAGAATAAGGTCTGAGATGATCTTTAAGCTGGCTTGAAAGTCACTTCTTTCTTTTAAATCGGGATATATTGGAAGCGATGTACTCAACTTGTTTGGTATACTGCTGCTGCCGCCAGAATTAAGGTACGTCATCAGCCTATTTTCTTTGATGGCTGTCTTGCTTAATAGGCTGTGTATTATATGAAAATCTTTTACTAACTGTTCCAAACTAGAAACAACAAAGCACTTTCCATCTAGTGGCTCAACACCATCTTGTCGGCTGCCAACAAATGCGATTAGTTGATGTCCGTTCGTGATAGCTGCATACGTCACCCCCCTATTAGAACAATATTCTTGAACTTGCCTTAGTGCTTCTTCGTTGTTTTTTGAAAGTTTATTTATTTGTTTTAAACTATGAACGTGTTTATGGTTACCCGCGGGCAGCTCGAAATGTTTAGATTGTCTTTTAGCTTCGTAAATCATTTTTCGAGGGGAGCCCAGTTCATAATCCGTGTAGTCTGGACCATTAGGGTTTTCGACTTTTATTTCCGAGTGATCCCACCCCAAACATTCCTTTAAGAAAATATCTATCAAATCGAAGCGGGTTTGTGCTTCGTTACGATCGTGAGGGTACTCGCTTGCAAGCTTTAATAGGTTTTGTGCTGCTTCATAGCCAGAGTCATAATCCATCACAACCTCATCTAATATTTGTACTTTAAAATTGAATTGCTAATTTGGCCGAGCTTACTGAAGATGAATAAGGGCCAGCCGTAAACCTAATTAGAAAAACCGTATAAGAAGGCTGACTCCTCAGGGTGTCTCCACGAATCTGGTGCTGATACATCGCTACATATTACGACTACGCTGACTTCGCTCAATTTTCAGGTCTCTGATTTTTGCCGAGAAATCGAATGTTCATTGACCGATGGATTCGGATTGAAGCACATTGCCACCACCAATGAAATGGGTGCTGCAGATATTTAAAGCGCTATACAAAGCGCAGCCGTGTACCTATGGCGCTCACGTGGCAACGGTGTGTGGGGGGGAACCATCGGATATTGCATCCACCTCCAAATGGCATCTGAACTGCCCTGATTGACAGGAATTCCACGCGCCAAGCCTAAAACCGTAATGGTGGCTCATTCCCGACCAAAAACAGGATGCGAAATCTTCTAAATTGAGCGATTGCCCTAGAAGCATTTGACTGGCTGCTTTTGGCCGATTCTGTTGAAAAAGCCGGCTTCGATTTACACCGCAGAAAAGTACGCGTCTGAGATTTAAATCTGTACGTTGCGCACGAGATTCGGTGGCTCAGATTTTACGTAGCAGCCTGCAAAATTGGCGTTTTCAGCACTCAATGCATGGGCAGTCAGCCAAGGTCGACTGTTTTCAACAGAATCGGCCGATGTCTGTCTGTCGCCACCTTCAGCTTTGGGTCGGATGATCGGCTCCCGATAGACGCGTTCCAGAGCAGCCAAGACCACCTTGCTGATCAGAACAAATGCGTACCTGCTGGTAGCGGATGCCAGCCACCTTTGTTCAGCCGCTTCTCCACTAGAGCCTTATACTCCTGCGGCTCAGGCGCGTCCTTGCGCTGATGACGGCGCTGATTGCACCGCTGGCAGGCGGCAGCAATATTGGACTGGGTATCTCTTCCGCCATCTTGCCTGGCGACTAGATGCTCGGCTGTGCACTTGAAGTGCCTAGCCTGCCGAAGGGAAAGGCCATGGCGGCGGGCGAAGGCCTCAGGAGTGTCGCGCCACATTTGGAAGCCGCAGTAATAGCAGCGGCCTCCTTGGCTATCGAACGCAGCGAAACGATGTTTGATAACTGATTTATGGGCCATGGCGGCCTCCTGTATGAAAAAGGAAGTCCGCTGCGCCTAAAGGCAAGAAACGGTACCAGTCGACTCACTCGAACCGGCCCAACATCGCCCCCTTAAGGGAACGACAAGAGCAAATCTACGCCAAATCAAAAGCAGTGATCAAGTAGTCTGGAGGCAACCCGAACTGGTCAAGTATTCCCGGACACCCATGCAGGCGAAATCATCACCAATCAACTGCGTAAAAAAATAAAGCCCGGTAGTTGTCCGGGCTCAGCACTACATGACCTGCGCGCCAGGCCACAGCATTCGGGCTTCAACCAAGGCTTCGGTATGAGTCATCGGCTCGCCGATCATTGTGAAGGGGCTGTACCCAGTCACGTGCACTGTCCAGTGACTGCGGCGGGCTTCACCATCGTTGGCCACAACTTCGACCATCAGCTCCAAACGGTGCAACTTGATATAGAGGCGCTCCTCCTGTGTCAGCCTGCTGGATGGTGAGACGCTTAAGCGGTTGCCCACCACCTCGGCACTGAACCCACGATCATGGAGATAGTCGATAACTCCCATCAGAAGGCCTCCGCGTCGGATTCATCGAAGGCCATGTCCGGCGAAGTACTGGTGGTGTCGGGGGATAGTTGCCGACCCGAAGTCCTGCAAGTCCCAATGTCCTGCTCGAGGTGATCGTCTGGCAGGACATCAGGACTTGCAGGACATTGCTTCGATAACTTTCTCCCGATGCCCCACTTCACCGTCCCCCCAGATTTACCCAAGGGTTTGCACTCGATGCCTATCTGCCGAAGAGCTGGAGCGGCACGTCGCAGGGCGTCCCCTAGCCCCTTCGCGGAACGCGGCCACGAATCGCAGCCGGTTGGACGGTACTGGTCCAGGGTACGCAGAATCTCCTTTACCGGGGCGGTCACTCCGTGCGGACGCGCCTCGACCAGTTCCACTACGGCGGCAGCTACCGGGCTAGCGTCAATGGTGCGAGCCAGACTTTCCTGCCGACTGGAAATGAACTCCTGCAGGAAATCCTCGGGCTCATGTCCCGCTGCGGCGGCGACAGCCATACCGAGGCGAGCGAATTCAACCAGCCGCGGACGCTCGTCAGCGGGGATGTGCATCTGCGGCGCTAACTCCAACGCCTTGGCGAAAATATCCAGCAGCGCCCCCAGCAAACACGGACGCTCGGCTTCGTACTCCCGCCAAAGGTCTGTCACTTCCAGCCGCTCGCTGATAACGGGCGTCTCGATAGTGATCGTTCTGTCCACTAGATCTTGCGCCGTGACTGCCGCAGATATTCCATTCAGCACGACGGGGCGCTTCACGCTGATAACACTTTCCTCGGCATCCGAGTACAGCTTGCGCTTGGCAAAGCCGCCTCCGGTTGCCAATACACACATGGCATCCTGAGTTGCTGCGGGCAAGTGCGAGACGTTCTCCAAGCTCACTACCGCACACATACGAGCAGAAATGAATAGGTCCTCCGCCGACTTCGGTGCGCTGCGTAATGGGCAGGAATTCGGATCAATAAGCTGGCGCAGCGCTGTTTGTGTCGTGCTCTTGGCGCTGCCCTGCTCGCCCAGCAGCTCCAGCACTGGATAAGGTGTATCAGGACGCAGGCATTCGATCAGCCAAGCCAGGGCCAGCAGACGGGAGCCGCGCGGGATGTTCGCCACGTGCCAAAGTTGCTCGATCGATCCACCTGGAACTGGAGCCGGAATCGGCTGCATGGATTCAGGCCGAACGAACATGGCCTCGGGTGACTCGACGATCTCCCACTTACCCGGCCGGATGCGAACCGCTCGGCTACTGCCTGGTCCAGCCAGGTCGAGAAAATAATCACCAGCGGCACCAGCAGTGCGCCGGTGTACCTCCTGACAGTCTCCATGGAATCGACCGAGGCCGGCCAGGGTGCTCAGCGCCTCCCGGACCGATTGTTCTCGGGGCGCTTTTCCGCTGTCGGAGTAAAAACCGGCGACCAGTGCATCTCGGAACTGGCGCGTGTCTAGATTACGCACCTCGCCCGTAGCGCGATCCCGGGCGAAGACGTCCTTGTTCTCATCGTGGAACAACTCAAAGCGTTGCTCCACGAACTTGACCAGCAGAGAAGCCTGGCTCTGTTTTTCGTCAGCATCATCACCGGGCTCGAAGTGTTCCTCGACTGGCTGCTGATCGTCGCCTTCGAACTGGTGATTGTCGGGAGCGTCCGCCATTTGCAGGAGTTGCTCGACGGTGCCGCCCGCGTCCAGCCAGTCGGATACGTCGCCCTTCGGCAACAGACCTGGAAGGCTGAGCACGCGAACTTCTGCCTCGGCCTGACTCAGTGCCCGACAAACCTTGTCGGCGTGTTGACGTCCCGGCTCGTCGTTATCCGCCAGAATCACTACGTGGCGGCGCGCGAAATGTTTGTTGAGCGCATTAGGCCACTTGCCAGCGCCGCCGGCGTTGCAGGTTGCGACCAACCCCAGTGACTCCAGGCGCAACACATCCTTCTCGCCCTCCACGACAAACACTGGCGTATCCCACGGCGCGTCCAGCAATTGCGGCAGACGGTAGGGAACCTGACGCACGCCCTTCACTGACCACATCCAGCCGCCTTTTCCGTCCGGGCAGCGCTGGCGAAAGGCCTTTGGTTCGTAGCGGACAACTTGAAACAGATCGTTGCCGTCTTCGTCTGTGTAGTCATACCAAGCCGACATGCGACGGCTGGCCGGTAGGACATCAGGACTTCCAGGACATGGTGCCGGCCGATTTTCTTTTAAGCCGTGCTGCTCAAGCCAGCCCATTTGCTCGGCCCAACTTGTGATGCCGGTTTCCTTGGCAATCAAATGCAATACGCCACCACCGCTTCCGTCTTCGTGCGAGTGCCATACCCCCTTTTCCAGATCGACGGATAAAGAGCCATGCGCTCCGAACCGAAGCTCGCTCGGCTTGCTCATTGCGGCATTTGGCTCGCCAAGAAGGTACCGGGCTACTGGCCCAATCATGGATTTCAGCCAAGCCGATCCCGCCGGCGCATGGGCGCCGTTTTGACTTTTCATGGGTTACACCCCGCGCTGCTTGGCTTTGCGCCAGGACCAATTAGAAGGAGACGGGAAGAAATCAACGTGCAGGGCGGCCATTACGCGAAGCTTCCAGGAAGCTGTAAGCGATGATGAATGGCTCATACTGCGTCTCTCGCTTCAATCTTGGTCCGTAACCAAGCCTCCACCTCAGCCAAGACGTAATAAGCCGCGGCTTGTCGGCTTTCGTTGGCCTTAATTGGCTTCGGGAACGTCGGGTCTTTCTTGCGGAGTTTGTCTAGGCCAGAGCGGGACAGGTCCAGCCATAGACAGAGCGCTGGCTGACGGATGAGAGCTTTCGGGGGAATTGTTGCTGGCTGCATTTGAGTGACTCCGTATCGGGTACAGAGTCATTTTTGTTGAACCCCCGATTGCTGTCGCAGTGCTCAAAAGAGATTAGTTAGAGGCTTATTTCCCCCCTTTTTGCACGTCGGATCAATTTTTCATATTCGACAATGTCCGCTGGCACCTCGACTCCTGCAGCAACGAGAAGCTCTCGGGCGAGCTCTGCTGCTTTGCGTTTGGTCATCTTCGCTAAGGAAGACTGCCGTAGCTTGTCCGCGGTATCAGCCAACAAATCATCTCGCGGATACTTCGGCTTCACGCCACGAATAGTTGGAGCCGCCTCCAACTTCTGCTCGGTAATGTCCAACACATCGGACACCATGGCGGCCTTCGCCATAAGGTCAGAAAGCAAGCCACCGCTGAAAAAGCACCCATGGCTTCGCCAGCAGGCGTCGTTGATGTAACCCTCGGCGAAAGGAGGGAGATTGTTTAGCCCCCGTAACGTTTCCTGAAGATGCAGTTGCACCTGCCGCACATGGCGAAGTTCTTCGTGGCGCGCGGGGCCTTTTTCCGTTTCGCGGATGACCGCTCTGTAGGACCCAAGCCTTTCCTTGAACCATTCCTGAAGATCGCCGTCGTGATGTCCGGCCAAGTCAGCGATAATTGCCCGCGCAGCATCAGACAGGCTTTCATCGACCAAATCACCTGTACCCCATTCGGGTTGATTGTCGAATACTGGAAGTGCCTTTGATCGCTTGCCCTTTTTTATTGCCATGCTTGTAGCCCCCTCTCCACGCTCACCACATCAGTGTTCCGGTGTGCAAAATCATAGGGCGTGATGTGCTTTTCCCGGTTGGCGTCCAGGTAGTCAGCCCACCACGTCATCATCCGTCGGCGCTCTTCCAAGTGCTCAGCCTTGTGGATGTAGGCCGCGCGCACGCCGTTGCGCTCTTGGTGGCTCATTTGCCGCTCAACCGCGTCACGCGACCATAGGCCGGACTCGACCAACGCGGAACAGGCCATAGTGCGGAAACCGTGCCCGCAAACCTCTATCTTGGTGTCGTACCCCATACGGCGCAGTGACTTGTTTACGGTGTTCTCCGACATTGGCCTCCAGTGGTAGTGATCGCCCGGCAACACCAGATCAAAACGCCCGCTTAGCCGGCGTATCTGCTGTAGCACTTCAAGCGTCTGGCGTGACAACGGGACAAGGTGCGGAGTCCCCATCTTGGCTCCTCGGTGCGACCTCTTGACGCCCTCGATTGGTGCCCGTTCACCGGGAATCGTCCACATGCTCCGGGTAAAGTCGAACTCAGACCAGCGGGCAAAGCGCAGCTCACTAGAACGAATGAACACCAGTAGAGCGAGGCTCACAGCAAGACAGGTAAGCGGTCGTCCGGTGTCAGCCTCGCAGCGTTGCAACAACTCCGGCAACCGCTCAAGGGGCAAGGCCGGGCGGTGTTTGGTCTTGCGGGTGGCAGTCCCCCCCACCAGATCAAGCGCCGGGTTGTATTCAATGAAATCGCGCTGAACGGCGATTCGCATGATTCCGGCGATGCGCTGGCGCAGTCGCCCAACCACATCAAGCGCGCCGCGCTTCTCTACCGCCTTCAGACAGGCCAGCAGGTCGCTGGTTTTCAGGTCGGATACGGGACGTTTGCCCAGCATGGGGAAAAGATCGACCTCGATCTCTTTCAGCACCCTGACCGCGTGATCCTTCGACCATTTGCCGGCCATGCTGGCATGCCATTCCAGGGCCAGCGCCTCAAAGGTGTTCCCCGCCTCATTGGCCGCCTCGATCTTTGCTTGCTTAGCACTCTCGATGGGGTCTTGGCCATGCGCCAGCAACTCGAGTGCATCGGCTCGACGCGCGCGGGCGGCTTTCAGAGTGAGAGCCGGGTAGTTGCCGAACGTGACCAGACCGGGCTTACCGCTTGGCTTTTTATATTTGAAGCGCCAGACCTTGGTGCCGGTAGCCCTTACAAGCAAAAAAAGCCCTTGCCCGTCGAACAGGGTGTAGTTCTTTGCGCGGGGTTTGGCGGCCTCGCATTTGGGGTCAGTAAGAGGGGTTACGGTGCGCGCCATAGGTATACGCCTCGATATCGAACCGATATATACCTAAACGTATACCTAAATCGTGGGGCTGTACAGGAACATACGGGGATATTCAGACACAAAAAAACCGGCTATAAGGCCGGTTTCTCTAGGTTTCAGGTGTTTACGGGGACATCTGAAATCATACTATTGGTGCCCGAAGCCGGAATCGAACCGGCACGCCCTTACGAGCGGGGGATTTTAAGTCCCATGCGTCTACCAGTTTCGCCATTCGGGCGGTAGCGCGGTAAAGCAGTCTGAAGACTGGCCAATAACGATCTGGCAGTTCTGACGCTTGTGCAACAGAGGGGGAAATATATACATCCCGCCCCGGTGAAGCAAGTTCGCAAAGATCCTTTTCAAGACTAAATCTTGCAGGACTGCGAAAATAAAAAAGCTCCGTAGATCATGGATCTACGGAGCTCGTTTAAAGTGGAGGCCGAGGTCGGAATCGAACCGGCGTAGGTGGATTTGCAATCCACTGCATAACCATTTTGCTACTCGGCCTCAAACATCTGATGTCAGTAGCACAACATCAAACGTGTAAACTCGTATCTGGAAACAAGATTCTAATCTAGCTTCCAACCCCTTGAAATCTAAGGGGTTTTCGTGTTCCCTAAGCAGGAATGGACGCAATTCTGGACTGGTTCGAAAGGCATGTCAAGAACTGGAGGAAAATAATTCCGACGTCCTCAATGCCCGCGAATGTAATGCTCCAACTGCCGAATCAAATCAGCCTGCTCGACGATGGCCTCCTTGACCAGATCGCCGATCGACAACAGCCCGATCAGCTCGCCGCCCTCCACCACCGGCAAATGGCGCAAATGACTGTCGGTCATGACCGCCATGCAACGCTCGATACTCTGCTGACTGTCGGCGGTCACCACCGGCGCGCTCATGATCTCGCGCACTGGCGTACCGACCGAAGAGCGGCCCTGCAGAACCACCTTGCGCGCATAGTCACGCTCGCTGATGACGCCGACCACCTGCCCGTCTTCGATGACGGGCAACGCGCCGACGTTCTTCTCGGCCATCATTTTCAGGGCGTCGAGGACCATCTGATCCGGTGCGATGCTGTGCACCTGCTGGTTTTGCACGACTTTGAGTTTCAGCAACTGTGCGGCTGTCTTCATCAACGTTCTCCGATACGGTTCAGGGCGGCAGTCAAGCCGCCGCGACTTCCACGATGCCGGCGTTCAGGCGCACCGGCCAGACCCGCAAGCGCTGCTCCGGGTACTCCAGGCAACTGCCGTCTTCGAGACGGAAATGCTGCTTGTAGATCGGCGAAGCCACCACCAGATCGCCCTTGAGGCTGCCGATCAATCCGCGGCCGATGACGTTCGCGCCGGATTGTGGATCATGGTTGTCGATCGCGAAGAGGGTGCGACCCTCGGCCTGCGGCAGGTAGAACAGCGCCACCTGGGCGCCGTCGAGCCAGACGACAACGCCGGAGTTGCTGACCAGATCCTGCTGGCTGCACACCGCTTGCCAAGCCTGAGCATTGGCCGCGGTTGCAAGGGTATCGACACGCTGGGTAGTGGACTGGCTCATCAGGCATTCTCCTCGGTGACAGGGATAAGGTTGAGTTCGGCGGCCATGATCGGCCGGCGTTGACCGCGTTCCTGAACAAAATGGATGTCCGGGTCCGGGCGCTGATCGTTGACGAAGGTACGGAAGCGCTTGAGTTTTTCCGGGTCTTTGAGGGCGTTGGCCCATTCGCATTCGTAGCGGTTGACCACCAGTTGCATCTGCGATTCAAGTTCCGCGCCAAGTCCCAGGCTGTCTTTGATGATCACGTCCTTGAGGTAATCCAGGCCACCCTCCAGGCTTTCGCGCCAGACCGAAGTGCGCTGCAGCTTGTCGGCGGTGCGGATGTAGAACATCAGGAAGCGGTCGATGTAACGGATCAGGGTTTCATCGTCGAGGTCGGTGGCGAACAGCTCGGCGTGGCGTGGGCGCATGCCGCCGTTACCGGCCACGTAGAGGTTCCAGCCGTTCTCGGTGGCGATCACGCCCACGTCCTTGCTTTGCGCCTCGGCACATTCACGGGTGCAGCCGGAGACCGCGAACTTGAGCTTGTGCGGCGAGCGCAGGCCTTTGTAGCGGTCCTCGAGGGTCAGGGCCATTTTCACGCTGTCCTGCACGCCGTAACGGCACCAGGTGCTGCCGACGCAAGACTTCACCGTGCGGGTCGATTTGCCATAGGCGTGCCCGGTTTCGAACCCCGCCTCGATCAGCTCGGACCAGATGTCCGGCAACTGATGCAACTGCGCGCCGAACAAGTCGATGCGCTGGCCGCCGGTGATTTTGGTGTAGAGGTCGTATTTCTTCGCCACCACGCCGATCGCGATCAGCTTGTCGGCGGTGATCTCGCCCCCGGCGATGCGCGGCACCACCGAATAGGTGCCGTTTTTCTGCATGTTGGCCATGAAGGTGTCGTTGGTGTCCTGCAACGGCACCAGCGAGGCGTCCATGATCGGCTGGTTCCAGCACGAGGCGAGAATCGAACCCACCGCCGGTTTGCACACGTCGCAACCGGTGTGGCCACGGCCGTGCTTGGCCAGCAGTTCTTCGAAGGTGATCACCCCTTCTACCCGCACCAGCGCATAAAGCTCCTGACGGGTGTAGGCGAAGTGTTCGCACAGGCTCTTGTCGACACTGACGCCACGGGCAATCAATTCATGTTCGAACACTTGCTTGAGCAGCCCGGCGCAACCGCCGCAACCGGTGCAAGCCTTGGTCTGTGACTTGAGCAGGCCCAAGTCGGTGCAGCCACCGTCGATGGCCGAGCAGATCGAGCCCTTGGTGACGTTATGGCACGAGCACACGGTCGCCGACTCGGGCAACGCGCCCGGGCCCAGGGTTGGCGCGCCGGCGGACGAAGGCAGGATCAAGCTGGCCGGTTCCGACGGCAAGGCAATGCCGTTCTGCATGTATTGCAGCAGGGTGTCGTAATAGCTGTTGTCGCCGACCAGCACCGCGCCGAGCACGCGCTTGCTGTCAGCATCCACCACCAGGCGGCGATAGCTCGCGGTTGCCTCATCGATGAACTGGTAGCTGCGCGCACCCGGCGTCTGGGCGTGAGCATCGCCGATGGAGCCAACATCGACGCCGAGCAGTTTGAGCTTGGTCGACATGTCGGCGCCCTGGAACGGCTCCGCCACTTGATTGCACAGCAGCGACGCGACGCCACGGGCCATCTGATAACCGGGAGCGACCAGACCGAAGAGGCTGCCATTCCAGGCGGCGCACTCGCCGATGGCATAGATGTTCGGATCGCTGGTCAGGTACTGATCGTCGATCACCACGCCGCCACGCGGACCGATGTCCAGCGCACATTGGCGGCCCAGCGCATCTTGCGCACGGATGCCGGCGGAGAACACGATCAGGTCGGCTTCGAGGAATTCTTCATTGGCAAAATTCATCCGGTAGCGGTACTGCTCGCCGGCACTGATCGACTGCGTGCCACGGGACAAGTGCACACCCACGCCGAGCCGCTCGATCTGCGCCTTCAGCGCCAGGCCACCCTGCTCGTCCAGTTGCACTGGCATCAGGCGCGGGGCAAATTCCACCACATGCGCTTCCAGGCCCAGGCTTTTCAGGGCGTTGGCGGCTTCCAGACCGAGCAGACCACCGCCGACCACCACGCCACGCCGGGCATTGGCCGCTGCGGCACGAATGGCGTCGAGGTCTTCAAGGGTGCGATAGACCAGGCGCGAGTCACCTTCAGCACCTTCAATAGGCGGCACAAAGGGATAAGACCCGGTGGCCAGAACCAGTTTGTCGTACGAGACGCAACCTTGGGATGTGATCACCTGACGGCGGTTGCGGTCGATTTCCAGTACCGGTACGCCCAGATGCAGGGTAACGCCCGGTGTCTGGTACAGAGAGGCTTCGCCCAGGGCCAGCGACTCGGCATCGCGACCGCCGAAATACTCGGACAGATGCACACGGTCATAGGCACGCATCGGCTCTTCGCTGAAAACGTGCAGCCGATAGTGGTCGAGGGCGCCGCGCTCGATGAGCTGCTCGACACAATGGTGGCCGACCATGCCATTGCCGATCACGATCAGCGTTTGCAGTTTGTTCAACGCGGCAACATTGGAATTCATAGTAAGCACCCAGCCAAAGCCAATCACGGTTAAAAAAGCAAAAAAAAACGCCTGAAACCTCTCGGTTTCAGGCGTCTTTGCCTGTTCTTCGCGGTGTTCGACCTGGCGTCTTCGCCTGATCCACCGATGTTGCCCACGACCTGCTCGGCCGGTCGATCTTCGTTGATCGAGTGGGCTGCCCATCTTTTTCAGGATGGCTGAAGGGATGAATGCAGTCTTTGTGCCAGTCGGTGGGTGGACACTTCATCCTGTTTGTAAAACTGATGACTGAACAGTCGGGAACCAGGCTGGAGACTGCGAAATAGGCGAGTTTTACAGGGGTTAGACGGTGTTTCAGAAACCGTTGCGCGGATCAGCTACGGGCACTCACAGATGGCAAACACTCAGTGCACCGCTCGATGCACGTGCACGTTTTTATGGCATCGCGCTTTATAAAAGTGCATATGGCGGTCAATACCGCTCACGACAAATGCCAGGCAATTAAGCCGCGGAACCCTGTAGGAGCGAGCTTGCTCGCGAAGCGGTATGTCAGGCGACATCAATGTTGACTGTACTGCCCTCTTCGCGAGCAAGCTCGCTCCTACAGGGGATTTGCTTAATTGACTGGCATCGGGGGCAAGCTCCCTTCGCCACAGGTTCTCGGTGCTTGCTTTGGCTGTATCCCTACATGAGTCATTTGTACTTTCATCTATCCTGAGGCCGCGACCTTTTGGCGCATGCCGGTTGGCCATCGATTGAGCGCCACAGGGCAACAGTTTGTTAACATCCCTGCGCTTTTTTTCATCGATTGATCAGCACTGTAGATTCCCGGTCGCTACACAGGATGCTTTTTTCCATGAGTACGTTGTATACCCGTCGCACGGTCCTGCGCGGCATGAGCCTGCTGAGCCTTGGCCTGCTCGCCGGCTGCGATGACAGCAGCAAGCTGTCGTTCAAGTACGGCAAGGACCTCAGCGACAAGATCATGGGGCGTACCTTCAAGCTCAAGGACGCGCAGGGCGAGTATCGGATGCTCGGCAGCTACCGTGGCCTGATGCCGATGATCTTCTTCGGTTTCACCCAGTGCCCGGCGGTCTGCCCGACGACGCTGGCCCGTGCGGCGCAGGCGAAAAAACTGATGGGCCGCGATGGTGAGCGCCTGCAAGTGATCTTCATCACCCTGGACCCCGAGCGCGATACGCCGCAAATGCTCGATGCTTACGTGAAGACGTTCGATCCGAGTTTCGAGGCGCTGTACGGCACGCTGGAAGAAACCGCCGCCACCGCCAAGGAGTTCGGCGTGTTCTATGAAAAGGTCCCGAGCGGCTCGACCTATACCCTCTCTCATACCGCGACCAGCTTCGTTTTCGACTCCCGAGGCACTTTGCGCCTGGGGCTGTCCGCGTCCCTTACCGCTCAAGAGTGTGCAGAAGACCTGCTCACCGTCATGGAGGTCTGTTGATGACTTCGTTTAAACAGCTGGTCTTGGCCCTTTCCCTGATTGGTGCGGCCTGGCAAGTATCCGCTCAAACCCAGGTGAACGACGCCTGGGTTCGTGCAACGGTAGCCGGTCAGCATTCGACCGGTGCCTTCATGACCCTGCAGGCCGACAGCGACAGCAAACTGCTCAGTGTGCAGTCGCCGGTAGCGAACATCGTGCAAGTTCACCAATCCAGCATGAACAACGATGTGATGAGCATGAGCCAGGTCGAATCCGTCGCGCTGCCGGCCGGCAAACCGGTGAGCTTCGATCCCCATGGCTACCACATCATGTTGATGGACCTGACGGCCCAGGTTAAGGAAGGCGATAAAGTGCCCCTGATCCTGACCGTGGAAAACGCCAAAGGCGAAAAGGAGACGATCAAGATTGACGCCGAGGCGCGGGCGCTCGGCATGCAGGATCACAGCAAGATGCATTGAGAGCTTTGCTGAGGATTTGTCAGCAACACTTCGTAAATTACGAATTGTCGGTGAAGAATAATCGATTTTTCTTCACCCTAGTCTCCCCGCTAGCATGAACCCGTCGGCTCCAGAACAAGACCCCGCAGGGAGAGCGACATGCAGCCCATGAACATCGGCGAACTCTGGATGTGGGTCGCCTTCATCTTCTTCATCATCGCCATGCTGGCCATGGATCTGTTTGTCTTTGGCGGGCGCAAGGCGCATAGGGTATCGGTGCGCGAAGCGTCGTGCTGGGTGATTGCCTGGTGCGCGCTGGCGCTGGCCTTCGCGGGATTGCTCTGGTGGTACTTGAATGGCGAATTCGGGCGCGAGATCGCCCAGCGCAAAACGCTGGAATTTCTCACGGGCTATTTGATTGAGCAGTCGCTGTCGATCGACAACATGTTCGTCTTCGTGATGATTTTCGGCTACTTCGCCGTGCCGCCGGAGTTGCAGCGCCGGATGTTGTTATATGGCGTGCTCGGGGCAATCGTGATGCGTGCGGCGATGATTTTCGCCGGCGTGTGGCTGGTGTCGCAGTTCGCATGGCTGCTGTATGCGTTCGGTGTGTTCCTGATCATCACCGGGTTCAAGATGCTGGCATTCGCCCATCAGCGGCCTGACCTCGATAAAAACCCCTTATTGCGTTGGATGCACGGTCATCTGCGTGTCACCGACGGGTTTCATGGCGAGCGTTTTTTTGTGGTGCAAGACGGTCGGTACTGGGCGACGCCGATGTTTCTGGTGCTGGTGCTGATCGAGACCAGTGACTTGATGTTTGCGGTCGACAGCATCCCGGCGATCTTCGCCGTCACCACCGATCCGTACATTGTGTTCACATCAAACATCTTCGCGATCATGGGCCTGCGGGCGCTGTATTTCCTGCTGGCCGACATGGCTGATCGTTTCCACCTGCTCAAATACGGCTTGGCGATCGTGCTGGTGTTCATCGGCGCCAAGATGACGCTGATGCCGTGGTTTCACATGCCGGTTGAATGGTCGCTGACCGTTGTCGGCGGGATCATTCTGACGTCAGTGCTGTTGAGCCTGATCATGAGTCGGAAAAAAACGTCTGAGAAAGATCGAATGCGATCCCTGTAGGAGCTGCGATGCGGCGTTCCGACTTGCCAGCGAAAACGGCCTCACGTCAGGCAGTGCCCATGAAATCGCCTTCGCCGGCAAGCCGGGCTTCTACGGGTTCGACGACATTAATAACATCCTGCCCATCTGCTGCGGGTGGTACAGGGTAGTCATCGACTGGTAACCTGCGCCCTGCTCTTTCAATGACGACGGTGACGCATTTGATCAGCAGTACCCCATCACTTGCCCGCGATATCGATGGCAAAGCCATTTCAGCCAAGGTCCTCGACGAGGTCCGGGAAGAGGTTCTGGCCCTGGCCGGCCAGCAGATCTATCCCGCCTTGGCGGTCGTGTTAGTCGGTGACGACCCGGCCAGCCACGTGTATGTGCGCAATAAACTGCTGCGCGCCAAGGAAGTCGGCATCCGCTCCCTTGAATACCGCCTGCCGGAAACCGCCAACCAGGCCCAGGTTCTGGAACTGATTGCGCAACTCAACGCCGACGCCACGGTGAACGGCATCCTGGTGCAACTGCCCTTGCCGAACGCTATCGATGAACAGGCGGTGATCCATGCCATCGACCCAATCAAGGACGTGGACGGTTTTCATCGGGAAAACGTCGGTGGGCTGGTGCAAGGCATGGAGGTACTGACCCCCTGCACGCCCAGCGGCTGCATGCGTCTGCTGCACGAGACCTGCGGTGATGACTTGAGCGGCTTGCACGCGGTAGTCATCGGCCGCTCGAACATTGTCGGCAAACCGATGGCGACCTTGCTATTGCAGGCCGACTGCTCGGTCAGCGTGGTGCACTCGCGCAGCGTCGATGCCTCGGCGTTGTGCCGGTTGGCGGATATCGTGGTCGCTGCAGTGGGTCGACCGGGGTTGATCGACGCCAGTTGGCTCAAGCCCGGCGCAGTGGTGATCGATGTCGGCATCAACCGCATCGCCGACGAGTCCGGCGAACGTCTGGTAGGCGATGTCGACTACGCCAGCGCCCGCACCGTCGCCCGTGCGATCACACCGGTTCCCGGTGGCGTCGGGCCGATGACTATTGCCTATCTGCTGAAAAACACCCTGATCGCCAGCCAGTTGCAACGCGCCGCCCAGGCCCGCGGGCAGCAGCCTGTGGACGACTTGGCGTTGAATTGAGCACAACGCACACGGCCCACTTCAAGGTGGGCCATGTCGGTAATGCCAGTCAGGCGCGGAACCTGTGGGAGCGGGCTTGCTCGCGAAAGCGGTGTATCAGGCCACATCAATGTTGTGTGTGCCGCCCTCTTCGCGAGCAAGCCCGCTCCCACAGGGATTGTGCTTAACCACGATCAAGCGTCGAAGACGTAGTTACTTCCCGGCGTGCAGCACCTGCGGTTGCGGCATCGCCGAAGAGTGGTGATTAAGGATCTTCCACTGACCGCCAACCTGCTCATAGACGAAGGTATAGCGCGCCTGCACCTGGCGGGTTTTGCCATCGGCCTCGGTCAGGAAAAAGGTGTAGACGCCGCTGTCCATGGCCACGTTAGCGCCCAATGGACGGATCTCACGGAAGTTGATCTGGCCCACCGGCTTGAGCGCCATGAAGTGATCGAAGTAGTCCTTGATCTGAGCCGGCGTGGTGCGCACCTTATTGGAAACCGTCGGCTGCAGCACGGCGTTCGGCGCGTACAGGTCGACCACGCTCTGAACATTGCCGCTCTTCAACGCACTATTCCATTGATCGAACAGTGCGGCGATTTCGCGATCCTTTACGTTAGCTGGCTGTTCGGCCACGCTGCTGTAAACGTAAGGCACTGCTTCCAACGCCTGGGCCAACGGGGCGGTGAGGGCGAAAAACAGGGCGATGGCCGAGGTCTTGAATTTCATTGCGATACTCCAATGGTGGTCGATGGGCACACTGTGCCGGTCGGAACGCCACCCGCCATCGGCCAACCGGAGTCATTTGCCTATGCCATTCGGCAGATGGCGCCCTGCCCTGTTAACAAGGTCTAATAACGCCCCTGCCCGAACGGGCGTGCCTGCGCCGGAACCCGTCCCATGCAAAACCCTGATCATGACCCCGGTAGCGCCCTGGCCATTCGCACCCAATATCGGCAGTCGCAAAGTCGCGCGGCGCGGCTGCGGTTGCTGGTGGATACCGGCCAGGAATTGACGCAACTGCCCCCGGAGGCAATGCGTCAACGCGTGCTGCAACGAGCTTGTGCCTTCCTGGCGATGGACCATGCGCTATTGCTGGAATGGAACGTGGATGCGCAAGTCAGGACCACCGCCAGTCACGGTAGCCGTGATCGTTTACACAGCCTCGAACGCCTCGCCGATACCGCGATGCGCACTGCGCAATGGCAGGAGCAGCCGAACGCGGTCCTGCCCAATGTGCTGCGTGTGCCTTTGCGCGGTGGCGATGGCGCTGCCTTCGGTGCGTTGGTGCTGGCCAACAGCGTCAGCATCAGTGCACCGGACACCGAGGACCTCGAATCCCTGCAATTGCTCGCCACCCTGCTGGCCGCGCACCTGGAAAACCAGCGGTTGCTGGATGCCTTGGTTGCGCGTGAACGCACCATGTCCGATCTGGTGCATCGGCTGTTCAGGGCACAGGAAGACGAACGCAAACGCATGGCCTACGACCTGCACGACGGCCTGGCGCAAACCCTCGCCGGGCTGCATCAGCGCCTGCAAGGTTTTGCCGGTCGCTGCCCGCCACTGCCGGACGAACTCGGCGCGGACTTACAAACGATTCTTGCGTTAGCCCAGCATTGTGTCGGTGAAGGCCGACAACTGATCAGTGGCCTGCGTCCGACCGTGCTCGATGATTTTGGCTTGCTGAAGGCGGTCGACAAAGAAGCGGATCGCCTGCGCGACGCCGGAATCAAAGTGAACTGGACTGCGCGTTGCGAAGCACGCTTGCCCAGCCAGGTGGAGATCGCCCTGTTCCGGATTGCCCAGGAAGGCATCAACAACATTCTCAAGCATGCGCAGGCCAGTCACGTCGTCCTGGCGCTGGAATTGCTCGAAGGGCAAGCCTCGCTACGAGTGGACGATAATGGCAAAGGCTTTGCCATGGAACAACGGCTCGACACCTGCGGCACCCGGCATTTGGGGCTTGCTGCGATGCGAGAACGCGCGAGCCTGCTGGGCGGTGATTTCTCCTGCGTCAGCCATGCGCATGGCGGAACGCAACTGCGCGCCACTGTGCCCGCCGACCTCAATGGAACAGTTCAATGACTGAAGTTTTACGTCTGGTTCTGGCGGACGATCATGAGGTCACCCGAACCGGTTTCGTCGCGCTGCTGGCGGGTCATCCACAGTTCGAAGTGGTTGGCCAGGCCCGCGATGGCCAGGAAGCGGTGGACGTGTGCGAGCGCCTGCTGCCCGACATCGTCATCCTCGACATTCGCATGCCCGTGCTCAACGGGCTGGGTGCGGCGCGAATTCTGCAGCAGCGCCTGCCGGCCCTGAAAGTGGTGATCTTCACCATGGACGACAGCCCGGATCACCTGGAAGCGGCGATGAATGCCGGCGCCGTGGGCTACCTGCTCAAAGACGCCAGCCGCGATGAAGTGATCAATGCCCTGCAACGCGTCGCCGCGGGCGAGGAAGCCCTCAATAGCACGGTCAGCGCCCGTCTGCTGCGGCGCATGACCGAGCGCAACG
Source organism: Pseudomonas sp. PGPR40 (assembly GCF_022014505.1). Lineage (NCBI taxonomy): Bacteria > Pseudomonadati > Pseudomonadota > Gammaproteobacteria > Pseudomonadales > Pseudomonadaceae > Pseudomonas > Pseudomonas sp. PGPR40. Next base: position 101,954 of record NZ_JAKLSP010000001.1, on the reverse strand, counting down.
CCAGTGGTGCCGCGCCTGCCGAAACCCTGACCGCCCGGGAACGCCAAGTCCTCGGGCTTGTAGCCGGCGGTTGCAGCAATCGTGAAATCGGCGAAGAACTCGGCATCACCACGGGCACAGCCAAGGCCCATGTGGAACGGGTTATCGGTAAACTCGGCGCCGCCGACCGAACCCAGGCCGCTGTCCGTGGCATCGCCTTGGGGCTGGTGAGCCAGTCATGAACGTTTCAAACGCTCGCCGTTGGGCCGATCTGCCGTTACGTGGCAAAGCCCTCGTGGTGATTTCCCTGCCGCTGGTGATTCTGTTGCTCTCGCTGGTGCTGATCTACACCACCGAACGCCAGACGGCACGCGCGGAAGAGGACGTGCGCCGTGTGCTGCTGGTGCAAGGCGATATTCAGGCCGTGCACACCTTGCTCGCCGAGGCCGCCGCCAGCGTCCGCGGTTATCTGCTGACCCGCCGCGAAGACTTCCTGCCGGGGTATCGGAAAGCCAAACCCTTGATCGAATCGGCCCTGCGCCGGCTCGACAGCAACGTTCGCGATGAGCGGGTGCGCAAACATCTGGAGGCGATCACGCCGCTGATCGACACCAAGGTCCAGGGCCTGGTTGAACTGCTCGATGATCGCAGCGCCACACCCGAGTCGATCACCACCATCCTGATCAACAACAAGTACATCCTCGACGAATTGCGCGAACGCATCAGCGCCATGCGCACGCTTGAAGACACGCTGCTGGCCGAGCGTACCGCGGCTGCCGCTTCCACTCGACAACGCTTGTTGTTCTCCACCCTGCTGGCCGCGGCTTGCGGGCTGTTTGGCGCCATTGTGGCGGTGCTGTTCCTGTCCAAGGGCATCGTCGCCCGGGTCAAACAGGTCCAGGGCAACGCACAACGGCTGGCACTCGGTCAGCCGTTGTTGCCGCAACCGCCAGAGAAGGATGAGATTGGTCAGTTGGGCACACGCCTGGTCGAGGCCGGGTTGTTGCTGGCCGAACGTGAACGGGCCTTGCGCGACAACGAAGAACGCTTGCGGCTGATCATCGATGGGGTGAAGGACTACGGTATTTTCGCCCTCGATACACAGGGCTTCGTCACCAGTTGGAATGCGGGCGCCGAACGGATCAAGGGTTACACCGAGCAAGAAATCGTCGGCCAGCATTTCTCGGTGTTTTATCTGTCGCAAGAGTGCCCGCAGCATCCAGAGATGGCGCTACGCGAGGCCACTCGCGATGGTCATTACATGGAAGAGGCCTGGCGTTGTCGCAAGGATGGCAGCCGCTTCTGGGCCAGCGTGGTGATTACTGCGCAATATGACAACAGTGGCGCCCTGCGCGGGTTCTCCAAGATCACCCGCGACATCACCGACCGCCGTGCCGCCGAGATCGCGCTGAGTACCGCACGCGAAGAAGCCGAACGCGCCAGCCGTGCCAAAAGCGAATTCCTGTCACGCATGAGCCACGAACTGCGCACCCCGCTCAACTCCATTCTCGGCTTCGCACAATTACTGGACATGGACTCGCCCAAGGGGCAGCGGGCACAGATCGGTCATATTCTGCGGGCCGGACAACACCTGCTGACCCTGATCAACGAAGTGCTGGACATCGCCAAGATCGAAGCCGGGCGCCTGCCACTGAATGTCGAAGCGGTGCCCCTGGCGGTGGTGCTGCAAGAAGCCCTGACGCTGGTGTCCCCCATGGCTTGCGACGCGGGCATTCAGCTGGTTGAACTGCCGATGCTGGCCGCCGACAGCGGGATCGTCGCCGATCGGCAACGCTTGGTTCAGGTGCTGCTGAATCTGTTGTCCAACGCGATCAAATACAACCGGCCCCAGGGTCAGGTGCACATCGAGGTCAATGTTCATCAACAGCGAATTGCCGTGTCGGTCTGCGATACCGGCAAGGGCATTGCGGCCGATCGACTGGATCAACTGTTCAAGCCGTTCGAGCGCCTGGAGACCGATCCGAACGTGGAAGGCACCGGCCTGGGCCTGGCCTTGAGCAAGAGTCTGCTGGAAATGATGAATGGCAGCCTGACCGTCCGAAGCCAGCCCGGCGCAGGCTCCAGTTTCACCCTGGAGCTGCCCTTCGAGCGCCTGCAGCCAGCCGCCGAGCCACCTGTTGCACGAATCAGCCACCCAACGGTCACCGCCGCCCTCACCGTTCCCGATTACCAGGGCAAAGTGCTGTGCATCGAAGACAATCTCTCGAGCCTGGCCCTGATCGAAACCCTGCTGCAACGGCGACCGCACATCCAATTGCTCTCAAGCATGCAGGGGCAGATGGGCCTGGACCTGGCCCGTCAACATGCACCGCAGCTGATTTTGCTGGATGTGGCGCTGCCGGACGTAGATGGCTTCAATGTTCTGCAACGCCTGCGCCAATCTTCCATCACCCGTGCCATTCCAGTGCTGATGATCACCGCCGATGCCAGCGACCTCACTCATCTGGCCTTGCTGGAAGCGGGCGCGACCGCCGTGCTGACCAAGCCGATTAACATTCCTTCATTCCTCGCCCATCTTGACCAGCATCTACCGGAGCCCGCGTGAACACCGACCTGCGTATTCTGATCATCGACGACCAACGGCCCAACCTCGACTTGATGGAGCAATTGCTTGTCCGCGAAGGGCTGACCAACGTACTGAGTAGCACTCAGCCGCTGCGAACCCTGGACCTGTTCAACAGCTTCGAGCCTGACCTGGTGATTCTCGACCTGCACATGCCGGAGTTCGATGGCTTTGCCGTACTGGAACAACTCAACCGGCGCATCCCGGCCGGCGAATACCTGCCAATCCTCGTGCTCACCGCCGACGCCACCCGCGATACTCGGCTGCGCGCGCTGGCGCTGGGCGCCAAAGACTTCATCAGCAAGCCACTGGACGCTCTGGAAACCATGCTGCGCGTCTGGAACCTGCTTGAAACCCGCGCACTTTACAAAGCTTTGCGCACCTTGGTCCCGGCAGATCAGATCGAGTTGCTGCGCCAGTTAAAGCCGCACCCAGTTAGCTGACTGAAGGGGCGGAATCACTGACGCTTTGCTACTGAATGTCAGGTCACGGGGCTGGCTCGGTATTTTGGCGACCGGTTGCAGAAAGCCCAGCAAGGCCTGCTGGGTGTCATTCCAGGCCGTCGGGTGTTCCATATCAAGGAAGTGCCCGGCGTTTTTGATGGTCTGAAACTGAGCCTGACGGGAATGCGCTGCAAAAAGACGGGCGTCTTCCGCCGAGGTGTACTCGTCCCGTTCGCCGTTGATAAACAGCACTGGAACTTCGATGGCATCGGCACAGGAAACGTAGCAGTGAGTGTCTTGGGTCAGCACCTCATTGACGTGAAAATGCATCTGCCGGTATTCGTGTTCGTCCAGGCTGCTGACATGGCGTTCATTGAAACGCTTGAACAGCGACGGCAAGTGCTTGCCGATGGTGCTGTTGATCAAGCGCCCGACATTTCGCCGGTCGCACGCGTGGAGAAAATGCCGGCCGCTCTCGAGATAATCGCGCATCGGCGTGTTGATTCGCGCGGCGAATGAACTGATGACCGCCTTTTCGATTCGCTGCGGCCGCTGCGCCAGTGCCAATAAGGTCGCCGCCCCGCCCCAGGAAAAGGACAGCACATGCTGCGCGCGAAAGTGCTCGATCAACTCCAGCAATATCGCGGCCTCGTCTTCCTTGCGGATCGGTTGGTCATGCTGGTTGTGTTGTTTCGATTGACCGGCGTAGGGCTGATCGTAGAGGACCACATTGAAGCGTGGCCGCAGGTAACGCACCGTTTGAGCAAAGGATGCCGTCGTTGCCAGTGAGCCGTTGACCAGAATAATGGTCTTGTCAGCGGTGGCGTTGAGATAATGCTCGGTATAAACCTTGTACTTCTTACCAATCTCGACGATCGCAGTTTTCAGCATCATGTCATTCTCTTCCTTGAACAAATTGGACCAGGCGCACAGCGTGGTTGACTCTCCGGCTTCCTTCGACTCGCCTGACAGCACGAGCCAGCGACAACGGTACAAGGGCGCTAAGATGAATACCATGACTAACAAGTCACAACCAGACCAACGGTTCACAGTTAAGCAGGGATTCTTCCATCTGCAAGCCCGCAGGCTTGAAAGTGGCGATCCTGACGCTTCGCCGACACGCCCTGCGGTTGTTTCATTGCCCGCCCCACCCCTCATGCCAAACGAGGAGTTGAAAAATGTCGCTGACGCTTTACTACCATCCGCTGGCGTCGTTCTGCCACAAAGTACTCATCGCGCTCTACGAAAACGGGACCGAATTCGAGAGAAGGATCATCGATCTCGCGGACGCTGCCGACAGCGCAGAACTTCAGGCATTGTGGCCAATCGGAAAGTTCCCGATTCTTCGCGACCATGCTCAACAATCTGATCTGCCCGAATCCAGCATCATCATCGAGTACCTGGATCGACGGTATCCCGGCACGCACAGGCTCGTTCCAGACGATTGGGAGATCGCGCTGGAAGTCCGGTTATGGGATCGGTTTTTCGACCATTATGTACAAGTGCCGATGCAACGGATTGTCAGCGATCGGCTACACGCGACCAACGGTGATCTGACCAGAGAGCGATCCACCCTGGAGACGGCGTACGGCATGCTCGAGCACCGCATGGCATCCAGAATCTGGGTGGCCAGCCCGGACTTCAGCATGGCCGATTGCGCCGCTGCCCCGGCACTTTTCTATGCCCGCACACTTGTACCGTTCCCTGACGACCACCCACACTTGAACGCCTATTTCGACAGATTGGTACAGAGGCCGTCATTTCAGCGGGTAATCGACGAAGCCAAACCGTGGTTCTCGTTCTATCCGTTTGCGCAGGCCATTGAGCAACGGTTTCGCCAGGGGCCGGACAACGCATGACTGCATGCAGGTTCCCGGTGTAGGAGCTGGCTTGCCAGCGAAGACGGCCTCACATCATGCAGCGCCGAGGAAATCGCCTTCGCCGGCAAGCCGGGCTCCTACAGGGTTCGCGGCGTTCACAAAATTGTAGGAGCTGGCTTGCCAGCGAAGGTGACCTCACGTCATGCAGCGCCGAGGAAATCGCCTTCGCCGGCAAGCCGGGCTCCTACAGGGTTCGCGGCGTTCACAAAATTGTAGGAGCTGGCTTGCCAGCGAAGGCGACCTCACGTCATGCAGTGCCGAGGAAATCGCCTTCGCCGGCAAGCCGGGCTCCTACAGGGTTCGCGGCGTTCACAAAATTGTAGGAGCTGGCGTGCCAGCGAAGACAACCTCACATCATGCAGCGCCGATGAAATCGCCTTCGCCGGCAAGCCGGGCTCCTACAGGGTTCGCGGCGTTCACAAAATTGTAGGAGTTGGCTTGCCAGCGAAAGCGGCCTCACATCCTGCAGCGCCGATGAAATCGCCTTCGCCGGCAAGCCGGGCTCCTACAGGGTTCGCGGCGTTCACAAAATTGTAGGAGCTGGCTTGCCAGCGAAAGCGGCCTCACATCCTGCAGCGCCAATGAAATCGCCTTCGCCGGCAAGCCGGGCTCCTACAGGGTTCGCGGCGTTCACGCGTCGCGCTGATACTTTCATTTCTCGATCGCTGCGACGATATCCTCTTGTATGATGCCCCGCTTCAACAGTGGGCCGCGAACAGTCGTCGAGGAATTTTCATGCATATGCTTTACCGGACCTCCCCCAAGGGAGTGGCCGCCCCGCGGTTCGCGCTCAATCCCCTGAACCTGAGTCTGGGCCTACTGCTGTCCAGCGCCGTGCCTTCGGCCTGGGCCGCCGCGACCGAACTACCGGCGGTGACTGTCACCGGTGAAGACACCTCCGGTTATCACGCCGAAAGCGCTTCAGTCGGTGGTTTCGAAGCGGCGCCTTTGCTTGATACGCCGGCCTCGATTTCGGTAGTCAATGAAGCCTTGATCAAGGATCAGCAGGCGCGCCTGCTCAGCGAAGTACTGCGCAACGACGCTTCGGTGGGTGAAAGCTATGCGCCGGTCGGCTACTACGAAAACTTCGTCGTGCGCGGTTTCTCCCTCAATTCCGCCAGCAGCTACAAAATCAACGGCCGCACCATCACCGGCGAGCAGAATGTCGGGCTGGAGAACAAACAGCAGGTGGAGTTGCTCAAGGGCCTTTCCGGTCTGCAAAGCGGTGTCAGCGAGCCTGGCGGGCTGGTCAACTACGTGACCAAGCGGCCTGCCGATGTGCGTTCGGTCACCGTCTCCACCGACGATCGCGGCAGCGGTTACCTGGCCACCGATGTCGGTGGCTGGTTCGGCAGCGAACAGCAGTTCGGCCTGCGCGCCAACCTGGCCCACGAAGACATCCATTCCTACGTCGAACACACCAATGGCCAGCGCGATTTTGCCTCGCTGGCCTTCGACTGGAACATCAGCCCTGATGCGCTGCTGCAACTGGATGCCGAGTACCAGACCAAGGAACAGCGCTCAGCACCGGGTTATCAATTGCTCGGCGGTTCCAGCCTGCCGCACCACGCCTCGCCGAAAAAGCTCCTGGCTCACCAGAGCGGTTCGAAGCCAGTCACCACCGATGCGCTGAACCTCAACGGCAACTTCGAATACCGCTTCAGCGACCAATGGAAAGGCAACCTCAGCGCTTCGCGCAGCCGGGTGGTGATCGATGACTACAGCTCGTTCGCCTGGGGCTGCTACGGCTCTGCCAGTTGCGCCAGCGCGGCGGTGCCGAACTACTTCAGCCCCGAGGGCAACTACGACATTTACGATTTCCGCAGCCCAGACGATACCCGCCGCAACGACGAAGTGCAGGCTGCCCTCAGCGGCCGCTTCGAAACCGGCAGCCTGGGCCACGAATTGAGCGTCGGGACCAGCGCGTTCCGCCGCGTAGTGGACAAACGCGATGCCATCAACCAGATGATCGGCAGCGCCAACATCAACAGCGAACCGGCTGATTTTGCCCGCTACGAAGGCCCGCTCAACGACTCCTACCGACGCCTGGACAGCCGTCAGTACGGGCTGTTCTTCAATGACCGGATCAGCTTCAACGAGCAATGGCAGGCAGTGCTCGGCGGACGCGAAGTGCGCCTGGATGAAGAGACCTTCGACAGCCAGGGCGACACCACCCGGCACACGCAACGCTATGAGTTCCTGCCCCAGGCCGCGCTGATCTATAAGCCGGTGCAAAACCTGTCGCTGTACACCCGCTACAGCAAGGGCCTGTCCTTGGGCGGCGAAGCGGCGTGGTTCACCACCAATGCCTATGAAATTCTCGCGCCCACCGTATCGCGACAAATCGAGGCCGGTATCAAGTACGACTGGCAGCGCATCAGCCTGGCTGCGGCGCTGTTCCAGATTCGTCAGGATTATCAGTACTCGCGACCGAATGACGACGGCACGTTCACGTTCACCCAACAGGGAGAGCAGAAAAACACCGGGCTGGAGCTCTCGGCCAATGGCTGGGCCAGTCAGCGCCTGCAGATTAGCGCCAGTGTCGCGGCGATCCGCGCGCGCGTCACCGACAGCGGCACGCCAGCTTATGAGGGCCACCAGGCAATCAACGTACCGACCCTGCGCGCCAACCTCTACGGCGACTATGCCCTGCCCTGGTTCGACGGCCTGGCGCTACTCGGCGGAGTGCAATACAGCGGCAGCAAGTACGCCAACCGCCAGGGCGAAGTGCAGACTGGCGCCTATGCCATCTTCAACATCGGCAGCCGCTACAGCACTCGCATCGACGGTTACGACACCGTGTTCCGGCTGACCGTGGACAACCTGTTCGATAAACGCTACTGGCGTGACGCCGGTGAATACATGGGCGATGGCTACGTGTTCCAGGGCGCGCCACTGACTGCGCGACTGAGTGCCTCGATCAACTTCTGATCGTGCGCTCCGACCGTTTCAGTTGAGGAGCCCAGACCCTAGCGTCGGGCCAACTCATGCCGGATGCATTGCTCGTAATACGTTTGCTTGATACCAGCAGGCTTGAGACGCGAGGGACTGTTATAGGTTTGTTCGGTAATTCCCATGGCCGTCATGCGCATCCACGGCCGGGGGAATTTTCGCGATTGAAGTTTCTTGCGTGCCCCGTAAAGCGTGAATCCGGAAAGCTTCGACGCTTGCGCGTCTGCGGCGATGTCCGAGCCCCAACTGCAGACGAAACGACTGTTCTTGCTCAGGTCCTTGGCCTGAGCCTCAAACGAGACCGCCGCCAGGACCAACGTTGCAGCCATCCATACCAAAGTCCGCATATCGCCAATGCCTAACCTTTTGAAAAGAAAGCGAGTTTGACAACGAAGCGGAGATCGGGGGGCCAGCAGTTTGCCTCATTTCCATGAGGTTTTTCTGGGCTCTCCATGAGCCTGATAGGTCCATTGTGAAATGTGCGAAAACTTTTTTGAGTTTTAAGTGAGCGTTGCAGTCTCTAGTTGAGAGCGTCGTGGTTATCGACAGGCCATTGACGGCAAACGCGCGGTCAGGCGGTGGAGGCTATCGAATGTCAGAACTTGAGCATGTCATTCAACCCTTTAATGCCAGGTTAGTGATGATCGGCTCTGGCTCTATCGGAAAAGGCGTACTCCCGCTGCTGTTGCGCCATCTTGAGCTTGAACCGCAGCGACTGTTGATCCTCAGTCCCGATGAAGATGGTCGTTTAATCGCGAAGGAATTCGGCGTCACCCACAAAGCCGAGCAACTGGACCGGAGCAATTACGAGGCGGTGCTGGACCCTCTTTTGAGCGCTGGCGATTTCCTGCTCAACCTCTCGGTAGGGGTATCGAGCCTGTCCCTGATTCAGTTCGCCCAGCGTAAAGGCGTGCTGTATCTGGACACCTGTATCGAGCCGTGGGAAGGCGGTTACACCGACCCCGACAAATCCCTGTCCGAACGATCCAACTATGCATTGAGGGAAGCGGCACTTCAGCTTCGGGGTGAAAGCGCGCAAGGTCTGTCCACCGCCATTTTGACTCACGGTGCCAATCCGGGGCTGGTGTCCCACTTGGTCAAACAGGCACTGGTCGACCTCGCTGAGGATTTGGGTGACACAACGCCCCTGCCCGCGACTCGCGAAGAATGGGCGCAACTGGCCAGCCGACTGAACATCCGCTGCATCCACATTGCCGAGCGCGATTCGCAGTATTCATCGCAACACAAAATCGCCGATGAGTTCGTCAACACTTGGTCAGTGGACGGTTTCATCAGTGAAGGCAGCCAACCGGCGGAACTGGGTTGGGGCAGCCATGAGAAAGTGCTTCCCGAGGATGGCTATTACCACGCCTTCGGATGCCAGGCCGGGATCTATCTGCAACGCCCCGGTGCCTCCATGCGGGTTCGCACCTGGACACCCTCGACGGGGCCAACCCATGGGCTGCTCGTGACTCACAACGAAGCGCTGTCGATTGCCGATTACCTGACGCTTGGCCAGGGTCGGCAACCGATTTATCGGCCGACCGTCCACTACGCTTATCGGCCCTGTGACGATGCCCTGCTATCGATGTATGAACTCGCTGAGCGCAACTGGAAACCCCAGAGCGGCCAGCGTTTGCTTGATGACGAAATTCTTGGCGGCAATGACGAACTCGGCGTGCTGCTGATGGGGCATGCCAGGAACAGCTATTGGTATGGCTCGCGCTTATCGATCCAGCAAGCCCGGGCACTGTGCCCCCATAACAGCGCCACCAGCCTGCAAGTGACGGCGGGAGTGCTGGCCGGTGTGATCTGGGCTATTCGCAATCCTCAACGCGGCATCGTCGAACCGGATGAATTGCCCTTCAGGGAGATTCTGCAGATCTGCATGCCCTACCTGGGCAATGTAGAAGGCATTTATTCCGACTGGACGCCCCTTGCCGGACGTCACTCACTGATGCCCGAGCAGACCGATGAATCCGATCCGTGGCAATTCGTGAACGTCAGGATTACTTGAAGGCCTGACGCGTATTCCACACCAGGCAACGGCTCAAATACCGGCACCGTTCTGAAATGAGTCGCCCGAAGCGGACTCTCTTTGCCACGCCCGGTGCAGGAGATCGATGACTTCTTCGTCGGATGTCTGAGAAAAGTCCATATACCAATGGCCGATCGAAACCATCCAATCGGGGATCAGCGGGCAAATCAGCTCGTCCACTTCGTCGCGTAGCGCCTCTGCCGTCTCTATAGGTGCCACCGGCACGGCAACGACGATGCGAGACGGCGCTTGCAGGCGCACAGCCTGTATCGCGGCCATCATCGTGGCACCTGTCGCCAGGCCATCATCGATCAAGATCACCACCTGATCCTTGAGCGCCACAGGTGCGCGCGATGCACGGTATACCCGCTCGCGACGCAACAATTCCTGCGTTTCCTTTGCTACCACGCGATCAAGCGTGCGTTGATCGATACCATTCCCCCGCAACGCATCGTCATTGACGATTTGTATGCCGCCACTGGCAATCGCGCCCATGGCGAACTCCTGATGAGATGGCACCCCCAGTTTGCGCACCAGCATCAGGTCCAGGCGAACCTCCAGGGCCGTGGCCACTTCATAGGCAACCGGAACACCGCCACGGGGTAAGGCGAGAACGATGACATCGGCTCTTTTTGCGTATTTAAGCAATGGCTCCACCAGGCTTCGGCCGGCATCAACCCGGTCATGCAAGATGGTTTGCAATGAAGGACTAGCCATTTGAAAACCTCCCTGGGGCGGGAGCCCCAAAAACGGGCGTTCGTTTGCCAGCAGCCCGCCCTTAGACCGCCAGAATGCTGCAAGGCACCTGATACAGAATATGTTCGGTTGTGCTGCCAAGCAGCCGCTCCAGGCCACGGTATTGAGCTCTGCCCATCACGATCACATCCATTTGATGCTCGTGGGCGAACTCACTCAGCACCGCGACAGGATGCCCCATGATGAAATGCCGACACTCAGAGGGCACACCGAACCGAGCGGCCAGTTTTAGAAAGGACTTTTCCAGGTCAGCGCGCAATTCCCTGGTCAGCTCCGCGAGCGTCAGACCGCCGCCCATATCCGCCAGAAACGCGGCCGAAATGTCACACGCGTACAGCAGATGCAACTCGGCATTGCACTGCAGCGCCAGGCCGGAAGCCTGCAGGATGATCCGGTCATTGAGTTCGTTGTTCGAAGGCTCGGTGTCTGATACATCAACCGCGGCTACCACTTTCTGCGGCAAGGCGTGACCTTCGCCGCCCACCAGATATACCGGGACCGGACAATGGCGCAACAAACGCCAATCCAGTGGCGTGAAGAACGCGCGCTTGAGCACGGGTTCATGCTGCACTTGCTTGATCAACAGATCGGGCTGCATTTGCGTGACATGGTCAAGGATGTCCTGACGCATGTTATCGGCCCATGCGACTTCGGTTGTCACCTCGATCCCCCGGCCTTGCATCTTTATCGCTTGTTCGTCGAGCCAGTCGCTGTGCTCCTGCAGGTAGGTCGCCCGGGCCATTTTGCGGTCGCCTTCTTCGAGCAGCGACAGAATGTCCAACGAGGGAATCAGGCCGGCAATGTGCAAGCTCGCCCCGCTGGCCTTGGCCAGGGCAGCGCCATGGTTTATCGCAGGCGAATGGCGTAGCAGCGGGTTGATGATCAGTAATAACCGTTGATACTGGCTCATGAGCTGACTCCACACAGGTTGATCCTCGACGCCGGTTCGAGAATCCAGTATCAGGCCCAGACTCCCCTAAGGTCTTTTGGGCCTTGATTTATATCAATGCCTTGAATGAGGTATTGAAGGGGGCCACTTGAAAAGAATAGTTCACAACGGTGCTATGCATCTCGTGCCGGACTCACCCGCGCTGGCCGTACGCCTGAAAATCGGCGATCTGCTGCCACATCGCGATCGGGTTGGAATACATGGGGAAATGCCCGCACTGCACCCTGTGGGAGCGGGCTTGCCCGCGAAGGCGGAGTATCAAGCAACATTAATGTCGTCTGAACCTCCCTCATCGCGGCATGGGTATCTAAACATCTATTGAACTACAGAGATTCATTGCCGGTGCTTGGTGCTTGGTGTTGGGAGTACATATCCATTTCTGCGGTAACGGCCGCTTTGGGTTCCGCCCTGACGGCGGGTCACTTTCGAAAAGCGCGAAAGTAACCAAAGCGCTTTTGCCCCGCCATTCGGTGCCTCGCCTAGGCTCGGCATGCCCTCCCTCCGGCATTGCTCCGGGGGCCCGCCGCGATCGGCCATCCCTGGCCGTGCGCGGCTACCGCGGCATCCCTGCCGCGGTGCCCCCTGCGCAATACCTGCGTTCGGCCTCTGGGAAAGGGGCAAGCAGATCAGGATCAAAAGCCAAAGCAACGGCAACGGCAAGATCAACAGCTTCGCGAGCAAGCCCGCTCCCACAGTTGGACGGGGTACATTCGGGGAAGATCCGTCGGCTGACAGGCCGCCATCGCAGCGATGCGGCGACCCGACAAGCCAGCTCCCCAAAAAAATCAGCGCACATCCGCTCCGCTGTTCACCACTCAACAGGCCGAGCGTTAGCTCGCCTGCAGCTGTTGATCTCGATGCACCGTCCCCTCGAGAGGCCGAGTGGAGGTTCTGCGCAGTGGGCAACCCGGCATGGATGCCGGGTTAGCCGCGCACGGCCAGGGATGGCCGATCGCGGCGGCCCACGGAGCAGGACCGGAGCGAGGGCATGCCGAGCCTTAGCGAGGCACCGAACGACAGGGGCAAAGAGCCCTTGGTTACTTGGGGCTTTTCCAAGTGACCCGCCGTAAGGGCGGAACCCTAGGTGGCCGTGACCGCAGAAACGGATATATACCCCATCAAAATCGGGAAGATGTGTAGATACCCATGCTCATCGCGGGCAAGCCCGCTCCCACAGGTTCCGTGGTTGGCTGACTGGTATTGGGTAATCGCCAGGTTTGGTTTGTGACTCGGGAATTCATCACCCAGTCCCAAGAACAAACAACTCCAACATGGCCAAACAGCATGCATCCGCAAAGATTGCCCCTGCACAACGAGTTGCACGCGCGCCCTTCTCTGTATTTCGACGAGCCCGCCCACGTTTTTCATCTGGCGTTTCTGGCCAATGACGGGCAATGCGACACCCTACTGAGTCGCTGCTGCCCCGGCCCCGTCGACCCCGATGCGGCACAGGGCATTACCGAGTTGGAGGGTCATGCCTTGAAGTGGGAACGGCACGCGGAGTTCCTGACGCTAACGCTGGTGGTGCCCTCCTCCAGTCACGAGCCATGCTGGAGCCCGCCCCCCAAAGCCTTGATGGAGCGGCTCGAGCCCTTCATGCTGCATGTGATCAACGCGGTGCAGATTGTGGTCCGCACCGACGCGTCCTTTTCCGGCGACCTGTCAGTTTATGGATTCAAAGACCCTTGCGGCTCTTGCATCGGCGGTGGCGATGCGACGGTCTGGAGCGATTTTCGCTTGAGCGCCGACGGCACCAACCGTTTCCTGTTCGTTAACAAGCGCCTGAATGCGTATCGCCAGGGACGGATGATCCGCCGCCTGCTCGAAATCGAAACCTACCGAATGATGGCTTCGCTTTCACTGACCACCGCAAAAGCTTTGAGCACTCAGCTCAATGTCTTCGACAAGACCTTGGTAAACCTCTCGGAACGTAATGCCGGCCCCGATACCGGCAATGCCAAAGCGTTGCTGACCGACATCGCCAACTTGTCTGCGCAAGTGGTGAGCAGCAGCGCTAAAACCCGACACCGCTTCAGCGCCACCCAAGCGTATGCACAGCTGGTTTTCGAACGCCTGGGCGAACTGCGCGAAAGCCATGTGGGTGATTGCCAGCGACTGGGTATCTTCATCGAAAGACGCTTCAAACCCACCGTCAGATACTGCACGGTCACCGAACAACGCCTGGAGCAACTGGCCGAAAGCGTGGCCAACCTCGGGGACTTGTTGCAGGCCCGTGTCCAGGTGGAAATGGAAGAGCAGAACTCGGAAATTCTGAAGAGCCTGAACGCCCGCGCCGATACTCAAATCAAAATCCAGCGTGCCGTCGAAGGCTTGTCGATTATCGCCATCACCTATTATTTGTTGAGCCTGTTCAAGCTGTTCTACTCGGGATTGCATGTCATGGGCGCGGATATTTCCGCGAGAGACGCCATGCTGGCCATGACCCCGCTCGCGCTCTGCGTTCTGCTGTTCATTTTGATCAGAATCAGGAAAGCCAAAGAACATTGACCTAACGTAAGCATGACCGCCGCCCCGCTCCACCCGCTACATGGGCAGAACGGGGCAGTGCGATCAGAACGTCACACTGGCGCTGAGGCGTGCCGTGCGCGGCTCGCCTACATTGACCGCCAGTTGGCTGCCGGTGGAGGACGGGTAGTACTGTTTGTCGAACAGGTTGTCGACGTTGAATTGCAGCGAAGTCTTGTACCCGAACAGCGGCGATTCCCAGCGCACGAAGGCATCGGCCACGGTGTAGCTGCTCAGCCAGAAATCGTTGGCGTTGTTGGCGGCGCGCTCGCCGACGTAACGTGCACCGGCACCGGCGTGCCAGGCCCCGAACTCCGTGGGGACGTTCAGGTGATGCGTGAGGTACAGGCTCGCGGTGTGCTTCGGCGCATTGGCGAGGCGATGACCTTCGTCATCCGGATCGTCGAGGATTTCCGTGTGGGTGTAAGCGTAGGTGCCGATCAGGTCCCAGCGCTCGGCCACACGCCCGGTGATGTCCAGTTCCACGCCCTGTGAGCCGACCTTGCCCGCCGCCTCCGAGAGGTTGATGCCACCGACCGTCTGGCTAGTCACGACGTTTTTCTTGACGATGTCGAACAGTGCCAGGTTGATGTTCAGCCCCGGCAGCGGGTCGTACTTGGCGCCGACCTCATAGCTGCGGCCTTCCTCTGGATCGAAGGTGTGGCCGGCATCGTCGACATCGGTATTGGGCTTGAACGAACGACTGTAGTTGCCGTACAGCGACAAGGTCTCGGTGGCTTTGTAGACCAGGCCCAAAAACGGCACGAAGGCATCGCCGTTATCGTCACGGTTGACCTTGTAGCTGCTGCCGCGCCCCTGATCGCCGTACTGATCGTAATGCTGCTGACGACCGCCGAGGACCAGGATCCAGCGATCGTCGAGGTGCCAGTTATCCTTGAAGTACACGGAGCTGGAGGTCAGTTGGTTGCTCAGGTCGCTGTCTTTAGCGCTGACAAGGCTGGGCTCAGCCAGTCGACCATAAACCGGCGACGTGATGTCGAAGCCTGACCGCGCGGCATTACGGTAGGTTTTGCCACGGAATTGGTCAGACACTTCAGTGTCCGCACCGACCAGCAAATCGTGGCGCTGGCCGAACAGTTCCTGCTGACCGATGAAATCCCAGCTGGCGTAGCGGGTTTCGTCGTCATAGTGAGCGCCGTTGGCGGCACGTCGCAGATTGTTGCCAGTCAACGAACTCGGCTGGGCAATCGAGAGGCTGTAGCGGTCGTTGTTCCAGCCGTAGGTGACGCGGGTTGTCCAATCGTCACTCAGCTGATATTCGAAACGCGCATTGACCGTTTCACGGATGCCGACACTTTTCGCCCACTTTTCGTCGAGGCGCTTGTCGTAGTCGATGTCCGCCGGATGGCCGTTGGTGAACACGGTGCCGCGGTCGAAGGGATTGGAGTATTCGTTGTACTCGTAGCTCAGCGTCAAGCTGGCACGGTCGCCGGTCCAGGTCAGCGACGGTGCGACCAACGTGCTCTCATTCACGCCGTAGTTGCGCCAGTAATCTTCATGGCCGCGTTCAGCAATCAGGCGGTAGGCCAGGCCTGTATCGCCCAGCGGCCCGGTGGTATCCACCGCCAGGGTGCCGCCGCCTTCGCTATAGGCCGAGCCGCTCAGGGTGGTGCTCTGGGTGTACTCAGGCTTCTTGCTGATCACGTTGATCAATCCGCCGGGCTCCAGCGCGCCGTACAGCATCGAAGCAGGCCCTTTGAGCACTTCAATACGATCTGTCGTGGCGCTGAAGTTGCGCCCCAGATTGGAACGCACGCCATCGCGCAGGATCGAGCCGTCATCGTTGGTGCCGAAACCGCGCTTGACCAGCGAGTCTCGCGAGCCGCCCAAGGTATTGCCCTGACTGACGCCGCTGACAAACTTCATCGCGTCGTCCAGCGAGCGCACCTGATAGTCGGCCAGGGTTTGCCGGGTGACCACATTGATCGATTGCGCCTCTTCCTTGATCGGCACATTACTTTTACTCGCCGTGCTGGCTTGGGAGGTGGTGTAGCTCGTGTCTTGGCTGACGCGGCTCGCCTGAATATCCGTGGTCGGCAGTTCGATGGGTTCCTGTGCCCATAATGGACCGGCAAACATGACGCAGGACAGGGTTGGCAACGCGTTTTTCATGAAGACTTTGCGGCGGGCAAAGGGATGGGGATGGCTCAAAACGTTGCACTCAATGAGTTAGTAGTAATGATTCTCATTGTATGATGCAAGATATTTCCAGTAAATACCCTATTAACTAACGAGTTATTAATCACCAGCGCGTCGAAGTAGCCCTCCTTCAGCCCCAGAGCCAACAGTCGCTCACAGCACACCACCCAATGACTGATGTCACTGGTGAAACGCAGTCGCGGCAGTTGGCGGATCAGTTCCAGGGTCACCCAAGGGCTGTATAGGGAACGGGCGCGATGCGTCTCGAAACTGCAGAACACCCCATGCCTGGCGGCCAGTTCCATGGCTTGGCCGAAGAACTCGACCTGCAATGCCTGCGGCCAGCGGTCGTTGCCTGCCAGCAGATTGACGAAACGCGGGGTCAGCTCCGTGGCCCAGCCCAGCTTGCGATCAATGTCGGCCAAGTGTCGGGCAGGTGTGGCGTTCTGGTCGGGCAATACATCGTAAGCACTGAACAGTGTGCAGATGTAAGGAACCCGATTGCTGCGCAGGAAAGCGCCGAACTCGACACGCTCATCGGCCTGCAGTGGCAGGCGTGCTTCGATGCCATCGAAACCGGCGGCGAGCAATTCATCCAGGGCCTGTGCCTTGCTGGCGGGATTGGGCTGGTGGCGGTACTGGGCAGTCGAAAGGGGGGCTGCGGGCTGCTGCTTTGATGGCGTCAGTCCCGTGGGGCAGATCCTAAGACCATGCCGGCAAACGATTGAATAGGCTGCAGCAATTAGTTAGTTCAGAAATTCATGAACTAACCATGCCAACCTTTCTTGTGTTGCGTGAGGGGCGATGCGGCTGATGGGCACGAACCAGAACAGAGCACTGTGGTTCAACCATTCCCGCGACTGGTTGATCGGCTGTTCTGCCTTCGCTGCCCTATAGCCATCGAATGCAATCCCCCCTTTTACCGCATGGACGACAGGCCGACCCTTGGTCAAGCGCGAAGGCTGGCAAACAACTTGCCGTCGGGATCTTGGCTGAAGGCTGCCGCCACTCAGGTTCGCAAGGGTCAGGAGAACAGTGATCCGCAACAACTCGTCCCTTCACCGTAGATTCGCTACTATGTTCGTCCCGTTCTCCTTATCTGCGGATTTCTTCATTCTGGAGCCCGAATGCCTAGTCAAAAGGACATCGCCGCCGAAAGCGGCGCACCGATGATTCCTGAACAGCGCCGTGAATTGATGCTGCGCCAGTTGCGCAAATATCAAGTGCTGAGCGTTCATCAATTGATGGAAATGTTCGACTGTTCGCACATGACCATCCGCCGCGACATCGCGCTGCTTGAACAGGAAGGCCGTGCTTATTCGGTCACCGGTGGCGTGCGAATCGCCAGCCAGCTCCACAGCGAGCCCAGCCATCAGATCAAGGCGGTGGTCGAGCTGCCGCAGAAGCAGGCGATGGCCAAGCTGGCCGCGCGGCTACTGCATGCCGATATGACGATTTATCTGGACGCGGGAACGAGCACGCTGGAGATCGTGCCGCACATCAAGGCGCTGTCGGGCATGACCGTGGTGACCAACGATTTCGGGATTGTCCAGGCGCTGATCGATGCGCCCCATGTCACGGTGATTCACACCGGCGGGCAATTGGATCATTCCAATCAATCGTGCGTGGGTGGACTGGCGGTGGCCACCTTGCGTCAGGTCGTCACCGATGTCGCCTTCATCTCCACCAGTTCCTGGGATTTACGTCGCGGCCTTACCACGCCTTCGGCGTTGAAGGTGGAGGTCAAGCAAGTCGCGATGCAATCGGCCGCACAAGTGGTGCTGGTGGCCAGCAGTTCGAAGTACGGCACGTTCAGCATGTACAGGATTGCCGGGCTCGAACAGTTCGACATCATTCTCAGCGACGATGCGCTGACCCCTGCCGCGGCCGATAGCATCCGCAAGCAGGGTGTAGAACTGCTGTTGCCTTCCGATAGCAACGTGTAGGGCGTTAGCGCGCCTTCCAGTCACGCAACCACTGCAAGCCGGCCGAGGTGTTACCACGGGGCCGATATTCACACCCTACCCAGCCGTCATAACCCAACTGGTCGATCAACTCGAACAGATAGGGATAGTTGACTTCTCCCAGGTCCGGTTCGTGTCGATCCGGTACGCCAGCGATCTGGATATGGCCGATGCCGTCGAAATCCCGACGCAGTTTAGTGGCCAGGTCCCCTTCGACGATCTGACAGTGGTAGCAGTCGAACTGAACCTTCAGGTTACTGGCGCCCACTTCCTTGCAGATGGCCTGGGCCTGATCTTGGCGGTTGAGAAAAAAGCCCGGCATGTCCCGTGTATTGATCGGTTCCAGCAGCACCGTGATGCCGGCCTTGGCGGCCTGCGCGGTGGCGTAAGCCAGGTTCTCCAGGTACACGCCGTGATGGCGTGGGCGATCGCTTTCCGACGATAGCAAGCCGGCCATCACATGGATGCGTGAGTTGCCCAGCACCGTGGCGTATTCCAACGCGCGATCGAAACCGCTACGAAATTCACTTTCCCGCCCCGGCAACGACACCGTGCCCCGCTCCCCCGCCGCCCAATCACCGGGCGGTGCGTTGAACAGGGCCTGCACCAGGCCGTTGTCGCTCAAGCGCTGTTTGAGTTCCTGCGCGTTGTAGTCGTAGGGAAACAGGTATTCCACGGCTTCGAAACCATCGGCGGCAGCGGCGGCGAAGCGATCCAGAAATTCATGTTCCGGATAGAGCATGCTGAGGTTGGCAGCAAAACGAGGCATGGTAACTCCTATCTATATGTTTTTTTGTAGGAGCCAGGCTTGCCGGCGAAGGCGTCCTTAAGATCGCCTTCGCCGGCAAGCCTGGCTCCTACAGATCGGCATTACGGTAAGTCGTGTTTCTACAAGTGCAGTGCGTTAGACAAACGGCCAGATCAACAAGGTAATACCGAAACCCAAAGTGCCGAGCAAGGTGGTCAGCACCGTCCAGGTGCGCAAGCCGTCGGCCACGTTCAGCCCGGACAATTTGGTGAAGATCCAGTAACCGGCATCGTTGATGTGGGACATGGCCAACCCGCCACCGCCCATGGCCAGGCACAACAGCGCCATGTGGTTCGCGGTGAGATCGAGGGTAGCGATCAGCGGACTGATGATGCCGGCGGTGGTCACCAGCGCCACCGTGGTCGAGCCCTGAACCGCACGCAACAGCATGGTCAGCAGAAAGCCCAACGCGAGCACCGGCAGACCAGTGGTGCGCAACATATCGGAGACTACGGCGCCGATGCCGGTATCCACCAACACCTTGCCGAACACACCGCCGGCACCGGCAATCAGGATCACCATGGCCACGCCAGGCAAGGCCGAGCCGATCACGTCAGACACCTGAGTACGACTCCAGCCCCGACGCGAACCCAACAACCAGGCACACAGCAAGGTATCGATCAACAGCGCCACCAGCGGCGCACCGAGTACGGTCATGATGCCGCGCAGAATCGAGTCGGCAGGCAGCAACGAGGTGGACAGTGTTCCCAGCAGGATCAGAATAATCGGCAATACAATAAGGCCGACGATCAGACCAAAACCCGGTGGTGGCGCCGGCGGCAACTTCGAGACAATGCTGCTGGTGGCTTCCTCCAGGCCCATGTGAGACGCAGCCACAGCCGCTCGCTCAGGGCTTTTATCGTTGCCATTGGACCAGGCGGCCAGGTCCTCGTTGGTGACATGCGGGCCATAGACTTCGGCACGAATATCGTCGGTCATCGGGTACACCCGACGGGTCATGCGCCCGGCCACGCGGTAGCCGACATAGCAAAGGAACGCCGTCAGCGGCAGACCGAACATCAGCACGCGACCGAGGTCGGCACCCAACTGGCTGGCAGCGGCTACCGCACCCGGGTGCGGCGGCAGGAAGGCATGTACGGTCAGCAATGCAGCGCACATCGGCAGCGCGAACACCAGCAGCGGCTTACGCGCACTGCGAGCAACACCATAGGCCAGCGGCATCAGGATGATCACGCCGACCTCGAAGAACACCGGCACCCCGACCATGAACCCGGCAATCGTCAGCGCCAACGGCGTGCGGCGGTTGCCGAACCGGGTAATCAGCGTCTTGGCGAGCGCCTCGGCACCGCCGGAGAGTTCGATGATCCGCCCGATCATCGCGCCCAGGGCAATGATGATCGCGATATGGCCCAGCGTCTTGCCCATGCCGCCTTCGATGGTGGCAACCAGATCGGCCGGTTTCACCCCGGCCACCAGCGCCACCAGAATGCTCACCAGCATCAAGGCCACGAAGGGTTGGAACTTGTACTTGAGCACCAGAAACAACAACAGAGCGATCCCTAGCCCCGCGGTAACCATCAGGATTAACGGGCTCATTTCAGAAGCCCTCCACGCTGGATGAACGAAAGGGGTCTTCTAAAAATGCCGCAGTGAAGATGAGTCATGCCTGGATGTCCTCTTGTTATTGTATTTTTCAGGCAAGCCGGGGTCGTTGGGAGTCGCTGTGCGTCTCCCTGACAAGGCCTGCGTTGTCGATCTGTCGTGTTAAAAAATCAGAGCACTACCAGTGTGCGCCGAAGGTCTCTCGCAGCTCGTCCAGCGCTGCCTGATCGAGCGGTTCAGGCTTGGGATGGCTCATCAGCCACAGCCGCGCGGTTTCCTCGAGTTCTTCCAGGGCGTAGCTGGCCCTGGAGACGGAACTCTCCCAGACCACCGGCCCCAGCCGTTCGAGCATCACGCCGCGAACGCTGTTAGCCAGTTGCGCGACCTGTTCGGCCACCTTCGGCGAGCCGGGACGCTGATAGCCAATCAACGGGATATGCCCGACTTTCATCACCTGATACGGCGTCAGTGGCGGCAGAATGTCGTCCGGTTGCCAGACACCCGCCAGCGTCAACGCCACCAGATGGGTGGAATGGGTATGCACCACGCCACCGACGCTCGGGTTGCGGTCATAGACTTGGCGATGCAAGGCCAGGGTCTTCGAAGGCTTGTCACCGGAGACCCATTCGCCGGCCAGATTGACCTTGGCGATAGTCGCCGGGTCCAGGCGGCCGAGGCAGACATCGGTCGGTGTGATCAGCCAACCGTCATCCAGACGCGCGCTGATATTGCCGGCGCTGCCGACGGTGTAACCGCGCTCATAAAGGCTGCGACCGACCTGGCAGATTTCTTCGCGCAAGGCGTTTTCGTCACTCATTGAGCACCCCCGGCCAGTTGCTTCAAGGCTTTGTCGAAGAAATCCCGAGCACCGAAGTTGCCCGATTTGAGCGCCAGGGCCAGAGGCTCATCCGTGCTGCTAACCGTTGCCGGCACGCCCGGATCTATCTGCGCGCCGATCTGCAACAGTTGCACACCCAGCGCCTGAACCACAGCGCCCGAGGTTTCACCGCCGGCAATCACGAAGCGTCGTATACCGCTCTGACGCAAACCTTGGGCAATTTCGCCAAACGCGTTTTCCACCAGACTGCCGGCCTGTTCGACGCCGAGCTGCTGTTGCACCGCCTTAACCTCGTCCGGTGCGCTGGTGGCGTAGATCAATACGGTTTGCTCATTGCCCTTGGCGAAGGCCAGGGCCTGGGCAACCACCGGTTCACCGGCCGCCAGGGCCAACGGATCAATCCGCAGCGCCGGCCGACCGGCTTCGAGCCACGCCGCGACTTGGCCATTGGTGGCGATCGAAGCGCTACCGGCCAACACCACTTCACCGCCGGACACCGCCGGGAGTTTCGAGGCATCGAGGTCACGCAATTTGCCGGCGCGACGGAAGTTTTCCGGCAAGCCCAGGGCCAGCCCCGAACCACCGGTCAGCAATGGCAAATCGGCGCAGGCGGTGCCGAGTGTGTACAGATCCCGGTCCGACAAGGCATCGGCAATCGCCATGCCGACACCTTCAGCCCGCAGTTCTGCGATTCGCTCACGCACCTGTTCGGGCCCTTGGGCAATGGTGTCGTAGCGCAACAGGCCGACGTTCAGGCCCGTCTGCGATTGCAGCACCCGAACCAGGTTGGCGTCGGTCATCGGCGTCAGCGGGTGATGCTGCATGCCCGACTCGCTGAGCAGTTGATCCTGCACAAACAAATGGCCGCGAAAGATCGTCCGGCCATTTTCCGGAAATGCCGGGCACGCCAGGGTGAAATCGCTGCCCAGCGCCGCCAGCAGCGCTTCGCTGACCTGGCCGATATTGCCGGCCGCGGTGGAGTCGAACGTCGAGCAATACTTGAAGAAAATCTGCTCGCAGCCTTGCTCACGTAACCAGGCCAACGCGGCGAGGGACTGTTCGACCGCTTCGGCGACCGGAATGGTGCGCGACTTCAGCGCGATGACAATCGCATCGGCATCAAGCCCCGCCGCCACTTCGCTGCCGGGAATGCCGATGCTTTGCACGGTGCGCATTCCGCCGCGCACCAGCATGTTGGCAAGGTCAGTGGCACCGGTGAAATCGTCGGCGATGCAGCCCAGCAATGGGCGTGCAGTGGTTGTGTTCATTGGGTGTTCCTCAAACCGATTCAGTCTTGGCAGTCGGCAGTTCAATGCCGGGGAAAATCTTGATCACCGCCGAGTCGTCCTCACGACCGAAACCGGCACTGGAAGCCTGCATGAACATCTGGTGGGCGGTGGCCGACAGCGGCAGCGGGAATTTGCTGGCGCGGGCTGTATCCAGCACCAGGCCCAAGTCCTTGACGAAAATATCCACCGCGGACAATGGCGTGTAATCGGCCTTGAGAATGTGCGGCACGCGGTTTTCGAACATCCATGAATTGCCGGCGCTGTGGGTGATCACTTCGTAAAGTGCATCGGCATCGACCCCTTCACGCAGGCCCAGCGCCATGGCTTCGGCAGACGCAGCGATGTGCACCCCGGCGAGCAGCTGGTTGATGATCTTGACCTTGGAGCCCAGGCCATGGCTGTCACCCAGGCGATAGACTTTGCCGGCCATACCCGCCAGGACTGCTTCGGCCTTGGCATAAGCGTCGGCCGGGCCAGACGTCATCATGGTCATCTCACCGGCAGCCGCCTTGGCCGCGCCACCGGAAATCGGGGCATCCAGGTACAGCAAACCTTGCGCGGTCAGGCGCTGACCCAGGTCGACGGCGTAGGTCGGGGCCACGGTGGCGCAACCGATCACCAGACTGCCAGGGCGCAACGCAGCCACGGCGCCGCCCTCGCCAAACAATACGGTTTCGGTCTGCTCGGCGTTCACCACCACGGTAATGATCACATCGCACGTAGCGGCCATCTGCGCGGGCGAAGAACACGCCACGCCGCCCTCGCCGGCAAACTGTTCTGCCACCGCGGCACGCACATCGCAGGCATGCACATTAAAGCCGCTGCGCAACAGTGAGCGGGCAATGCCCAGGCCCATCGCGCCCAGACCGACAACACCGACATTCTTGTTATTCATGGGGTACTCCCGAGATAGCTGTTTATGAGAAAGCGGCGGCCTATTCCACGCCGGCAAGGCGTAGGCGGCGAGCCGCGTTGTAGATATGGGCACGGGCGGCATGCCCGGCGGCGAGCGGATCGCGCAGCCGAATGGCCGCCACGATCGCTTGGTGTTCTTCATGAACCTGACGGGAGAAGTCCGCCCTGCCCGCCTCGTTGGTGCGAGTGATGCGGGTCGCGGCCTCCAGGTACTGACTGACGAATTCCAGGGTCTTGAGAAAGTAGGGATTGCCCGTGGCTTGAGCGATGGCACGGTGAAAAGCCACATCGGCGCGAACACCGTCCTGCCCCTCATCCACCTCTTCATCGATGTGTGCCAGCGCCTCGTCAATCTGCACCAGATCGGCTTCGCTGCGATTGAGCGCCGCCTCGCAGGCAATTTCCGCCTCGATGGCACGGCGCAGCGCCAACAGGTGAAACACGCTGCCGGGCAGATTGGTTTCGGCGTAATCGATACGCAGCGGGCGGATGTTGGCATTGGCGGTGACGAAGATGCCGCGCCCTTGTTGGGGCTGCAGCACGCCTTCGTTCTTGAGACGGGAAATGGCTTCACGGACCACGGTGCGACTGACACCGAAGGCTTCCGAGAGCATCGCTTCACTGGGCAGTTTGCTGCCGGTGGCGAACACACCGCTCTCAATCTTGTCCAGCAGCTGCTGAGCGACGCTGTCACTCAGCACGTGAGTCGGGACCTTGTCGAACATCGTAGCCATCCTGTTTTTGTCTTGTTATCAGGTTGTCATACAGGTTGAGCAGATAATCCCCCAATGAACGGATTATGTGAAGTCTTTTTTTAGAATAACATTTTTTAACATGTCGATAAATTTACCAAAGCCTGCTCAGGTCGACATCAGTGACGTGCTGGTGCAAGCGTTGCTGCAGGATCACTGGATTTGGTGCCAGGCAGGATTCCGCCCGGTGCCCGGGCTGAAGAATTGCTCTTCGACAGCCTTGGTAAATCTTATCGACCAAAAAAAATGGACCTCTTTTCAGAGATCCATTTTTCTAATGCGTGGAGCGGGTACTGATGAAGCAGGTATCAGAACCAGGTTTCCATCTGTATGCCGTACTGCCATACACCGCCGGCATTGAAGTCCGACTTGCCGAAGTTGTCTGTGGAACTGTATTCGTCCAGGTCCGAAGACCAGTCCATGAGGCTTGCGAACACTCGCAATTCGGGGCGTGTGAGCAGGTCTCCAACGTCGGGTTTGAATGTTGGGGCAATCGTGAATTTCCAGAAGTTACCGTCGACCGCATTGCGTTGCAGGTAGCCCTTGGGGTCGAGGTCCATGGTTTGCCAGCTCATTTCGTAGGCCATCTCGAAATTGCTGTTGATTTCATTGGCCAACCGCACGTTCAGGGTCATCCAGCGGTAATCGTCACCCTTGACGTATCTGTCCTTGCTTTGCTCGGCCAGCAAGCTGGGGCCAATGCGCCAGCCCGGTGCAATGGGTGTCTCGCCGTAAAGCGCCAGACGCAGCGCGCGGGCTTCGTCGATCAGTTCGCCATCCGAACCGATATTCTTGACCTCTGCCCCCAGACCTTGCCCGTAGAGCAGCGCCGTTTTGAAGAAGCCTTCTCTGCCGAAAAAGTCTTTCTGGTGATTGGCCAGCATGCTGTGCAAGCCGGAATCCGCAGGCGTCAGGCCCGCTTCATTGGTGCGGGTGGCAAAGTCGTTTTTCTTCGAGCCAATGCCATTGAACATCCACTGCCACTGACCATCATCGAAGAACTGGTTGGAGGTCAGGATGTAGCTTTCCACATCGGCATTGACGCCGCCCTCACTGAAATCCCCGTAGTTACGGCCGATCAAGGAGTAATGGGAGCGCCAATCCTTGTTCATCTGCACATCGTAGATTCCGCCCCCGGTGCCGGCCAGAAAGATGACGTCCGAGTCCAGCCAGTGGATATCGAAATTGTTCCTATCGAATCGCTTGCCTGCCCACAGGGTGGAATTTTCGAACACTGAATTGCCCTTGAAGGCGGCGAGATGATCAAGTTCGGTAAATACCTGGCGTACGTTCAGGTTGCTCTCGTCGGCCGTCCAGTCATTGGAGCTTTCCACTCCATCGGCGATGGACACCGTGAATTTGGAACGGGTACCGTTCTGCGCCAGGATTTCTTTCGACAGGTCTATGCGCATGTAGGTGTCGTCTTCATTACCCAGTCGCCCGACTGCCCCGCCGACTGAACCGGCAGGGGTGGTGTAAGGCCCGCCACGACCACCACCCAGCCCATCGTTGATCAGCAATCCGGAACGGGCGTAGCCCTTGAAGCTGAAGCCGTCTGTGAGGTGTCCGCTGCTGTCCTGCTTTTCCATGCTTTGCTGACGGGCTTCGAGTTTTGCCACTCGAGAGTCCAAAGCAGGCGTCGAAATGGCGGCAGCAGTAGACGCAGCGGGCTGCAAGGCGGGAGTTGCAAGTTTGAGCTGTTGCAATTCCCTGGCAAGTGCCTGGGTTTGCTGTTCGGCTGCGGCTGCGCGTTTTTCCGCGGCGCTGGCACGGGCTTCAAACGCGGCCATGCGCTCTTCCAGAGTAGCGGCCTGAGTGGTCGCCGCCGAGGTGCTGAGCACGCCTGCGAGTAGCCAGCTTGATGCTTTCTGCATGGGGATTTCCTGTTTTGTTTTTATTGTTTTGTTCCAGAGGACGAGCCTTTTTTTCGTGATTCGCGGATTGCCAAAATCGACAAAAAAAAGGATGCCTCATCGCAAATACGCTGATACATTGACAATGTTAACGTTAACTTTTCTAAAAACAAAAATAAAGAGGGCTTTATGAAACAACTGAAATCTGTCCTTCCAGCAGCACTGCTCGCCCTTTGTGCCGGGCTTCCATCCCTCTCGAACGCAGCCGATTTAACGATCTCGTGCGGTGCGGTGGGGGCGGAATTACAACTCTGCAAAGAAG
Source organism: Pseudomonas sp. PGPR40 (assembly GCF_022014505.1). Taxonomy (NCBI): domain Bacteria; kingdom Pseudomonadati; phylum Pseudomonadota; class Gammaproteobacteria; order Pseudomonadales; family Pseudomonadaceae; genus Pseudomonas; species Pseudomonas sp. PGPR40. The sequence goes on along the minus strand of NZ_JAKLSP010000001.1, from coordinate 75,383 downwards.
CCGTCGAGGCGTGGTCGAAACAGACCGGCAACAACGTCGAGGTGGTTTCTACGCCTAATTCGGCGACCGAAAGGTTGTCGTTCTACCAACAGATCCTCAGTGCGCAGTCCAGCGACATCGACATCATTCAAATCGACATGGTGTGGCCGGGGATGCTGGCCAAACACCTGCTGGATCTACGCGAGGTGCTTCCTGCCAACCCGACCCAGGGCTACTTCCAGGCACAGGTGGATAACGCCACGGTGAACGGACGACTGGTGACGATGCCGTGGTTCACCGACTCGGGCCTGCTGTATTACCGCAAGGACTTGCTCGAGAAGTACAACCAGCAGGTTCCCCAGACGTGGGAGGAAATGACCGCCACCGCCAGGACTATTCAACAAGCCGAGCGCGCTGCCGGGAATCCCAATGCGTGGGGTTACATCTTTCAAGGGCGCGCCTACGAGGGCCTGACGTGTAATGCGCTGGAGTGGATCAGCAGCCAACCGCAAGGTGGGCTGGTCAATTCCCAAGGCGACATCGTGGTCAACAGCCAGGCCTCGAAAACGGCATTGACCCTGGCGAAAAGCTGGGTGGGAGACATCTCCCCGAGGGGCGTACTCAATTACACCGAGGAAGAAGGCCGTGGTGTTTTCCAGTCGGGAAATGCGCTGTTCATGCGTAACTGGCCTTATGTCTGGGCCTTGGTGCAAAGCCAGGACAGTGCCGTAAAAGACAAGGTCGGGGTCGCTCCCCTGCCCCGCGGCGGCGAGACCGGCAGCCATGCCTCCACCCTCGGTGGCTGGGGCCTGGCGGTATCGCGTTACAGCGCCCACCCAAAACTTGCCGCAGAACTGGTGAGCTACCTGACCCGTGCCCAAGAGCAAAAACATCGTGCCCTGATAGGCGCCTATAACCCGGTGATCGAGTCGCTGTATCAAGACCCCGAATTGCTCGCGGCCATGCCTTATTACGCTCAGCTGCACAGCATTCTCAACGATGGGGTGATGCGCCCCGCCTCCATCACTGCTGATCGCTATCCACGCGTTTCCAATGCGTTCTTCGATCGAGTGCATGGCGTGTTGGCGGGCGAGTTGCCTGTCGATCAGGCGCTGGCCGAACTGGAAAGCGAACTTACGCGCATCAAACGTCGGAACTGGTAAGCCACAAGGAAGAAAATCACCATGTCTGTCTCTATTACTGCCCCCGCTGACGAGCTCTTGCTCACCCGGGAAACGCCCGTACAACGTCGCCGGGTACGCGCGGCCTGGCTGTTTCTGACGCCGATGTTGCTGTGTCTGGCGCTGGTGGCGGCCTGGCCGCTACTGCGTACATTCTGGTTCAGCCTGACCGACGCCAACCTGGCGGACACCGGCGGCGGAACCTTCATTGGCCTGAGCAATTATCTGTTCCACAACGGTTCCACCTGGTCGGGCATCCTGGTCGATCCTCAATGGTGGAACGCGGTGCGCAACACCTTGCATTTCACCGTGGTGTCGGTGGGACTGGAAGTCGTACTGGGACTGTTGGTGGCGTTGCTGCTCAACATCAAGTTCACCGGCCGTTCCCTCGTGCGTGCGATGATTCTGATTCCGTGGGCGATTCCGACCATTGTCTCGGCAAAGATCTGGTCATGGATGCTTAACGACCAGTTCGGCATCATCAATCACATGATGCTGAGCCTCGGCCTGATTGACGCGCCCCTGGCCTGGACGGCCGATGCGGACCTGTCGATGTGGGCGGTGATCCTCGTCGACGTCTGGAAGACCGTGCCGTTTGTCACGCTGCTGATGCTGGCGGCCTTGCAGATGTTGCCGAGCGATTGCTACGAAGCCGCGAGGGTCGATGGCATTCATCCGCTGAAGGTGTTCTGGCGCGTCACGCTTCCCCTGCTGATGCCCGCACTGCTGGTGGCGGCGATCTTCCGCATCCTCGACTCGTTGCGGGTGTTCGACGTGATTTATGTGCTGACCTCAAATTCGTCGAGCACCATGAGCATGTCGGTCTATGCCCGCCAGCACCTGGTGGAGTTCCAGGACGTCGGTTACGGCAGCGCGGCTTCGACGCTGTTGTTCTTGGTCGTTGCGGTGATCGCCATGCTTTATCTCTACCTCGGACGCCGTCAACTGGAGGTCCGGTCATGAGCCCGCGCCTATTGAAAAAAACGCTGTTGCGCCTCGGGTTCTGGTGCCTGATCGGGATATTGCTGCTGTATGCGGTCTTCCCTTTCTACTACGCCATCGTGACTTCGCTGAAGCCGTCCAGCGCCTTGTTCGAGGTGAGCTACTGGATTGAAAACCCCGACTTCTCCAATTACGCGGCGGTGCTCAACCAAGCCTCATTCCTGCGGGCTATCGGTAATTCACTGGTGGTCGCGCTTAGTGTGGTGACACTGGCGCTGTTCCTCAGCCTGACCGCCGCCTATGCCTTGGGCCGGGTGAAGTTTCGAGGGCGTGGCACGGTCTTGATGATGGTCCTTGGCGTGTCAATGTTTCCTCAGGTCGCGGTGCTGTCGGGGCTGTTCGAGGTGATCCGCGCCTTGGGTCTGTACAACACGTCTTGGGCATTGATTCTGAGCTACACGATTTTCACCCTGCCCTTCACGGTCTGGGTACTGACTACGTTCATGGGCCAACTGCCCCATGAACTAGAAGAAGCGGCAATCATGGATGGCGCTTCACCCTGGGTCACGTTGACCCGGGTGCTGTTGCCGCTGCTTTGGCCCGCGCTGGTCACCACTGGCTTATTGGCCTTCATCGCCGCGTGGAACGAGTTCCTGTTTGCCCTGACCTTCACCCTCACCGATACGCAACGCACGGTGCCGGTCGCCATCGCCTTGATTTCCGGCGGCAGCCCCCATGAGTTGCCTTGGGGGTTGTTGATGGCCGCCTCGGTGGTGGTCACCGTCCCACTGGTGATTCTGGTGCTGATCTTCCAGCGCCGAATCGTTTCCGGTCTCACTGCCGGCGCGTTAAAGGGTTGATGCCCAACAAAGACAAGGAACAGCATCGTGATCAAATTGAAACTGGACAACGTGAACAAACAATTGGGCGGCGCGCGGATTCTTCGCGACGTCAGCCTGGAAATCGCGGCGGGTGAATTCGTGGTGTTCGTCGGCCCTTCGGGCTGCGGAAAATCGACCCTGCTACGACTGATCGCCGGACTGGACTCGATCTGCGGCGGCGACCTGCTGATCGACGGGCGTCGGGTCAACGACCTGGAGCCACGCGAGCGTGGCGTCGGCATGGTGTTTCAGTCATATGCGCTGTACCCGCACATGAGCGTCTACGACAACATCAGCTTTGGTCTCAAACTGGCCAAGACTGAAAAGACCAGCCTGCGCGAGCGCGTGCTGAAAACGGCGCAAATCCTGCAATTGGACAAACTGCTGCAACGCAAGCCAAAGGAACTGTCCGGCGGGCAGCGTCAGCGTGTGGCCATGGGCAGAGCCATGGCGCGGGAACCGGACATTTTGTTGTTCGATGAGCCGCTGTCCAACCTGGATGCATCCTTGCGCGTGCAGATGCGCAACGAAATCGCCCGGCTGCATGATCGACTCGGCTCGACCATGATCTACGTCACCCACGATCAGGTTGAAGCAATGACCCTGGCCGACAAAATTGTCGTGCTCAATGGCGGTCGCGTCGAACAGGTCGGCTCACCGCGCGAACTCTATGAGCGCCCGGCCAGCCGTTTTGTCGCCGGTTTTCTCGGTTCGCCCAGAATGAATTTTCTGCCGGCGCGCCTACAGGCACCCGGCGAAACCAGCCTGGTCGATACCCTCGTATGGGGCGTCACGCCCCTGCCCTTCGACAGCTCCAACCTGGCGGCAGGCACGCTGTTGAGCCTGGGGATTCGCCCGGAGCACGTGTCGCTCAAGGCGGCAGAGGGAACCGCCGGCGTCGTCGTGACCGCAGTCGAATACCTGGGCAGCGAAACCTATGTGCACCTCGAGACAGGTCAGGATGAACCAATGATTTGCCGTTGTGAGGTCAACGCCGGATGGCAAGCGGGCGATCGGGTCGAGCTGCAGTTGGACATCGACAACCTGCACCTGTTCGACGTCGCCGGCACGGCCTTGAAGCGCCACCCACACGCGATTGAAATCCTGCCCAATGGCGTTCCTCTGCGCTCGGCACGAGCAGGCGCCCTATGACTGTGTCTTTGAATTCCATGAATGTTCCAATGTCCGCAGCCCTTGAGATTGCGCAACATGCGCTGAGTGATGGCCTGTCTCGCGTCATCCACGATTATCGACCCGATTATCATCTTGCCCCCCCGGTGGGCTGGATGAACGACCCCAACGGGGTGGTGTACTTTCGTGGCGAATACCATGTGTTCTATCAGTACCATCCCTTCGACGCGAAATGGGGGCCGATGTATTGGGGACATGCCAAGAGTGCCGATCTGGTCCATTGGCAGCATCTGCCCATCGCCCTGGCGCCCGGCGATGACTTCGACCGTGACGGTTGTTTTTCCGGCAGCGCGGTGGTGTGTGGCGATACCCTGGCACTGATCTACACCGGGCACACCTGGCTGGGGGAAGTGGGTGATGAACGCTCGATCCGCCAAGTCCAGTGCCTGGCCACCAGCAGCGACGGCATCCGGTTCGTCAAGCATGGCGCCGTCATCGACACCGCGCCGCAAGACACGATCATGCACTTTCGTGACCCCAAGGTGTGGCAGGAGGATGACTATTGGTACCTGATTGCCGGCGCGCGTCTGGGTGATAAGCCGCTACTGCCGCTATACCGTTCCACGGATCTGCACACCTGGGAGTTCCTCGATTATGTGTCCAGCGGCAGCGAGGGCGATGGCTATATGTGGGAGTGCCCGGATCTGTTCCGACTGAACGGGCGCGATGTCCTGCTGTACTCCCCCCAGGGCATGCAACCCGAGGGTTACGAACGGCTCAACAAGTACCAGACCGGTTATCGAGTCGGCCGACTCGACAGCGAATGGCACTTCACCGGCGGGCCCTTTATCGAGCTGGATAACGGCCACGATTTCTATGCCGCGCAAACGCTACTGGCCGCCGACGGTCGGCGCCTTGTGTGGGCGTGGCTCGACATGTGGGAAAGCCCGATGCCGAGCCAGGCCCATCACTGGTGCGGCATGCTCGGGTTGCCGCGCGAACTTGAACTGTGCGCCGATCGCCTTTGCGTGTATCCGGCACGGGAGCTCACCGCACTGCGCAAGGCGCCATTGCCGGGCACGTCCTGGTGGGATGGATCGGGAGCCCGATGGGTGCGGGAAGTGAATGGCGACAGGCTCGAAATCCATGTGCATCTGGATTTGCTCGGCTGCACCGACGGCCATCTCGGAATCGCCTTGCGTTGCAGCGACGATGGCCAGGAAGAAACCCTGCTCTATTATGATGCATCGCTGCAGCGTCTGGTGCTTGACCGCAACCGCTCGGGTGCACAAGTCACCGGTCAGCGCAGTGTGGCGATAGACCCGACACAAGAGCGACTGGAACTGCGCGTGTTTCTCGATCGCTCGTCCATCGAGGTGTTTGACGAGAACGGGCGCTTCAGCCTCAGCAGTCGTTTCTATCCGGGGCCCGACAGTCTGGGCGTGAAGCTGTTTGCCAGCGGAAGTGGCGGGCGTGTCTCGATTCCCAAGGCATGGCCTCTCGGCTCTGGATGGCTATGAGCAGCGTCATTCAAGTCGCGAAAAGTCTGGACCCTGTGTCATGATTCTGCGTCAACCTGACCGGTCTCACCTCGCATGACTTCAGTGAAAGACGTTGCACAGCTGGCCGGCGTGTCCCTGATGACGGTTTCTCGAGCGCTCAATAATCCGGAAAAACTGAGCCCCGAAACCCTTCAGCGGGTGCGTCGCGCCATTGATGAACTGCAATTCGTACCGAGCTTGTCGGCGCGCAAGATGCGTGGCGACAATCTCCAGTCGCGAACCATCGGCGTGTTTGCACTGGACACCGCGACCACACCGTTCGCGGTCGAACTGCTGCTGTCCATCGAACAGACCGCGCAGCAAGCGGGCTGGAATGTCTTTATCCTCAACCTGTTGAGCAACCCGCCCACCGACCAGAACATCGACCTGATGTTGTCGCACCGTCCAGATGGGTTGATCTTCAGCGCCATGGGGTTTCGCCAGGTGAGCATTCCCGAGCGTTTGAAGAGCAAACCGCTGGTACTCGCCAATTGCCTGGCCGATGACAGTCATCTGGTCAGCTATGTGCCGGACGACGAATCGGGACAGTATCGCGCCGTTCATCATGCGTTGAGCCAAGGCTATCGACGCCCTCTGTGCATCAATCTGCCCAAACAGAGTCTGGCCTGGGGCCTGCGACAAAAAGGCCTGCAGCGTGCCTGTCAGGCATTCGGCCTGGTGCCTGACGCACTCCTGCAATATGACCTTTCCGATCATGATGCCTATGGTGAAACCGCAGCCATCCTCGACCGGCACATCATCGAGGGTCGTCCCCAGTTCGATGTTCTGATCTGTGGCAACGACCGCATTGCCTTTTGTGCCTATCAGCTGTTGTTGGGCCGTGGCCTGAAAATTCCCGACGATGTCGCCGTGCTCGGCTTCGACAACATGATCGGCATCGCCGAACTGTTCATCCCGCCGCTGACCACGGTGCAATTGCCGTACTACGAGATCGGTCGCAATGCTGCCCTGCACCTGATCGAGGCCCTCGAGGTATCGGGCGCCCAGCCCGTTGATTGTCCATTGGTGGTCAGGGCGTCGTTATGAGGGATTGACGTCAACGTGCGCCCTCCTCTCAGATCCAGCGCGGATCAATCTCCCCGGTCCAGGCTAGTAACGCCGCCAACAGAAAGAAACTGCCGCAGGCCGATTCGACCTTCTGCTCCACCGCCGCCGAGGTGCGATAGCAATGGCCGGTAAAGCGCCCATGCTCGAAGTCGGTGCTGCGCACGATCGCCGCCAATAACTGGCCCGCCTGTTGCCGCAGCACCTCAGCCTCGACGGCATCCATCGCCTGTCCTTGCAGGGCCAATGCGACCATCGCCGCGGCGCACGGGTCGCTCAGTCCCATGGGCTGATCCAGGCGATTGACCGGGACGCACACGCCTCGACTGCGCAGCCAGTACTGGCTTGCCCTTTCAGCGTCGCTGCTGAACGGCGCACCGTATAAGCGGGCGCCCGTCCCCAGGCCGAGCATGGCCCAGGCCTGACCCCGAGACCAATTACCCGGGACATCGCCGGCCTGCCATTGCCCTTGGTCAAAACGTGCGTGGCTGCTCCAGGTACCGTCCGCGCCAGCGCAGGCACGGAAGGAGGTTTGCAACTGTTGGCGGCCCAGTCCCAGCAGTCGTGGTTCGGCATTCAGGGCAAACAGTTGCAGGGTCGCGGCCAGCGGATCGATGCTCAAACAGCTGTCACCCTGTTCACCGCCGCCCATTTCGCGACCGAGGGGGATGCAGCCCAGCACCGGATCGAACGCCCGGACCAGGCGTTGCATCGCCTGCTCCGTCAGTTCCTCGGCCTGGGGATCGGCCAGCAGGCGTGCGCCCAACCCGGCGCCGTACCAGAAAATCAGGCTGCGATGATGGGTATCGCTGTCGAGCTTGTCCCGCAGCCGCTCGGCGATGCGCAACGCCTGTTGCAGATCCGCCCGGCGCCCGCTGCAATGGGCTTTCAACCACCACAGGCCGGCCCAGAATCCGCCCAGCCAGGAACCGCCCGCAGACACTTTCCACAGCGTATTGTTTCCCGTGCAATACAGGGGAAAGCCCTGGCCACATGTGGCGTCGATCTGCTCCAGTCGAGTGAAGATGGCGTTGATGGCGCGCCGAACTTCAGCGGTCTCAAGGGGCCGATGCGGGATCTCGAAGGCACTCATTTGACCACCCTCAAGGACGACTCGACCGCCACACCCGCAGTGCTTCTGTGGCGTAGTCTGACCCGCGTCAACAACAGGCTCAGCAGGCAGCCCACCAGCAACACCCCGATCAGCGCCAGCCAGGCATAAGCAAACCCCCGCGACCCGTTCTGCACCATCCCGAACAACGGTGGCCCCAGAGCAAAACCACCAAAGAACCCCACCGACAGCAAACCCGCAGCCGGCGCCGGGCTGCCGAAGCCCGGATCGCGCAGCACCATGCTCATGGCAATGGCATTGGTCGCGACCGCGGTCAGCCCCATGCCCAGAGCGCCGGCCCACAACGGCCAATGACTGCCCGGCGTGGCCAGGGAAGTCAGCCACAAAGCCAGGCTCGACAGCAGCAATAACACCAGCAGCAGCCAGGACTCATCGGGCATGCGCGCGCCCAAAGGTGTAAGGAAGATCCGCGCAACAATGCCCATCACGCCGAAGCCCGCAATCAAGCCGCCGATCAATGCCGCAGGCATTCCCTGTCCTGCGGCGAACACCCCGAGAAAGGTCACGAACGACGAAAGCACGATGCCGACGCACAACTGCACGCTCATCAGCAGCGCCAGTCGCCCGTTGGGCCGGGCAACGGCAAGGCTCAGCGGTTTACCCTTGTGCTCCCGAGGGGCTACCCGCGGCCCCAGAAACACCAAGAACAAGGCCGGCACCAACAAACTCGCCAAGGCCATGCGCCAGCCGAAAACCACTGCCAGGGTCGGCAGCAACAAGCCTGCAAACAACGCCGAGACCTGTACGCCGGATTGTTTCAAGCCGACCACCGCCGCCTTATGCCGGGGTTCGACGCGCTCGGCGATCAACAAATTGGTCACCGGATTAGCCAGTGCCTGGGCAATCCCGCACGCTGCCAGGGCCAACACCACGCCGACAAATCCCGGCAGGCTGGCCAGCAATCCATAGGCGCCCACCGTGCTCCAGAACAACATCGCCATGGCCCGCCGGGTGCCCAACCAATTGACCAGCGGCCCGGCCCACAACGACAACAGCGCGGCAAAACCGAAGGCGCTGGTGATCAGCCAGCCCAACCAATGGGTCGGCACTCCAAGGTCGGTGACAATCAATGGGCCGAGGGTGCCGACGGCGTAAAAGATCAGCATCGGCAAGGCCATGGCGGCGGTCAGCACCACCCGCAACCACCAGCCCTGCGGAGCGTTGTGCTCAGTCATTGACCTGTTCCCTGTACCTGCGATGGCCAGTCGAAATCCAGTCCTTCGTCGCCGCAACTGTCCAGCAGCTGTCGCCCCACCGAGCTGATCAGAGCATCGTCGGTGCCATCGAGAATGTGTGTGGTCCGTGCAGTGCGGTAAATCCCTGACAGGGGTGACAGTTCGCTCAAACCCTCGGCGCCCATGATCTGGATCGCCGAATCCACTGCCTCGCTCAACGCCTGGGACGCGGCGACCTTGGCGATGTTGACCTCGATGCTGTTGGCCACCCCGGCATCGTGTTTACCAGCGGCGTCCTGCAGCAGCGCCCGGGCGCTGGCGATGGCTTGATAGACCTTGAATACCCGCTGGCGCACCAGCTGTTTATCCGCCAGCCGCGCCTGTTGGCCACGGGCCGAATGGATACGCGCGCACATCAGGTCGAAACAGCGCTGGGCCAGGCCCAGCCAGTGCACCGAGCGCAATATCCGCCCCAGCCCCAGGCGCTCCTGCATCAGCGCCAGTCCTTGCCCCGGTTGTCCCAACACATGGCTGGGCGGAACCCGCACCTGATCGAAGGACAGCTCGCCCTGCCCGGAAAATCGTCCGAGGATCGACAACGGTCGCTCGACCCGAAAACCCGGCACATCACTGGGCACCAGCAACATCGACAGCCCGTTTTCCAGCGGGCCGGAGTTGGTGCGGGCAATCACCGTGACCAGGGCCGCGCGCTCGGCCCGGCAGATGAACCACTTGCGCCCGTTCAACAACCACTGGCCGTCAACGAACTCGGCGTGGCTGCTCAGGGTCGCCGGGATCGAGCCGATGCTGTCGGGCTCGGACATGCCGTAACTGGAGACCAGCGTCCCCGCCGCCAAAGGTTCGAGAAAGCGCTGGCGAATGTCCTCGCTGGCATGCCGGGTGAGCATGTGCAGATCCAGGGTGGCATCGTCACCGAAGATCGCCGGGGCGTACTCGGAACGCCCCTCCTGCTCGGCCACCGCCAGGTAGTCACGCAGGCTGGCGATACGCCCGCCGAGGGCCTGCGGGTAAAAGCTGCCCCAGAGCCCGGCGGCCCGCGCCTCGGCGCAGAGTTCGGCCATATGCCGGGCGGCCTGCCGGGGCTCGCCCGCCAGCTCACTTTCCAGTGGAATGATGCGTTCATCGACAAAACGCCGCACCGCTCGGGCCAGTTCCTCGCTGTCCCGGATGTCGGTCAATGGCTGCGCTCTCAACATGCGATGCCCGCCCCGCACTCGAGAAACGCCACTTCGGCGGCCAGGGATTTTTTGTCGATCTTGCCTGCCGGGGTCAGCGGCAGTTGGCGGTAGAAACGCAGGTACTCCGGCAGTTTGTTGACCTCCAGGCCCTGCTCCCGCAGGTAGTCGGTCAGCTCGCTCAAGGAGAAGCGCGGCGCGCCGTCGCGCAGCGTCACGCAAATGCACACCCGCTGGCCGAGGTCCGGATCCGGCACCGCTACGCAAGCGACGCTGACCACATCGGGGTGGCCGGTGGCCAGGGTTTCGATCTGCACCGGGCTGATATTGGCACCGCCACGGATGATGATGTCCTTCTTGCGCCCGGCCAGAATCAGGTAGCCATCGGCATCGATATAACCCAGGTCGCCGGTGTTGACCCAGCCTTCGGCATCGCGATATTGCGCGTCGAGTTCCGGAGCGTTGACATATTGCATCGGGCTCAGCGGGCCGCGGGCCTTGATTTCGCCGACGCTGCCTTGTGGCAATTCAATGCCTTGCTCGTCGCAAATCTTGATCGCGCACACCGCCGGGTTCGGCCGGCCGACGCTGTAAAACACCACGTCCTGGGCATCGTCCAGCGTGTTGTGACAGTTCACCCCGTCCGCCGAACCATAGAGGCTGATAAAACCGCAACCGAACGCCTCGACACAGCGGCGCACGGTCACTTCATCAATCAGCGAACCACCGCAGATTAGCCCCACCAGGCTGGATTTGTCGACCTGTTCCAGGCGGGCGTCGGCGGCGATGCGCTGGAGCATGGTCGGCACCCCGAGAATGTGGGTCGGACGCAGTTGCTCGATGGCCTCGATCGCCGCCCCGACGTCGAACTGCGGCAGCACGGCAATCGAACCGCCGAGCCAGGACAGGCTGCCAAACGTGGCGGTGGAACCGAAGGACGATCCCAACGGCACCAGATACAGCCCGCGGAAGGTCTCGCCTTCGGGGTGGACGCGCTGCAGGAAACGCCCGCGCCCGCCCACCAGGGCGTTGTGGGAATAGGCCACCAGCTTGGGCTCGGATTCGGTGCCGGAAGACACCAGCAAGCGCACCGGCGAGTTGGGGCAAACCTCGGGCAATTGCGCTTGGGTCAACGGCTCGGCCTGGAGCATGTCTTGCAGTCTCAGCCAGCCGCTCCGGACCTCACCTTCAACGATCAGCACCCGCAACGACAACAGGCTCGGTCGAAGGGCCTCGATGACCTGGCACAAATCGATGCCGGCATACTCCGCTGGAACGATCACCGCCCGCGCATCGCAACGACGCACCAGGGCCTGGATATCCAGGCTGCCGCGTCCCGGTGGAAACGGCGCGACCACCGCCCCCAAGGCTGCGGCGGCGAGGTCAATGGCGCAACTGCGCCAACTGTTGGTCAGTTGATACGCGACCACATCGCCGGCGACGATGCCAGCGGCGCGCAGGCTCGCGGCCATGCGCAGCGCGGCATCATGCAACTCGCCATAGCTGAGTGTGCCTTCGGGTGAGAGCACCGCCGGTTTCTGCGGAGCACGTTGCGCGTGTTTGCGAAACAGTTGGTAGACCGAACGGTTGGGGTAGGTGCCGTCGCGTTCCCAGACACTGCGAACGTCAGCGGGGACCAGATCAATAATGCCTGCGTTATTCATCGAAAACTCCAGTGAGCGTTGACCGAGGTATAGGTATTCACGCTTAAACACGTCTTCAATCGCCTGTCTTGAGCCAGCTGTGACAGGTCTTCTACGGCCACGACGGCCGGAATAGCGGCGTCGCCCAGCACCTGTTGCCAGGTAGCGGCGGACTGCGACGCCAAGGCCTCGCGAATCAGCCCATCACGCCTCTCGAGGTCGCTGTGCAGATCGCTGTGCAGATCGCAGGCGAGGATATTTTCCAGTTGCTGGAACTGGACCGGGGTCTGGCAGTCGATGGCCAACAGACCGGCCAGCGTTGGGTACACGCCCTTGAACACACTGCTGTCGGCGGTATCCGTCCCTTGCAGTGACTGCACGCATAACAGGTTGGCGGCGCCGAGCAGCGAACTGTCGACGCGTACGCCCTGCCCGCTGAGGGCGCGGTGCAGCAAGGCGGCGCTGACCCCTTGAGCCGCGACCACACCGCCCAGCACATCCAGCACGGTGAACAGCGAACCACCCGGCGTCGCCGAGGCCAGGCCAATCTGTTCCCCAACGCCGGACCAGGCCTGGACCACGAAGTCGGTGCCCGGCAAGGATTCGCCCGCACGGTCATGGCCCCAACCACCGGCGTAGGCGTACACCAGCGCCGGATTGACCCGCATCAGGTCGGCACGGTCCAGTGCCAGTTCGGCGGCCTTGCCCGGCGCCCAGTTGTGCAGGAACACGTCGGCGTCCCTGACGCGCTCGTACAGCTCTTCGCGGCCGGCGGCGGATTTGATGTCCAGCTCACGGACCTGTTTGTGCCGATTGAGGGCGTCAAAGCGCACCGACACCCCATCGACGCAAGGCGGCATGCCGCGCAACGGATCGCCGCCGGGCAGTTCGATGCGAATCACCTCGGCCCCCAGCAGCGCCAACAGATGTCCGGCCAGCGGACCCTGGATTCGTCGGCACGACTCGATCACCGTCAGGCCGCTCAAGGGCAGTGCTTGCCCATTCAAGTCAGGCAGCGCTTTGCCGCCCGCGCTGACAGCGTCAAAGGCCCACGGGCCCTGCTCCAACTGAGCGGGCAGATCGCGGTCAGCCCGGCGCTCGGCGAGGCTGCGCACCGGGCACAGCGCAACGCCGCTCAAGTCGCACAGGGCGCTGATCCGGGCGATGGACAAGCGCGCCAGGGTTTGACGGAACACCGCCGGCATCGGCGCAACAGCTTTGGCATAGCGCAGCAGGAAGGCCTTCCAGCCCTGACCGGCCTGTTCGCCGTCGATGCCCACCGCCGCCCAAAAGCGCCGCCAGGGTTCGGCATCCAGGGTTTCCAGTTCGAAATGCACGCCATCGGCCGACACAAAGGGCGGACGATTCTTCGCGCAAGTCGCCCCCGGCAACAGCCGCTCGGCCTCGGCGCCTGCGGTCGCTCCCGCCAGATACTGGGCAATGCCCAACACCCCGGCGGCGCCCATGGAGGTGGTCACTGCGCTGAAATCGCCACCGCGCAACTGCCCCAGCGCGGCGGCAAACACACCTTGCAGGGCCAGGCTCGCGCTGAGGGTCGAGACATAATCCACGCCAAGGCCTTGGGCCTTGCCGCTGGCCCGGCCATGCACCGACATCAGCCCGCAGGCCGCCTGTACGGTGTGCTCGGTGACACCGGCACAGCTGCCGTCGGGCCAACCTTGAATCAGCCCGTTGAGCGGTTTCAGATCGGGATGGTGCAGGGTAAAGCTCAACCCCCGCTGTAGCGGATCATCGGTGATGGTCTGCGGGTTCAGGCCCAGCGTCGTCGCCTGGTAGCGCAGTGACGCTGCCAGCGGCGCGAAGCCGACAGGTGAAGAGGCAAAGGAGCCGCTGAGACTACATCCATGTAAAAGACGGGACATAAAACATTCGCCAGAGTGGTTGCATAACGCTGCGCGGACGGCCTCGGGTGAGGTACGCCGCGCAGGCCCGGAGCCATCAGCTGCAATCAGCCACCGGCCACTGCCGGCAGAATGGTGATGGCGTCACCGGCCTTGAGGGAGGTGGCCAGGTTGTCGGCAAAACGGATGTCGTCATCGTTGACGTAGATGTTCACGAAACGATGTACCTGACCGTCGCCAATCAAACGTTCCTTAACGCCCGGGTACTCCCGTTCCATCTGTTCGATCACTTCAAGAACCGTACTTCCCTGAACTTCGACGCGCTTCTGATCTTGAGTAAATGAGCGCAACAAAGTTGGCACCATGACGGAAATCGACATGCAGAACTCCCTGAGCCTTAACAAGGCTTTTGTATTTAATTAATTGATGAATGTTTAATGTCGCGCCGGCATCAAGTTTCAACGAACGACATGAATACTTTCTTCGGTAACTTTGCGATTGACGATTCGAAAACTGCGCACCGCCACATCAATATCCGGCAAAGTTGAAACAATCACGTAGTGCACCGACGCATCACCGGCGTACTGCACATCTTCAGCACTGGGGTAGGCCGCGCTGGCGGTATGGGAGTGATAGATCACCCGGCATTCCTCGTCCCGCTCATCCAGTTCACGCCAGACTGCCAGTTGCTGTTTTGGCGCAAAGCTGAAAAAGGTCGGCGAGCGCGCCGCATTGTCCATGGCGATCAGCCGTTCGGCGGTCCTGGCGCCAGCGGGTGCGGCGATGATGCCGCAGGTTTCCAGCGGATGATCCCGCCGCGCCTGTTCCAGCATGGCCTCCAGCAGTCCGGCACGAATTCTCAACATGCTCGCCCCCCGCTGACGTTCAATAACTCGGCAACGTCGGCTCGACGTCCCGTACCCAGGCCAGTACGCCGCCGTCGAGGTTGCGCACATTGCTGAAGCCCAATTGCTGCAATTCCAGCAACACCGCTTTGGAGCGCAACCCGGATTTGCAGTGCAGAACCAGGTTGGCGTGCTTGCCGAATCGGGTCTCGATCAACGCGGCGGTGTTCGGCCCCTTGGGTATGTGCTGGGCACCCTGAATGCGCACGATGTCCCACTCGGTGCGCTCGCGCACATCGATCAGCAGCACATCTTGATTGCCTTCGCGCAGGGCTTGCAGCTCCCGGGCACTGATGGACGGAATGTCCGAAGGCTGCACGCCGTGGGGCGCGGTCAGGCCGCAGAACACTTGATAATCGCTCAGGGCGGTGATCGGCTGGCGGCCGGGAGCGCGGCGCAGCGGCATTTGTCGGTAGGACATTTCCAGAGCGTCGTAGACCATCAGGCGCCCCAGCAGGCTTTCGCCGATGCCGGTGATGAGTTTGACCGCCTCGGTGGCCATGATCGCTCCGATAGAGGCGCAGAGAATGCCCAATACCCCGCCCTCGGAGCAGGAGGGTGCCAACTCCGGGGGTGGCGGCTCCGGGTACAGGTCGCGGTAATTGAGACCGACGTCGCCGGGAGCATTTTCCCAGAACACCGAGGCCTGGCCCTCGAAGCGGAAGATCGAACCCCAGACGTAGGGCTTGTTGGCCAGCACGCAGGCGTCGTTGACCAGATAGCGAGTAGCGAAGTTGTCGGTGCCGTCGAGGATCAGGTCGTACTGGCTGAACAACTGCACCGCGGTGTCCGGTTCCAGACGCTGGTCATAGAGGTTGACCTGCACATGGGGGTTCAGATCCTTGATCGCCGCGGCGGCGCTTTCAACTTTCAATTGACCGACGGTGGCCACCCGATGAATGACCTGGCGTTGCAGGTTGGACTCGTCCACCCGGTCGAAATCGATGATCCCCAGCGTGCCGATGCCAGCTGCCGCCAGATACAACAAGGCCGGTGAACCCAGACCGCCCGCACCGATAACCAGTACTTTACTGCTCTTCAAGCGACGCTGGCCTTCAAGACCGACATCGGGAATTAACAAGTGTCGGCTGTAACGGGTTATTTCTTCATTACTTAGGATTGCAACGGGTTCTACAAGAGCAGGAAGTTTCATGGCGAATACCTGTTACTGAATGCAACCGATTCTCAAGCAGCCACTTCAATTAATCAATTCGACGGGTCTGGATTTTCATATTCAGAACACACGTTTTTGTATGAATTTAAACAATCGTCGATTGCATGTGACAAATAGATGAAAGCCCTCTTTCGAGGGCTTTCATGGGCCGCTGATACCGTCAGGCGAGGAAGGTCGACATGTCCTTGCACACGGCACTGAAGGCCTCGACGAAATGCCGCGCCTCAGCATCGCTGAGCACCAGCGGTGGCTGGATGCGCATCACCCGGTTGTTGTTGGCGGTGACGAAAGTCAACACCCCATGCTCCCTCGACAGTTTGCTGACGAAGCGCAGCACGAACATCTCCTCGAAGTTTTTCTCCACCTCGCTGATGGCTTCCTCGATATGCCGCTTGGCCTTGCCCGACAGCATGCGATAGGTGCCCGCCGCGTTCCCCGGAATACGGCTGGCGAACTCACGCACGAACGCCTCGACCCCACCGTGAAAGCTGTATTCGAACTCGATGGCGATCATCAGCCCGATGCCTCGCACCTCGCGGATGAACGGGTAAGCGCTGACCGCCTCGCGCAGCGCTTCCTTGAGTTGCCCGCCGACCCGCGCGGCATTGCCGGCCAGATCTTCATCGGCGATCACGTCCAGGGTCGCGAGGGCCGAGGCCGAGGCGAAATTGCCGCCGCCGAAGGTTGAAGTATGCAGGGCGAAGGTATCGATGCTGCCGTAAGCGCGGTCCCACAGCGCCGCGCTGGACAGGGTCGCGCCAATGGGCACGGCGCCTCCGGAGAGGGACTTGGACAGCACCAGGATATCCGGCACCACCGCCTCCCACTCGCAGGCGAAGAGCTTGCCGGTACGCCCGAGACCGGTCTGGATCTCGTCGAGAATCAACAGGCAGTCATGGGCGCTGCACAGCTCGCGGACCTGTTTCAGGTAACCGGCGGGCGGCAGTATCACCCCGCCCTCGCCCTGGATTGGCTCGAGGATAAAAGCACCGATATCACCCTGGCTCAAGGCTGCCTCCAGCGCTGCCAGATCGCCGAAGGGAATTGAATCGCAGCGCGACAACAGCGGCTTGAACGGGTCGCGATGTTTGTCGCGGCCAGTCACCGACAGCGCGCCCAACGTCTTGCCGTGATAGCCGTTGTCGCAATACAGCACCCGAGGGCGCTGCATGGCGGCGATGGCCAGTTTCAACGCGGCCTCGATCGCCTCGGTACCTGAGTTGCTGAAGAACACCCGCTCCAGGTTGCCCGGCGCCAACTCGCTGAGACGCTGCGCCAGCAGGCTGGTTTGCAGCGGCACCGAGACGTACTGGACGAAAGTCGGGTGCTGCTGTTGCAAGTACGCTTGCAGCGCCTGGTTGATCCGCGGGTGGTTGTGTCCGGTATTCAGGCAGCCATAACCGGCGACGAAATCCAGGTAGCGGCCACCGTCCAGATCGGTCAACCAGCAGCCGCTGCCGTGGGTGAACACCCGCTCGATATGGTTGAACTGATAGAACTCACGCAACACCGGATTGATGTGCTCGCCAAAACAACGCAGGACTTCGGCACGCAATGCTAGCGGCTGGTCGACGGACGGGGTTGCCATGGCTCGTCGATGGAAACGGCGCAAGGCCTGGAAGTCTTCCTCGCGCAGGCGCTCGCCATAGGACGCCATTGGCGATGGAGAGAAACCGTGCAACTCGGCGATCCGGCCGATCTCCAGTACCCGCTCCTCGGGCAGTTCGCGGCCGATGGAAAACGCCTCGGCACGCCCTTCCAGGGCCAGCACCAAGGTTTCCGCCAGGCAGCCGTTGAGGAATTTCTTCGGTGCCAGGCCCAGGGTCTCGGTGCCGAAACGCAGGGCTTCACTGGCCGAAACCAGACCACCGTCGATGATCAGGATGTCTTTGCGATCATGCTGAAACGGCAACACATCACGCGGCAAGGCGGCGTCCACCACCACCGAGCCCGGTGCCAGGCGATACGGATCGATCACTCCACCACTGGACGTCGCGGCGACGTAGAAGCGCACCTCGTCGTAGCAGCTGTCGATGTCGGCGGTCATGCGCACCTGGCCGTGCATTTCCGTCGGCAGATACGCCAGGCTTTCGCGGCCTTGTTCGACGCTGCCGCGATGCACCAGGCGCAGACGGCAACCATCCCGGGCCAGCAGCTTGGCAATGACCAGGGCAATCGAACCGGGGTAACCGACCACGGCCACTTCGCTGTCCGCTGGCGGCACCTCCAGGCGGGCCATGGCTTCCAGCACATTCTTGTAGGCGGCATAGGCCGTGAGCGAGTTGCCGGTGGTCACCGGCACGCCGCTGCGGTCCAGGGTCTGCAAACCGCGGTTGCCGACGATCGCGGTAAAACCGCCCAGGCCGACCAGTTGCGCGCCCTGCTCTTTCAGGCTTTGCACGCCTTCGAGTACACGGCCGGCAATGGTTCGCGGCTGGCTGAGCATCTGCTCGGCGGTCAGCGGCAGGTAATGCAGGATGCCTTCACAGGTCGCGCCGGTGGCGCTGACGATGCGCCCGAAATCGGCGAACGGCACCAGGTTGCGCGGCTGCCAGAGTTGGGCCTGATAACCACGATCCTGTTCGGCGAGGGTGCGGTCCAACAGGTCGATGATCTTTACCTGACGTTGCAGGGCGATGGAGGTTGGGTGGGCGATAAAACCGAATTTCATAGGGGGCTGTCCTGGGTTCTGGCTCATTGACGGTTCCAAGCGGTTTCGGAGACCAGGCTCAAGCCATCGCCTTCCGAGTTATGGGCCAGCAACACGTCGAAAATATTCAATTGTCCGGGCCGCGTCAGAGCGCTGCGCAGGTGCGCTTCATCGAAGCTCACCAGACGTTCGCGGTGCAGGCTGATCGGCCCGACTCGCTCCAGCGGTGCCGCCAACGACGCCGCACTGGTCACCGCGACCTGTTGTGCGCCATTGTGGGCGTAGCGTTTGTCGAGGTAGGTCTGAATCAGCGATAACAGGCCATTGGTGAGGTAAAACAGGGTGACGTTACGCTTTGCCGCCCCAAGGTCCTCGGCCAGTCCCTGGACCAGCCGCGCCTCGATATCCGGCACCAGCGCCCGGGCGCCGTCGCCGATAAAGGCCAGAACATTGCCAGTCCCGGTCACGGCGATATAGGGCAAAGCCATCAGCGCATCACCCATCAAGGCGCGCCCGTACCACCCGGAAAAACCCGGATCGGTGCGCGGCACGTTACGCACCGCCGAAATGCCGCAGCGGCCGACGTCATACACGCCGATATAGCGATAGTCCTGCTGCTCGATCAGTTCGCGCACCAGGTTGCCCAAGCGGCGAAAGAAATAGTTGGAGGTCATCGGCAAGGTTTCGATGTGGTCCGCCGCCACGCTCTCGCTGGTGGAGGACAATGCGTTGAGCTTGGCGCGACGCAAGGCGAGGATCTGCGGCTCGACCTGTAAGCCTCGCTCGATGTGATCGAGGAATACATCCAGCGGCACATCCAGCGCCAGGTCGGTAAAGGGCGAAAGATGCCGCGGCTCGTGGTTGACCTGCACCACCCGCAACTGGCGCTTGAGCTTGCCTTCGGAAAACGGCGTGGCGGCCTGGTCGACCTTGCCCTTGAGGAAGAACACGCAGTGGCTCTGCGGCCCGTTCAACTCGTGGTCGGTGTGCACGAACTGATAGACCCGGCGGCTGAAGCCATATAACGACAACGGCCCCAGATAGTGCGGCACCGGCCGCCCTTCGTGGTAAGGACCGACACTGCCGGGCTGGGTGATGCTGTCGGCCAGACCGATGGCGCCGCGTTCGGCCAGGGCGTGGACTCGCTGCCGCTGTCGCTCGCTGAGCTTGCCGCACTGCCAGAGCAGGTGCAGCGGCTGATGGTTGATCAGATCCAGTGCCTGATCCAGCGCCTCGATCTGCGTGCTGTTCAGCAGCGTTGACGGGGCCGTCGGTGGCTCAGGCAAACGCACATCCAACGGCACCAGAGGCCGGGATTCGAGTACCCCTTGGGTGGCCAGGATGAACACCGGTTCGGACCGTTCGGCGAGCATCGCGAAAGCCTGCTCCAGGCAGGCGCCAATCTCCTCGACCTTGCGGATGAACACCTGGCGCAACCCTTTGGCCTCGATCACCCGACGCCCGTCGTTGTCACCGTCATGCGTCCCCTGGAAGGCATACCAGACACTTTCCGGACTGTCGGCGCAGATGATCAGCCCGGGCGCGCCGAGGCGTTTGAGGTTGGCCAGGGTGCCGCGGAATTCATCGATCATGCCCGAGGTCACGGTGATCACATAGGCCCGCTCAAACAACTGCCATCCGGCCATGGCGCTGACCGCCAGGCTGTGTTCGTTGCAACCGCTGAGACAGCGCACGCCGGTGCCGGCGACGTTTTGCTGCATGGACTGGATCAACCCCGCCACCATCGAACCGGTATAGGAATGAAAGTCCCAGCGTTCCTGCCAGCGACTGCGCATAAAACGCGTCACTTCGGTGGCCAGGCTCACCGACAACAACGGGCCGCTGATGGAGCGCGCGAGCAGACGGTTGAAGTGGGCATGTTCCAGGTGATCGAGGACGATCCGCAGCAAATCCGCGCGCCGCGCCCCACGGTCTTCTCCCTTCACTCGCAGATGACGATTGCCACCCATGCGGTTCATCCACCCTGGCAAGGCCGACAAGCTGCAATACAACAACGCCGAATGGGGTGACAGGCGCGCGTTCGGCGCGGCAGCGATCAGTTCGTCGAAGGGGTCTTCAACGCCAGCCTCTGCCTGTTCGCCCAGGTCGAAAATGAACAGCTCGCTCGACAGACGCGGGTCGAGATGGCGCAAACGCGATTGCGCCGCCTCGACCGAATCGAAGGACATCAACCACAGATCGGGCAGCGCAGCGGTATTCGCCGGGCTACCCTGCAGATAATTCCGGGCCTGGACCATCAGGGTTTCCAGTACCGCCTCGCTGCGCGGCCGTGGCCCCAGGGCACGGTGCATTTCTTCGCAGCCTCCGATCGTCAGTGGCCAGTCAGTGGCAGTGGCAGGTGGCTGCAAGCCGGCCTGCAACTGCTCAATGACAAAGGTCACATCCTCGATCAGAGGCTCGGACTGGGTAACCAGACAGATACCTAAGGTTGCCTTCATGGACTCATCCTTACTCAAGTCAGACTTACGATTGAATGGCTCGCTGCTGTGGCCCATGGCCCTCAACTCGAGCCGGACCGGGCGCCAACCGCCATGTCGGCGCCTTCTTGTATAAACCGGCCGTGGCCACGGTGATCGAACGCCGGGCAGCCAGGGCCAGCGCACAGACCACGAACATCGCCAGGGACAGACCGGCCAGCATGCCCACATGGCCGCTGTGGTCGAGGAGCACCCCGGCGGCAATCGGCACCAGCATGCGTGTCAGCACGAACAGGCTGGCTTGCAGTCCGTAGTCGGCGGCTTGCCGATCTTCGCGGGAGAAAAACATCATCAGGGCGAAGACCAGTGTCGACACCGCGCCCATCGCCGTGGCCAACAAGAAAGCCGCGGCCACCAGCCAGGTCATCCCGGCCCGCAACCCCACCGCCGCTGTCAACGCCAGCAGGGCAAACAAGGCCCAGAACATAAATAGGGGTATCGCCCGCCCCGCCCCTAGACGCTGAATCAGACGCCCACCCAGCAGGCTGGCCAGAGCCCCCACCACACCGCCGCCGACGCCAGCAATCAAGGCCACTTGTTGGGCGGCCATGCCTTGGTCCAGCAGCAAGGGTTTGAGGTACAGCCAGGCGGCGCCGACAAAGGGAAAGCTGCTCAGCAATACCCAAGTCCACAGACGCGCACCGGGTTGGCGGAAATAACCCGACCAGTCGGCCAGCGAGGGTTTGTCCGGTGCTGCAGGCTCGGCAAAGCCTTCGCGCAGCCAAGCCAGGGGCAGCAATGCCAGCAGCAGACCTGCGGCCATCAGCAGAAACGGCGCCTGCCAGCCCCAGCGGTTATGCACCAGCAACATCACTCCGGCGCCGACAATGGCGCCGAGAAACAGCGCCACCGAGCGAATGCCGCCAGCACGAATCCGCTCGGACGGCGGCAGCAACTTGATTGCCAGGGCATTGACCGGGATGTCCGCCCAGGTCGTCAGCACCCCGGCGGTGAACGCCAGGCCGAACAGGTACACGCGATTGACCGTGATCGCCTGCTGGCTGACCACCACCAGCAACAGCGCCAGCAACAGGCACAGCCCCAGGGCCCATGTTCGGTAATGCCCGCGTTCACCGCGATAACGCTGCACGGGCAAGGCCAGGAGGAATTTGAACACGGCCGGCAAGCCGGCCAACTGAAACAGACCGATGTCGGTGCCGGACCAACCGTGTTCGCGCATCACCAGAGGCAACCCGAGCAGCAGATAAATGCTCGGCACCGCCAACACGAAACTCAGCCAGCCAAAAAGCAGTTGCAGACGCCAGGCGCCGGCATTGCGCTGGCGATTCATGGAGCACTCCGACGCGCCACCAGTACCGACACCGGGGTCATGGCGAAAGCCACTTCGGGGTAACTGTCGATATTGACGAAACCGGCCTGCTGCAAGGCTTCGCTCATGCCGCCGACGTGGGTCACTTGACGCCCGAGCATCTGCATCGACAGGTAATAAGGCATGACCCGCCGAGCGAGCTCCGGGTCTGCGGGGATTTCCGCATGGGCGCTGACCAGCACGCCGCCCGGGCGTAGCGCGGCATGAATCTTGGCCAGGGCCGCGGCCATGTCCGGGACGAAATGCAGCACCGAGGAACACCAGATCAGGTCGTAGCCTTCACCGATCGGATCGCTCGCCAGATCACCACCGCGTACATCCAGGCGCTGCTCCAGACCGGCCCGACGAATGTTATCCGCGGCCACGTTCACGGTCTGGGCGAAGTCGAACACCTCGCCGGTGAGCATCGGGTTGTCCCGGGCAAGAGCAATGGCCACCAGCCCCGGGCCACCGCCCAGATCGAGCATGCGCCGCGCGGCAGGGAACTCCGGCACCTGAGCCATCAGCCGCAACGCCACCTCCACGGTGACTGCCCGTTGCTCCTGGGCAATTTGCAAGCGCGCCGCCATGGTCCAGTTGTCGATGGTGGTCGCCAGATTCGGCGCCTGGCCGCTGAGCTGACCGGTGCGCACCTGTTCGCCAAGCTGACTGCCGAAATGCCGCAAGCCGCGCAGGCGAAAGGCCCAGGCGTCACCGCAATAATCCGCGGCGTCGGCTCGCAGGTAATCGCTGGCCACTGCGGTGTTGCGGTAATGGGGCGGCTGGTGATCGTCACGCTCCAGCAGTTCCATGCTCCAAAGCACCTCCAGCCAGTAGCCGGTATTGGCTGGGTCGAGCTGTAATTGCCGGGCAATCGCCAAGGCAGAGGTCGGCACTTGCAGCAGGTTGAACAGCTTCCACTCCAGGGCGATGCGCAAGGCATCGGCGCGTACCGCCGCGAGCGTCAGGTCCCAATAAGGTTGCAGGGGATGGGGGGATGCCAGGTTAATTCCGTTCATAGTTCGCCACTCATTGTTTTCATCGTTCACAGTTCGTAGCTGACCCGCAGGCCAATCTCCCGCGGCGGGCTATAGACCCGGGCAGTGCCATTCAGATAGCCGACGGCGTCGTAACGCTTGTCGGCGGCGTTTTTCACGTAAGCGCAAATGCCGTAGTGGCTGAAGTCGTAACCGGCGCTCAGGTCGATCAGGCCGTATCCGCCACGGCTGTACCGGTTGGCCGAATCCAGGTAGGTCTTGCCGACGGCACTGATACCGCCTTGGGCGTACCAACCCGCAGGAGCGTCATAGCGCAGGCTGAAGTGGCCGGTGAAGTCCGGCGCGAAGGGGTTGCGGTTGCCCTGATAGTCGTTGCTGCCTTCCATGAAGCGCTCGAAACGGGTGCGGTTCAGGCCCACGGCACTGACCATCCGCCAGTTGTCTGCGAGCAGGTATTCGGCTTCCAGCTCGAGCCCGGTAGAGCGCGCCGAGGCGGCGTTGGTGATGTACACCACCCCAGGCTGAATGATCTGCTGCACCTGCATGTCTCGGACGTCCATCCAGTACAGCGCCGCTGAGTAACGCAGGCGTTTGTCATCGAGCCAGCCTTTGGCTCCGATCTCGTAGGTTTTGACTTTTTCCGGGTCATAAGCGGGGTAATTGGCGGCGCTGGAAAAGGCGTTGAAACCGCCGGCGCGGAAACCTTCGGCATAACTGCCATACAGAAAGGCGTCGGGCTGCCATTCGTATTGCAGCGCCGCCTTGGGGGTGAAGCGTTGCCATTTGTCGCTCTGGCGGCTACCGACCGCCGGGTCGATATGCACCTTGTCCTGCTCGGCCCGGGCACCGAGCGTCAGCGTCCAGCGATCGGCCAGGGGCATCACCCATTGGCCGAACAGTGCCGTGGTATTGCCACCCAGTTTCACGTCAGTGCGGGTCAGGCGCAGAGGCAGTTTCTGTTCATAGGACAGGTCGTGATCGTCGCGATCGGCATAGGCGCCGAGCAGCCACTGGTTGTCGCGCCACTGACCTTCCAGTCGGAACTCCTGAGACAAGGTGTTCATATGGAAGTCGCGGCCAAGGTGGAACAGGTCCGCCGGCATGAAATCCGTGTCCTGCCGGACCCGGTCGTAGAAGTCATTGCGTGCGGTGATCGAGCGCAGCTTCAGGCCGGAATCAAGTTCATGCTGCACATCCAGGGACACGCTGCGACTGCTGGAGTGATTCCAGCTTGAAGTACCGGAACTCACCTCGCGCCGTGAGGCATTCACCGCGCCCCATTGCGAACCGCCATCACGATAATCCTGGCGGCTGTAGCGCAGATTGACGTCAGTGGCCAAACCCGGGGTCCAGCGCAGAACTGTCCGCGCGCTGTGCCGTTCGCGGTCATCGGCCTGGCCGCCACGCCAGACGTTGTCGATAAAGCCGTCCTGCTCCAGCCATTGCCCGGACACCCCGGCATAGAGAGTGTCCGCCACCAGGGCGGTACTGGCATCGGCGCTCAGGGTGCGCTGGTCGCGACTGCCTCCACCGGCTTCAAAACGCGCATAAGGCTCGGCCCCGGGTTGGCGGGTATAGATGTTCAGGACCCCGGCTTCAGCATTACGGCCGTAAAGGGTCGACTGTGGCCCCCGCAGGATCTCGATGCGTTCCACCCCCAGCAGGTTGTGGTCAAAGCCCTGCCCCATCAGAGTCGGCACGCCGTCCACCAGCATCAGCATCGAAGATGAAAACGCCGTGGGGCTGGAAGTCAGGCCGCGCACCACCGGCAGGTTAGTACCCGATTGTCCGAAAGGCTGAAAGGTGAACCCGGGGGTAATCCGGGCCAGGCGCTCCAGATCATCGATGGCGCCCTTGCGCAGGTCTTCACCGTTGAGCACCGACAGGCTGGCCGGGACCTTCTCCTGTTCCTGCTCGAACTTGTTCGCCGTGACGATCACCGACGGCAGTTCCGTCTGCGCGATCGCAGTCGTCACACCACCCACCCAGCAGCCGACAAACAGCGTATAACCGCTGACGTCCAACACATGCTTGCTCATTGCTTTCCCCATCAATGAATCAGCGCACTGCCCATCTGGAGATGGCAGTTGACTTGGAAACATGCTATTCATTAATGCGAATGCTTATCATGTAAGTTTATATGGATTCTGGATCAATCCATATTCAAGCCGTAGCCCAATCAAGGAGGACAGTAAAAGTGGCGGTCTTACAGAGGATTTCCCAGTCGTATCGAGTCGCGTCAACGAACTCGCTGCAGGTCAGCAACGACACCGGCGGCTGGATGCGCCAGCAATTGCCGGAAGAGTTGGGCGAGTGCTATTCAGAGCGTTTGTGCCTGGATGACGACTTGATGGTGGTGCGCTCGCGCTACCACCCCACGCGTAACCTGATCGAGGAAACCGTCAGCCCGCACAATCGCCATATGCTGGTGATTACCTTCGGCATGCAGGGCGACTCCGGGTACAAGGGCGCCGACGGTTCGGCGGTGTCGTTTCGCGCTGGTTACACCACCATCACCTCGTTCCAGCTGAGCCTCGGCGAGCGCTGTTACGAAGCCGGGGCAACAGTGTCCCAACTGCGGTTGCTGATTGGCGAAAGCATGCTCAGAAAGTACATCGGCGAGCAGCGCACCCGTCAGTTGCTGGGCAATGGCAACGTCCGCCAACTGGCATTCCAGAAAACCTCGGCGGCCAGCGCCAGCCATGCCTGCGCCCTGACCCGCTACCTCAACCAAGGGGTGACTGGCACCCTGGACATGCACATTCACACCCTTAGCCTGCTCTCCGAACAGCTGAAACTGCTGAGCCCTGCGGCCAGCGCCGAATGCCTGCAGTTCAGCGCGGTCGACATCGAGAAACTCGACCGTGCCCGGGACATCATGATCGAGCAGATGGACCAGCCGTTGACCATTCCCTACCTGTGCGCTGCGGTCGGGCTCAATGAGTTCAAACTCAAGGAAGGCCTGCATTACCGCTTCAACTCCACCCCGCACCGCATGCTTCACGAGATTCGCATGCGCAAGGCATACACCCTGCTCGAGAGCGGTTGTCAGGTGGCCCAGGCGGCGTATCAGGTAGGTTACAAGTTCCCCAACAATTTCAGCGCGGCCTTTACCCGGTTTTTCGGCAAGCCACCCAAAACGGTATTTGGCAAGCGGCGCTGAGCAATCAACGGCGCGCTCGAGCAGCCCTGAAGTTTCTCGCTGCGCAGGGCTCTCTTTCCAGCGCCCTTATCGAACCGCGCTTCAACTCCGATCAAAAACTGTTTTAAAACAATCGGTTGAAGCGCCTCGATAGATTATTGGACAAAAGGCTAGATTTTTGACTAGTGACATTTGACAGGCTGCCGGGAGTGGTCGATACCTAACAAGGTTGACGTATAACAAAGACGAAAGTCCGTTAGTGCATATACGCCACCCCTCAGCCTGATCATGATCAAAAAATGCTTGTTTTTCAAAGGGCAGAAAGTTCGGCCCCCTGCGGTAGCTTTGGTCAACGCAAGACCATCACCCTTATAGCGTTAAGTGATGTTTACACTTTTTCATCAAGAAGCCTTGTTGCAGCACAGCACAAATGAATTGTGCGCGCCCGATTACTGACCCGACTTATTCTTATCGTTAGCTGCTGAGATGTTTCATTATTGATACACCCGTTACAACAACTTAACACCTTCGCGATTCCTCGTTCTCAAAGAGCGCCAGAATCGTAACGGTGTCCCGATGCGCGAACAGGCGTGCTTAAAACCCATGCTACGGAGCTTGCCAGTATGTTAACAAGCACCCAAAGCTCTAACTGGTATCTTTTGCAGTGCAAGCCACGTCAGGACGAACGGGCACAAATCAATTTATTGCGACAAAACTACATCATTTTTTGCCCACAAATCATTAGCCAGCGCCTGATTCATGGCAAACCCCAAAACGCCCTTGAACCCCTCTTCCCCGGGTATCTTTTCATTCAGCTAAGCCGTGACGACAGGTGGGCACCTTTGCGCTCAACCCGGGGTGTCAGCCGAGTCGTCGATTTCAATCATGGCCCGGCAGTGGTCCCTGATGACGTCATCGAGCACCTGCGTAATCGATGCTTTAAACCACCAGAAATGCAGGAATCCCAACCGTTCAAGCCCGGAGAAGCACTGCAAATAACCCGAGGGCCGCTGTCGACACTCGAAGGTATTTTCCTGACCATGTTAGGAGACGAACGAGTCATGATTCTGCTTCACTTCCTGAATAGAGAACAACAAGTTCGTGTCCCGCTGACACACATTGAACGATTACGGCCTCAAGTTTAAATCTGCTGACACACTCTCTATAGCAGCGCATTCGGCAATTATTTAATTAATAAACTTTTACCCACAAAGCCCGCCATTACGATTATTTAATTCGCCGTTCTTGAACCAAGTTAATCAACCTGACTTATAAGCCTGTCTCATGAAGCCATTATTGATTTCACCTGGCCGTTCGCCGTTCACATTCACCCCTGTTTTTTCCGGTCTATAGTCATTGGATTCATCCCCAGGAGCAATGACATGACCCTCAAGACCCGCGGCCCTTTCGCACTGCTCATGATTTATTTATATCCCGGAACGGCTTGGTGTCTCGACCCCCAGTCCATTGATATTTATGGATTCGACTTCACGCCCACACTGTTATTTTCAGAAAGTTATGATGACAATTTCCGCGAACTGGAGCGGGGACGCCAATCTTCCATGGTGACTAAAATTGCGCCCTCTTTCGAGCTGAAGGCTGAAGACCGCAACAGTGCCACCCGACTTATCTGGCAGCCTACACAGTACATTTATCATGACGAATCGGATGCCTCGAATACGGCACAACGCGTGCGACTCAACAGCATTATGGAGTTCACCGATCGCCATCGCCTGAAACTTGACGCGGAAGCACGTAAATATGAACGCACGACGTCGACCGCCGTCGATGGCATCAATGACAAGATTCGCAGTAACCGCGTCAATGGCCTCTATACCTATGGCGCCAGAAGCGCTGCCAATCAGATCGATCTGGGCGCCAGTTATGCGCAACTTCGCTACGACAATTCGGGAGGCATCAACGACGACAAAGAGCGCAATACCACCGGCCTGACCACCACCTGGTATCACCGCATCGGCAGCAATACACGTGGATTGCTGGAATACGACCATACCGACTTTGATTACCTGTCCAACAGGCGTCTCAACAGCACCTCCGATGCAGTCCTCGCCGGTGCCGAATGGGACTTCACCGCACGCACCTCCGGCAAAGTCCGCGTGGGTTACGAGCGCAAGAACTTCGATGACAGCAGCGTCGATGACCTCAGCAATCCGACCTGGCAGGTAGACCTGCGATGGAAACCACGCACCTACTCGACTTTTTCGTTTATTGCCCGCCAGGCCATGGCCGAAGGCGACGATGGGGCTGATGCCGTCAAGACCACTTCGGCCCTGGTTGGCTGGCGTCATGGCTGGACCGAACGCATCACCACGGTGGCCGAAGTCGGGCTGTCCCGCTACGAATACGAAGGGCAGGAACGCACTGATGACCTTCGTGACTACAACCTCGCCGTGGAATACGAAATGCGCCGCTGGCTGGATATCGAGCTGGGCTATCGCTACCGCAACGATGACTCCGATGCCGACAATCAGAGTTTTGAACGCAACATTTTCTTGCTCAGCTTCAACGTAAGTCTCTAGGAGGTTTTCCCATGAACTCGCGAATGCTTGGCTTGTTGTTCGTGCCGTGGCTGTTGCCCGTGGCTTTTGCAGCAGACCCCGGCGCCCAGTACAAACTGGCCGCCGGCGATGTGTTACGCATCACGGTATTCGGTGAACGGGATCTGAGCTTCGAGAAAATCCGCCTCAACGATGCCGGAATGTTTTCCTATCCATTTCTGGGTGAAATCGCCGCCAAGGGACTCACGCCCAAACAGGTGGAAAAAGTCATCGTCGACGGGCTCAAGCAAGGTTATCTGGTCGACCCCAAAGTTAGCCTCAACCTGATCGTCTATCGCTCGTTCTACATCAATGGAGAGGTCAAAAAACCCGGCAGCTATCCGTTCGAGCCCGGGCTGACACTGGAGAAAGCCATCGCCCTGGGCGGTGGCCTGACCGAGCGCGCCTCGATCAAACGGGTAACTATCGTGCGCGGCGATGGCTCCCCATCACTGACTGACAAAGTCACGCGCAGCACCGCCATCGCCCCCGGTGACACCATCTCCATTGCACAAGGCTTTTTCTGATCATGGACAACAGCCCTAGCCTCTATGTCGAGCGTCCGCTCCAGCCGCATGTGCCGCAGTATCAGCAGTACAGCGAGGAAAAGGACACCATTGACCTGCTCAAATACTGGAGGGTGATCTGGCGCGCCCATTGGAAAATCGCTTGGTTAGTCGTGCTTGGCTGTGCGCTGGCGCTGGCCACGCTGTCGTTCATTCCCCCGCAGTACATCGGCAGCACCACGCTGCTGATCAAAGAAAAAACGCCCCCGCTGCTGACCTTTCAGCAAGTCACGGATTCAAGCTCCGGTACCGTCGACTATTTGCATACGCAACTGGCACTCTTGCAATCGCGGGACCTGGCTGAACGAGCAGTTAAAAAGCTGAGCCTGACCACTCATCCGGTCACTGATCCACGCCAGCAACCGAAATCATGGTTTGCCCCACGGCGATGGTTGGCTGCGCTTGAACTGGACCAATGGCTGCCAGTACTGGGCCGTTTTATACCCGTACAGGTAATGCCCTCCGAAGCCGATATCTTCAATCAAGTCACGCAGGATCTGATGCGGCATACCCATGTCAAATTCGTCGGCAAGAGCCAACTGATCAAGATAGAAGTGCAATTGCCCGACCCTGGTTTGGCGGCCGCTACCGCCAATGCCATTGCCCAGGGCTTCATTGATAGCCAGTTCGACAACAACCTGAGGTCCTCACAGTCCAATTCCACCTGGATGAATTCACGCCTGATCGAGTTGCGTAATAACCTGCGCACCGCCGAAAACAAACTTCAAGCCTATCGGGAAGCACAAGGCCTGGTTGACGTCGGCGGTGTTGGCGGTGTCGCCACCATCAGCGCCAATGAGCTGGAAATGACCGGCAACCGCATGATCGATGCCCGTCGTAACCTGGCAGAAGCCGAGAGCCGGTTCCGCCAGGTGCAGACCTTGAGCAACGGCAACCTGAGTAAACTGTCCAGTGTGCCGGCCGTCTTGAGCAATCCTCTGGTGCAAAAATTCCAGGCACAGCAGGCCAAGGCTCAAGCCAAGGTCGAAGAACTGTCCGGGCGCTATGGTCCAAAACACCCGACTCTCGCCGCCGCGCGCGCCGAGTTGCGCACGGCCACCGACAGCTTGCGCCTGCAGGTTCGACAGGTGGTGGCCAGCATTGAACAGGATTACCAACTGGCCCGAACCAGTGAAAACTCACTGCGTCAATCATTCAACAGCAACAAGGCACAGATACAGGACATTTCGCGCAAGGAGTTCCAGCTGCGTGAGTTCCAGCGTGAAGTCGACAGCAGCCGCGCGCTGTATGAGACCTTCATCACCCGTTTGAAAGAAACCACGGCCACGGCCGACATGGACGCTACCAAGGCGCGCGTCATCGACCCTGCGATTGTTCCTCAGGAACCGAGCAAGCCTCGTAAAACACTGATTGTGTTGATTGTTGCCGTCGTGGCGGCACTGATCGGTGTCGCGCTGGCATTGCTGTCCGAGACCCTGAACAAAACCTTCAAGACCGACGAAGCGATCGAAAGCACGCTGGATGTACCCTTGCTCAGCGTGGTGCCGCTGGTTACCAAGAGAAGCCGTCGGCAACTCGCGCGACTGTTCGATGACAACGACAATCCGCGTTTTTGCGAGACCATTCGCAACCTGCGCACGTGGCTGATGTTGCACGGCGGCGACATGCCATCTCAGGTAGTACTCGTTGCCTCGACCATGGCTGAAGAGGGTAAAAGCACCATCGCCAACAACCTGGCTTACTCACTCGCCAAGCTGGAGCGTGTGCTTTTGATCGACGCCGACATGCGCAGGCCCAGTCTTTCGCTCAACTTCGACTTCCCGGCAGATAGCCCAGGCCTGGCCAATGTCCTCGCGGGCACTGCACGGCTCGAGAGCTGTATCCGCAGTGTCGGTAATCTCGACATGTTGCCGGCCGGGAAGCTGTCGCCGCCACCGCTGGACCTGCTCAGTTCGTCACGCCTGGCGCCCATGCTCGAGGCGCTGAAATCACGGTACCAACGCATCATCATCGACTCCCCGCCGGCACAGATGGTCAGCGATGCCCTGTTGCTGGCCAAGCATTCGGATGCGGTGATCTACGTGATCAAGGCCGAAAGCACACCCGTCAGCCAAGTGCAGAAATGCCTTGCGGTATTGCAGCAGAGCCACGCACCGGTGTTTGGTGTGGTGCTCAATCAGGTTGATCTGAGCAAGGCGCGTAAGCAGGGCTACAGCCATTCCGATACGTTCCAGAACTACGACTACATGTCCAGGTAGAACCTTGCGCCTCTCGGTGCAGTAGCCTCCTTTCACTATTCTCCAAAGCTGCCTCACCCAGTCGAGCTATACCAGCGTGCGGGAACGAGGGCGCGCAAAATCCGGCGCCGATGTCCAACCCATGCCCGGAGGTTGAGCCGATGACTTCGCTCTATACCGCTCAAATGAAGCACCGTCGTGGCCTGACCTTCTGGGGCCAATGGCTGTGCGCACTCAGCCTGGTCAACCTGCTGCTGGTGATGCTTGTGTACCAGCGAGTCGGCAGCCTGACCAGTGAGTACCGTGTCCTGATGATTCTCACTGTTCTCGGTTCGGTGCCGATTTACAGCGTGATGCAGGTTTACCACAAGCGTCATGAATGGCTGTCAGGGCTGGCGCGGCTGCTGGCCGCCTGGATGATCTTGCTGGCCGTTCTGATCAGTATTGCGTTCGTCACCCAGACCAGCGCGATTTTCTCGCGCCAAGTGATCATCGTCTGGGCCGTATTGGGTTATCTGATCCAGGCGATGAGCTTTTTGCCCTTGCATTACGTGGCCCGACTGCATTCGCACAAACTCTGCAACGAACGTCGTGCGGTGATCATCGGGACGTGTCCGACAGCACAAAAGCTGGCGAGAAAATTGACCCGACCTAACCGCGTACCGTTATTGGGCTTTATCACAACCCCCGACCATACCGGCCCGGCACCGAGCATTCTGCCGCTGCTGGGAAACATCGACGAGGTTCGCGAAATCATCACCCGTCTGCACATACGCCGCGTCTACATCGTTCTGCCCATGGCACAAGCCGCCATTATTGAAGCGTTGTACATCGATCTTCTGGACATGAACGTCGACGTGGTCTGGATCCCTGATTTCGGCAGCATGGTATTGCTCAATCAGTCGATCTCGGAGATAGAGCGCATGCCGGCCATCTACCTCAATGAAAGCCTGATCAGTTCGCACCCCGGTAGCCTGCTCTGCAAAGAGCTGTTCGAACGCAGCCTGGCCGCCGTGGCCATTATTGTGCTCAGCCCTTTGCTGTTGATCGTGGCGGCAGCCATCAAGCTTTCCTCGCCCGGCCCGGTGTTGTTCAAACAAAATCGCTACGGCTGTAACGCTGAAGTGATCAAGGTCTGGAAATTCCGCTCGATGCGTGTGCACGACGACAGCGAAGTCCGCCAGGCCACTCGCGAAGATGAGCGCATTACTCCGCTTGGGCGTTTTTTGCGGCGTAGTTCCATCGATGAGCTCCCGCAACTGTTCAATGTGCTCTTCGGCGAAATGGCCCTGGTCGGCCCGCGCCCCCATGCGGTCACGCACAACATTTACTACACCGGCAAGGTTCGCGCCTATATGGCCCGTCATCGCCTCAAGCCCGGAATCACCGGGTTGGCCCAGATCACCGGGCATCGAGGTGAAACCCAGACGCTGGAAAAAATGCAGCAGCGCGTCGCCCAGGACCTCAACTACATCAATCAATGGTCGCTGTGGCTCGACATCAAGATTCTGCTCAAGACCCCTTTCACGCTGTTCTCCAAAGACACCTATTAGGGTCAGTTGACCCGGGGAGTCAGGCAATGATCGACCTGGAGTTAGTCGGGCACTATGCACCGAATTTACTGGACGCCAACAAGGCCTTTTCTTTCATCAATTTTGCATCCGTCGGCAGTCTGTTCAACCGACGCCCGACTTCCATCGCCTATTTTTGCGACGGCATGCTGATGTCGACGTTCATGTCGCGCATCACCGGCCGCACGATCGGCCGGGTCAGCTTCGACTTCACGTCGATCGCCGACGCTGTGTTCAGTTGCGCCGAGAAACAAGGCAAGCGTCTCTATTTTGTCGGTGCCCGGCAAGCCGAACTGGACCTGTTCATCGATAAGATCAAGGCTCGCTACCCGGCGCTGATTATTGCCGGTCATCACAATGGCTATTTCGATGCAGCGCAGGCTGCGTGCATTCAAGCAGACATTTGCCGCAGCGAAGCGAACATCCTGATCGTAGGCCTGGGCGCCGGGCTGCAGGAGCAGTTCGAGGAGGATGCCCTGCGTGCCGGCTTCACCGGTGTGGCATTCACCTGTGGCGGTTTCATTCGCCAAGAGGCCACGGCCACTCATCATTATTACCCTGAACTGGTCAACCGCCTGCACCTGCGCGCGTTCTATCGGATGTACCGCGAACCGCACACCATCAAACGCTACCTCATCGATTACCCGACCAATTTTGTTCAACTTTTGCTGATGATCATCCGGCGAAAAGTGACCATCAATGTCACTTATCCTGAGCGCCTCGATCAATGCACATTGATCACTGAGCCATAACCATGCACATCCTGTTCATCCTCAAGGATTTCAAGCCCGATGGTGGCCTCGAGCGTGTCCAGCAACGCCTGGCCGGACAGTTTCTCAAGGATGGTCAGCGGGTCAGCTATTTCGTCATGAACGGCGACACGCCGGACGATGAAGGGGCTGCCACGCTCAATGGCGGCGGCAATGGAGTTGTCGGTCTGCTCAGGTCAATTGTGTTGCTGCGCCGGATTATTCGGCGTGAGCGGGTGACGCACCTGATCGCCGCCAAGGAACAAGCCAACCTCTGTACCTGGTTTGCTACCTTGGGTAATCCCTGCAAGGTCATCTATACCCGTCACGCGGCACTCGATTGCAGCGAACAGTGCATCCGCCCCGCTACCCTGCGCCTGCTTTATGCATTGTACCTCTGTGGCAACGGCCGCGTAGTGACGGTATCCAAAAGCCTGCGCCAGTCCCTTTCGGAACTGGTGCCCTGGGGTCGCGAGCGCATCCGTTATTGCCCCACTGCAGTGGTCACCGAACAACTGCTCAGTGCCGCACAGACGCCCATGCACACCGGTTTACCGGCCGAGTTCTGGTTAGCGGTGGGTCGGCTGGTAGAACCGAAAGGTTTCCACGTGTTGCTCGACGCCTACGCCATGGCCTTGCGCAGCGCAGCGCTGCCAGAGCTGGTGATCACCGGCGATGGCCCGCAACTCGCCGCGCTGACCGCACAGGCCAGCCGTCTGGGCATCGAGGACCGTGTGCATTTCACCGGTTTTCTGAGCAATCCCTACCCATTGATCCGACATGCACGGCTGCTGATCCTGAGTTCGTTTCATGAGGGTTTGCCGACGGTGCTGGTCGAGGCTTTGGCGCTGGGCACCCCCGTACTGGCCTGCGATTGCGAAACCGGCCCCAGGGAACTGCTTGATAACGGCCGCCTCGGCGATCTGGTCAAGGTCAATGATGTAGCGGCGCTGGCCGAAGGGATGTTACGCAGCGTGACCGCGCAAGACCCGGCTGCGCCAAGCGGCCAGATTGCCGCTGACGCCGTGCGTCAATTCACCAGTCAATCCGCCGCGCAGGCGTACTACCAGGTATGGAATCAATGAAAAGGCTGCTGATTATTCTGCAGGACCTGGGCGGGGGTGGCGCTGAAAAAATGATGGTGCGCCTCGCCAGTGCGCTGACGGATGCCGGCAACGACGTGACCTTGTTGATGCTTAGCGGCGCAGGTGTGAACTCGACGCACATCGACCCTCGGGTCAAACAGGTGGAATTGCACAGCCCGCGCAGCTCTAGGGCAGTGCCGGCGCTGGCACGCTTTCTTCGCCACAATCACTTTGATGCACAACTGGCCGCTCTCACCCATGTCAACGTGGTGGCCATCGCCGCGGCCGCGCTGTCAGGCACGCTGGCGCGCCTGCATGTCAGTGAGCGCAATGCGTTTTCCCATGACAGACACGTCAACCCCACGTTGACGGTGCGCACCGCGTATCTGTTGGCACCGCTGCTGTACCGGCTCATTCCCAATCCGGTGATCTGCGTCTCGCGCGGCGTCGCCCAGGATCTGGTCGACACCACCATCACCCGTGCACAGGATGTCACCATCGCCGACAACCCGGTGCTCGACAACGATTTTCGCGACAAGGCGCCGGCACGCCCGAGCCATCGCTGGCTGCTGGAAAAGTCCACCCCGGTGATTGTCGCCGTGGGTCGCCTGGCACAGCAGAAAGGCTTTGATGTATTACTCGATGCCTTCGCCCGATTACCCGATACCAATACCCGATTAATCATTTTCGGCGAAGGGCCACTCAGAACCCGGTTGCTCCATTTGGCCGGTACCTTCGGTGTCGCCGACCGATTCGATCTGCCGGGCTATACCCGCGATCCAATGGCGCAAGTGGCAGCGGCCGATTGTTTTGTACTGTCGTCGCGCTTCGAGGGCAGTCCCAACGCGCTGGTCGAAGCCTTGTCCACGGGCACCCCGGTGGTATCGACCCACTGCCCCTATGGCCCGCAAGAAATTCTCGACAATGGCGCAATCGCCCCGCTGGTGCCTGTCGACGACCCCGACGCACTGGCCCGGGCGATCACCCGTCAACTGGTGTTACCGCGCGAAGCAAATCGCCAGACGCGCATCGATGCCGCGGCACGTTTCATCAGTGCCCGCGCTGCAAAAACCTATCTCGATGCCTTGGCAGGACAGTCGTCATGAACAAACTGGAAGTCAGGTACACCACGTTGCGTGACGCCTTCACGTTATTCGGCTTGCTGTTCTATATCCAGGTCATCGGATTTTTTTTCGGGTTGGCTGATGTGTCAAATCTGGGCGCAGCCGAAAAAGACCTCGAAGGCAACGTGGTCAACCAGATCTGCGGCCTGATCACCCTGCTGGTTCCACTGTTCTTCTTCATCCGCAACAAGGTTTTCCTCAGCAAGAGTTTTTACCGGAACAATGCCTTCCTGCTGCTGTTCATGCTCGGTGTAGCCGTTTCGATCAGTTGGTCCCACGACCCGATGTTGAGTTTCAAACGTTTTGTGGCGATGCTCGGCGTGCTGTTCTTTGCCGGCTTCATCGCCTACAACTACAGCCTCGAGAAAATCGCCTTCATGCTTGGCTGCATCATCGGTGCCGCTGCGTTGTTCGGGTTGATACTGGGACTTCTCAGGCCTGACATCGCCTTCATTGACGGCGGTATTCGCGATGGTGCTTTCATGGGGATTTTTCCGGATAAAAATGCCGGCGCCCGGATCAACGCGATCGCGATTCTGTTACTGCTGCCGATGACTCGCCAGCGCAATCCCTGGGCCATCCTCTACTCGATATTTTCGCTGATCGCGATTGCGCTGGCCCAATCTGCCACGGCCTTGGCGCTGATTGTTGCCGGCACGGTGAGCTATTGGTATTTCCTCACATTGATCCGCTTGAACATCAATCGCACGCCATCAGCATTTCTCGGCACGACATTTATCTACTTGCTGATCTGCCTTTTTCTCTATGGCAATTACACGCTGCTGCTGGAGCTGATCGGTCGTGACGATTCACTCACCGATCGCACGCTGATCTGGGGCCTGCTCGCTCCGCTGATCGATGCCGAATTCCTCAAGGGTTACGGCTTCGGCGCCTTCTGGTCCAGCCCGGGCGCCGAGACATTCATCAACCGCTGGGGGTACATCGGCAATGCCCACAGCGGCTACATGGAAACCTTGCTTAATGGCGGCGTCATTCAGCTGACAGCGCTTATCCTCATGCTGATCGAAGCGCTGATCAAACACTACCGGGCCGTGATGGCAGATCAGTCGGCACCCTTTCACGCCAGCGCAATGCTCATCATCGGATCGTTCTTACTCACCAATTATGTGGCGTACGTCGTTCCCAACTACCGCTCCGCAGAGTTTCTGGTGTTCTGCATTCTGGCCCTCTCATTCCGGCATCACCAGGTGACATACCCCCAGTTGTCACCGGCAACCCTGCGTCAACGTCCGCCTGGCAAGGTATTACCACGCGACTCGGCCAAGGCGTAACAAGAGGAGAAATAACCGTGCCAGACCAAGCCCTCCCTTCACCCCATTCAGTGTGCGTCATAATCGCGATGTACAACGGCGCCGACAGCATTGAGCAAACACTGGCGTCCGTGGCCGGGCAAACGCAGCTGCCCGATCACGTCATCGTCATCGACGATGGTTCCACCGACGATGGCCCCCAACGGGTCAAGGACTTCGTGGCGCCGTTTCGCCTGACGCTGTTGCACCAAGCCAACGAAGGCCAGGCCAGCGCCCGCAACCACGGACTGCAGCACTCTGAAGAGACTTTTGTGGCGTTTCTCGATGCCGATGACAGATTCTATCCGCGAAAGCTGGAGCAACAAGTGGCACTGTTTGACGAACTGAGTCGTCAGGGACGGCCGGTGGGGCTGGTAGATTGCTACGTGCATAACGATTACAGCGACGGCAGGCGGATACTGGAAGACCGGCAAAAAAATGGTAGGCATTTCGATGATCTCATCCGCGCCAACGTCGTCAATGGCGTGTCCTCCGTGATGGTCAGACGCGACGTGATCATGCAACTCGGCGGCTTCAATGCCAGCCTGCGTTACTCCGAAGACCGCTTCATGTGGACCCGGATCGCCGAACACTGGGAGATCCACACGGTGCCAGAGGCGCTGCAGCAGCGCATGGTCAACAGCGCCAACATGACCGCGCAACCGACAAGGTACTACCCATACAAGATCAGGTTCATCGAAGCGTTCCTCGCCCAGTTCGGCGCGCAGCTCAGCAAGCAGCAACGGATCGATTTCGCGCTAGGCGCCCATAGCGACTTTCTCGAACTGTTTTCCCGCAGAGGCGAGCATGCCCAGGTGATCGGGGTGTACCGGCGAATGCTGGAATATTCCTGGCAAACGCTGATCTTCAGGAACGGCAAACCGACATTGCGCTTCCTCTACGCGTGCGTCCGATCATTACGCAAGGCAACTGCGTCAACCACCGCTCATTGAGCCGGTATCCGCCATGGCCAATCATCGTCTGGTTAAATTGATCTGGATTTTCACCGAGAAATTCGGCCTGATTTTCCTGTCGATGATTACCTTTGTCGTATATGCCAGGCTGATGTCGCCGGCAGAGCTGGGTGTGGGGACGGTGATCATCGTGATCGTCGAGATGTTCGCCATCCTCTACTCGTCAATGCTCGAAGATCCGCTGGTACGGTTGGAGCGTCTGGAAGAAAAACATATTTGTACGGCCTTCTGGTTCGCGGTGCTGATCAGTCTGGCCTCCATCGTCCTCATATCGTTCGCGGCCATGCTGTATACCAAATCCCTGGTGCTGCAATGGATGACAGCGGTCGCCTCGGTGAAAATTCTCTTCACCATGATGGCGCGGGTCTATGTCGTGGAAATGCGCCGCGCCGGCAACTTCAAAATGCTGGCCTCGCGCACGCTATTGGGCAAAGTGGCCGGGGGTGTGGGGGGAATCGCCATTGCGTTCTGGGGATTTGGCGCCTGGGCCGTGATCGCTCAAGCGCTGATCATGGAGTTCGTTTCCATCGTCGTATTGATGCTCGGAAACCGCCGGCGGATTGCCTTCTACATTGACGGGCCCTTTCTGCGCGAATTGTTGACGGCCGGAGCACCGGTTGCCATCAACGTGATGAGTTGGCAAACCCTGCAACGCGGCGTCAATGTGGTACTCGGCATCACCGCCGGCACCCATGCCGTCGGCATGTTCAATATGGCCATGCGCATCATCGATCTGCCTCGCTCGGCGATCTATAACGGCCTCTTGAGTTATGCACTGCCGGTGTTCGCCCGACGCGGAAGCGATAGTGCGCGGTTGATCGAGGTCATCAGTGACTCGACGGCCATCAGCGGGTTCCTGCTCACGCCACTGTTCGTCGGTATTGCGTTAACGGCCGAGGACATCATCCTGTTGATATTCGGCGCCAAATGGGCAGACGCGATTCCCTTGCTACAAGTACTTGCCTGCACGGCGGCCATCGGCAACACGGCCATGTATGCCATGACAGCCCTGGTGGCGGTCAATCGAACCCACCTGACCGTCAAGGCTGAAGTGGCAACCACCGTGCTGGCGCTGGCGTTGGTTTACAGCCTGGGTCACCTCTATGCAGGCATGGCTGCGGCGCTGGCCTTGCTGGCGCGGATTGTGATCATCACGCCCCTGCAGATCCGCGGGCTGAACACGGCAATAGGTTATGGCTGGCGAGCATTCATCGAATCCAATTATCGCAGCATGATCGCCTCGCTCATCATGGCCGCCGCCGTGGTGCTTGTTTCTCCGTACCTGGATTTTCGGGGCTATTGGCATCTGGCCGCCAACATCGGAATCGGCACGCTCACTTATGCACTGGCTTATAGCGCGTTGCATCCACGATGGCCGCAAGAATTCAAATCGGTGTTCACTGCTCGTTGAATGCGCTGGGCGAGGCATCGAGGTTTGGTGTTGGTGTACATGTCCATGTCTGCGGTTGTGCCGGCTGGCGGTTGTTGCCCTTTGTAGGAGCGAGCGGTGCGGCGATCCGACTTGCCCGCGAAGGCGGCCTGATAGCCAACCTGTTTCTTGCGAATGTACACCGATCAAATTGTGGGAGCTGGCTTGCCTGCGATGGCGGTCTGATAGCCGACCGGGATTTTGGATGGTGTACATATCCGTTTCTGCGGTAACGGCCGCTGGCGGTTATTGCCCTTGTAGGAGCGAGGCTTGCCCGCGAAGACGGTCTGATAGACGACCGGGATTTTTTGGATGGTGTACATATCCGTTATGCGGTTATGCCGGCTGGCGGTTGTTGCCCCTTTTGATAGTGTACATATCCGTTTCTGTGGTAACGGCCGCTGGCGGTTTCGCTTTTACAGCGAGTCACTTGGAAAAGCCCCAAGTAACCAAGGGCTCTTGCCCCACCATTCGGTGCCTCGCCTAGGCTCGGCATGCCCTCACTCCGGCATTGCTCCGGGGGCCCGCCGCCATCGGCCATCCATGGCCGGGGGCGGCTACCGCGGCATCCTTGCCGCGGTGCCCCCTGCGCAACGCCTGCGTTCGGCCTCTGGGAAAAGGGGCAAGCAGATCAGGATCAAAAGCCAAAGCAACGGCAACGGCAACGGCAACGGCAACGGCAAGATCTACAGCTTCGCGAGCAAGCCCGCTCCCACAGTTGACCGGGTACAGCCGGTGAAGATGGGTCGGTTGACAAGCCGCCATCGCGATACGGCGACCCGACAAGCCAGCCAAAAAAATCAGCCCACATCCGCTCTGCCTTTCACCACTCAACAGGCCGAGCGTTAGCTCGCCTGCAGCTTTTGATCTTGATGCACCGCACCCTCGAGAGGCCGAGTGGAGGTTCTGTGCAGTGGGCAACCCGGCATGGATGCCGGGTTAGCCGCGCACGGCCAGGGATGGCCGATCGCGGCGGGCCCACGGAGCAGGACCGGAGCGAGGGCATGCCGAGCCTAAGCGAGGCACCGAACGACAGGGGCAGAAGCGCTTTGGTTACTTTCGCGCTTTTCGAAAGTGACTCGCCGTAAGGGCGAAACCGCCAGCCGCCGTGACCGCAAAAACGGATATGTACACCTTCAAAAATCCCGGTCGGCTATCAGGCCGCCTTCGCGGGCAAGTCGGATCGCCGCACCGCTCGCTCCTACAAAGGGCAATCACCGCCAGCCTGCACAACCGCAGAATCGGATATGTACACCCTCTCCCGCAACCCGCAGAGACCACACCCCGCACGGACCGTACTCCCCATCTTGTCCAGTCTTCTTGCGACCGGAGCGCTCTATCATGGGAAAAACCACAATGATTACCGGTGGGACCGGATACATCGGTTCACATACCACCTTGGCCCTGATCAATACCGGCCAGCAGGTACTGGTACTCGACAATCTATGTAACAGCTGCCGCGAATCGCTCACACGGCTGGAGCAGTTGACCCATACACGGGTCGACTTCATTGAAGGCGATATACGCAATACAAAACTGCTCGACGATATTTTCAGCCGCTACGACATCGATGCCGTGGTGCATTTTGCCGGCCTCAAATCTGTCGAGGAAAGCAGTCGAAAGCCGCTGGCCTATTACGCCAACAATGTGGTCGGCACGCTCAATCTCTGCCATGCGATGGCCCGACACGAAATCTTCAAACTGGTGTTCAGCTCATCAGCCACTGTGTATGGCACCCCCCGACAAATACCGATCATTGAAGACCTGGGCACCGGTAAACCGATAAGTCCATACGGTCGCACCAAGCTCATGACCGAAGAATTGCTCACCGACCTGTGCCTGTCGGATCCGCGCTGGAACATCGCCCTGTTGCGTTACTTCAACCCGATCGGCGCACACGAGAGCGGGCAAATCGGGGAAAACCCCAATGGCCGGCCCAACAACCTGCTGCCTTGCCTGACCCAGGTCGCGATGGGACGAGTCCCCGAACTCACGGTGTTCGGCAGCGACTATCCCACCGTCGACGGAACGTGCGTGCGCGATTACGTGCATGTGGTCGATCTTGCCGAAGGCCATCTCAAAGCACTGCAAATATTGCAGAGCAGAAACGGCATCCATGCCTGGAACCTGGGTACCGGCGTTGGCTACAGCGTGCTGCAAATCATCCGTGCCTTCGAGGACGTCACCGGCATCAGCATCCCCTTCCGATTCGCGCCGCGCCGCGCCGGTGATATCGCTGAATGCTGGGCCAACCCCACCAAGGCCGGGCGTGATCTGGGCTGGTACGCACAGCGCGACCTGGTGCAGATGATCATCGACACCTGGCGATGGCAGCTGTGTAATCCGCATGGGTACCATTCCCGGTCCGATTTACCGGCATCGATTGCGTTAAAGCAACGGGTATGAGCAAAAGGCCCATCTCCAGATATGCCCTGCTGATCGTCCTGGCAGTGGTTGCAACAGCCGCGTCTGGCGCGTCCCCCCAGCCGCTCGCCAACGGTCTGGTGCTATGGCTTGACGCTGCCGACGCCTCGAAAATGACCCTCGATGACCATAGCCGTCTCGTGCGCTGGCACGACAAGTCCGGCAAGTCCAACGACGCTTCCATAGACGATGCGGCAAGCACCGCGCTGCCGTTGCGCGTGGAAAACGCCTTGAATGGCCATGCAGTGGTGCGTTTCAGTGGTGCTTCGGCATTCCTCGGCAAGACGATTCGCGCTGAAAAAGGCCCCGTTACCGTATTGGTGGTGTCACGCAGACTGAGCGAACAAAGCAGCGCAGAGACCTGGCAGCGGCTGTTCAGCTCGCGCCCGCAAATCGCCGATAACGACAACGTGGCACCGAATTTCGCGATCAGCGTGCAACAGACCACCGCCTACGATCCGACCCTGTTTTTTCTGGAACTCAACGACGTGCCCATCGGCCCCTATGCGGTGGGGCGCAACGTGGTGGGCAGCACCGAAGACCTGCGCGGCGACATCGCCGAAGTGCTGGTGTACGACCGCCGCCTGGCCTCGCTCGAAGAACGGCAGCGCGTATTTCAGTACCTGGCGAACAAGTGGTCTGTCGCCATGCCCAAGGCTGCCAATTCCTGGACCCGTGTCGGCCCGCTGGGCACAACACCGAAACAGATCAACGCCCAACTGCCGCTGTCCGATCAAGGCAATGTCGGCCAGTGGACGCTCGACCCACGATTCTGCGACGACTTCGATGGCGCGACCCTTGATGCCAGTCGCTGGCACGTCAACAATGCCAAGGGCACTGAATCGCTCGGACGTAAGCCGGCGCTGTTCAAGCCGGACAATGCCTACGTGAGCGATGGCCATCTGAACATCGTTTTCCGCAAGGACACCTTGCCGCAAAAATACGTACGACTCGGCTATGAAGGCTATAGCTCTGCGATGGTCCGTACGATCGAGCGCAGTTTTTACGGCTACTACGAAGCTCGCGCCAAGCCGATGGACTCGGCAGGTTCCAGCGCCTTCTGGTTAGCGTGGACGGGGCTTGCCGATAACGCCACGGAAATCGACATCTTCGAAATCGGTGGCAAAACCAAAAACGCCTTCTTCGACCGCATGTACAACATGAACGCCCACGTTTGGGCCACGCCGCACAGCACCGAGCATTTGAGCGATGGCAGCAACTGGATCAGCCCTTGGCGGCTGGCCAGCGATTTTCATGTCTACGGTTTTGACTGGCAGCCCGACACGTTGCGCTGGTACGTAGACGGCGTCCTGGTACGCGAGGCAAAGAACACCCACTGGTTTTTCCCGATGGAGATCGTCTTTGACAGCGAGGCCATGTGGAAGTGGTTCGGCGTTGTCGACGACGCCGACCTGCCCTCCACCTTCAGCGTGGACTACCTCAAGGTGTGGCGTCGCGGTAGATAGCTGGAATTCGATCGGTTTTTCTTGAACGGCCCCAACCGTTTTCACAGGAGCTTGCGCTATCCATGTGGGAGCGGGCTTGCTCGCGAAGACGGCGGCACAGTCAACATTGATATCGCCTGATATACCGCTTTCGCGAGCAAGCCCGCTCCCACAGGTTCCGCGCATTAACTGACTGGCATTGCGGCAAGCCTGACACCTGCACCGGCATTACCCAAGCCCTGGAACACACCTATAATAGAGGTCGCAGCAATGAACAGTACGATGACTTCCGATCAAGCGATAGCCTGTCTGAATCTGGCGCTTGAACGTAACAAACAACTGTTCAGCGAAGCCTTTCATTTGAGCCATGCCGCCCTTGATCTTCTCGATCAGCCCGACATCGATGTCGATATGTTCATGCACTATCAGAAAAAAAGACGGCAGGCCGATCGCAAGTATCTGGAAGCCATCGAGCACTTGCGCTTGATCATGGCTGAGTACCCTTTCGCGTTTTGCCCAGCAGAGAACCCGATACATCAGCCGCAGGTGTCGGCAATGACGACAAATTTACCCTCAGCGGGTCGCCGATTCACCGAGGATGAACACCATCATCACCACTAGCCACAGCAGATACAGGCAACCGAACAGCCGCACCCAGCCCTGATGGCGATAGAGGCCCAGGTAAAATATCAACAGC
The DNA here is from genome assembly GCF_022014505.1 of Pseudomonas sp. PGPR40. Classification (NCBI taxonomy): domain Bacteria; kingdom Pseudomonadati; phylum Pseudomonadota; class Gammaproteobacteria; order Pseudomonadales; family Pseudomonadaceae; genus Pseudomonas; species Pseudomonas sp. PGPR40. Next base: position 30,849 of record NZ_JAKLSP010000001.1, on the reverse strand, counting down.
AGCAAAAACTGCCCGGCAGCGGCAAGCATGATCAGGCTGCTGTTGCGCGGCCAGAACAGCGCGACCAGCACTTCCAATGCCAGAAGCAGCAGCAAGCCGACATAGACTTTCAATGCGCTAGCCGTGCTCATCTCAGCGCCCCACCAGATAGAGAGTCGGAAACAACAGGATCCAGATCCCGTCCACCAGATGCCAATACAGGGTGACCATTTCCAGACGCGTGCGCGTCCCACGCGCTGACAGGTTGTCTGCTGCGAGTCGTACGTAGAGCCACAGCCCCAAACCGACCGCCACCAGTACGTGCATGGCGTGCAGCGCCGTGGCGATGAAATACAGGTTCATGAACAAACGCGCGGACGGCAGGTGCAGCGGTGAATCGACGGCGAAACCCGGCAGCAGCCCTTCGCGGTATTCAAGACCATATTCGACGCCTTTACAGGCCAGAAACAGCACGCCCAGCAGCGCCGCGCCCAGCAGGCAGCGGCGTAGACGCAGGATAAACCCCTGCTCGGCAGCGGCCAGAGCCAGCGTCATCAGCAAACTGCAGGTCAACAACATGAATGTGTTGGCCGTTGCCAGTTGCCAGTGCAAACCCGCCACGGTTTCAGCCACGCCGTCGGAGTGCTGCAGTCGGTAAAACCACGCCACCATGATCAGGCTGCCGAACATCATCGCTTCGGTGGCCAGAAACAACCACATGCCCAGCCATGCGGCCTCACGCTGTTGTGCCCAAGCCACGAACGGCTCGGCGGGTCTCTCGTCAGACCGGATCACGGCGCGCCTCGGGAGAATAATCATAGGCTTCGAAATCCACCGTCACCGGCGCCTCGAAGTTGTGCTGCGGCGGCGGTGACGGCACGCGCCACTCAAGACCGGCCGCCTCCCAGGGATTCATCGGCGCCCGCTCGCCCCAGCGCAACGAGCCGAGCAGGTAGAAGAACGGCAACACGTAGGCCAGCGCCAGAATCGAGGCGCCGGCCGAGGACAGTACGTTGAGGAACTGAAAATCCGCGTCATAGCTGTGATAACGCCGGGGCATGCCCAGATACCCGAGCAGGAATTGGGGGAAGAACGTCAGGTTGAAACCGCAAAAAATCAGCACCGCAGTGATCTTGCCCCACAGCTGCGAATACAGGCGTCCGGTGATTTTCGGCCACCAGAAATGCAGCGCGCCAAAGTACCCGGCCACCGCTGCGCCAACCATGATGTAGTGGAAGTGCGCGACCACGAAATAGGTGTCATGGGCATGCATGTCGGCGGCGAGCAGCGCCAGGAACAACCCGGTTACCCCGCCGATAATGAACAGCCCGATAAAAGTCAGGGCAAACAAAAAGGGTGCATGCAAAGTCAGGTCGCTTTTGTACAGCGTCGCGCTCCAGTTATAGGCCTTGATCGCCGACGGAATCGACACCATGAAACTCAGCAACGAGAACACCAGGCTGGCATACATCGACTGCCCGGCGACAAACATGTGATGCCCCCAGACCAGGAAACCGATGATCGCTATCGCCACGCTGGACCAGGCGACAAAACGATAGCCGAAGATGCGTTTGTGCCCCGCCGCAGTGATCAGCTCGCTGACCACCCCCATCGCGGGCAGGATCATGATGTACACCGCCGGGTGACTGTAGAACCAGAACAAGTGCTGAAATAGCAACGGATCACCGCCCAGGCGCGGGTCGAATACACCGATATTGAACAGGTGCTCGGCGGCCACCAGCAACAAGGTAATCGCCAGCACCGGCGTCGCCAGCACCAGAATGATCGAGGTGGCATAGATCGCCCAGATGAACAGCGGCAGACGCATCCAGGTCATGCCCGGCGCGCGCAGGGTGTGCACGGTGACGATGATGTTGATGCCGGTGAAGATCGAAGAAAACCCGGCGATGAACACACCGCAGATCACCGCCACCACGTGGCCGTTGCTGAACATCGTCGACAGCGGCGTGTAGAAGGTCCAGCCGGTATCGACCCCGCCGAGCAGCAGCGCCAGCAACGTGAACAATCCACCGCCGAGCAGCAGGTACCAACTGAACAGATTAAGACGTGGAAACGCCATGTCCCGGGCGCCGATCATGATCGGCACGAGGAAGTTGCCGAATACGCTGGGAATCGACGGAATCAGGAAAAACCAGACCATGATCACCCCGTGCAGGGTGAACGCGCGGTTGTAGCCGTCGGCGGTCAACAGATCGCCTTGGGGTGTGACCAATTCGATGCGGATCAGGGTCGCAGCCAACCCGCCGGCGAAAAAGAAAAAGGTCACCGTGACCATGTACAGCACAGCGATGCGCTTGTGATCGAGGGTCAAAAACCACGAGAGCAAACCTTGCTGATGCAAATAGCTGGGGGCGCTCATTTCGGATCCCCGGACGCGGTGGCAGGCAACGAGCGCAAGTAAGCCACCAGGCGCTGCACGGCTTCTTCGTCCAACAGGTTGCTATAGGTCGGCATGATCGGCAGGTAGCCCGTCACCAGGTGTTTTTGTGGCAACACAATGCTGTCGCGCAGGTAGGCGTCGTCCGCCACGACCTGGCTGCCGTCGGCCAGGCGCACCGTTCGATTGAAGACTCCAGCCAAGGGCGGCGCATTGCCGGCGTCATGGCAACTGCCGCAGCCGTATTGGCGGTACAAAGTTTCGCCCTGGCTGATCAGGTCGGCGGCGCTGCCGTTGTCCTGCAACCATTGCTGGTAGTCACCCGGGGCGAGCACCACCAGCCGGGCAAGCATCGCCGCATGATCGGTGCCGCAGTATTCGGCGCAATACACCTGATAGGTGCCGCTGTGTTCGGCCTGGAACCAAAGCATGCTGTAACGCTGCGGCAACACATCCTGCTTGATCCGCAGACTGGGGAAAAACAGGCTGTGGATCACGTCTTCGGAAATCATCGTCAGCTTCACCGGGCGCCTTGCCGGGACGTGCAAGGTGTTGATCTCGCGCTGCCCGCCCTGATGCTGAAATTTCCACATCCATTGCCGCGCCGTGACCTGGATTTCCAGGGCATCGGCCGGAGGCGTGCGGGCGAAAAAGAACAGCCGTGCCGAAAACAGAAAAATCACCAGCGAGCCAATGAACGGCAAGATGATCCAGGCCAGTTCGATCGGCAGATTGCTCTGCGCCCGATGATCCCGATTCGCCTCGCGCCCGCGTCGATAGCGCCAGATAAACATCCATAGCGCTACGAACACAGGCACTACGAACAACGCCATCATCCCGGTGAAGCCGATTACCAGCCAATCGACCGAGACGGCATAGTCCGAGGCCTGCACGGGCCACAAGCGCAGGAAGTGTTCGTTCATGGCTGCCTCTGCCGCTCACGGCGCAACGCCAGAACAATGAACAGGCCCAATACCAGCACGGTGGCCAGTCCCGCGAGTTGCAGCAAAACAATAATCCGACTGCTATAGGTGCCGCTTTGCGGGTCGTAGTGGTAACACAGCAGCAGAAGCTGTTCCTTGAATGCGCCCAACTTGCCCTGCCCCGCCTCGGTCAATGCAAGGCGCACATCGCTGGCCTGATAACCGAGACCATAGAGCCAGCGCGACAAGCGTCCATCGCCGGTCAACACCGCCACCGCCGAGCTGTGCGCATATTGTTGCTGTTGCTCATCGAAGCGATAGCCGAAGCCGAGCGAACGGGCCAGGGCCTGACCCGCAGCAGCGTCGCCGGTCAGCAAATGCAAGCCCGGCTCGGCCACCAGCGACGGCCAATGCTGACTCAGCTTGGCCAGTTCCTCGCGGGCGGCATGGCTGTCTTCCCGCGAATCAAAACTGAACGCGATCACCTGAAAATCCCGGCCCAGGCGGTAAGGCTGATTGGCCAATTGACTAAACAGGGTCGAAAGCGCCGCGCCACAAACATTCGGACAGCGGTAATACAAAGGCACCATCAGCGTTGGCTGGCCGCCAAGCAAATCGCCCAGGCGTACCGAGCGGCCGTGCTGATCGATAAATCGTGTGTCCAGCGCCAAGCGCTGGCCGACCTGGGCCGCATCGATTCCGGCGGCGGAAAACGGGTCGAAGGTTTGCGCGGCGCTGTGTTGCAACGTCATCAGACACAGCAATGCCAACACCAGCGAGATCCGCTCACGGTTCATGCGGGGCGTCCTCGGGTGTTGGCCAGCCCTGCTCCAGCAACACCTGCCGCGCCTGTTCCAACGGCAGGTGCACGACGCGGCGCTCGCGGTCGATCCAGCCGAAGCTGTCGAGGTGAATACGCTCGGCGGCGAGCTGTCGTTCGCCGTCCTGCCGAGGCTGCGATTGCAAGCGCGGGGCCGGTGGCAACAGCCGCTCGCGTTCCAGGGCACTCGAGGGTGGCTGCCGCGAGTCGGCGCGATGCTGATAACTGATCAGCCACCAGGCCACGCCCGTGAGGCACAACAGAACCGCCGCCAAAAACAGCGCCACCAGACTCCAGACTTTGCCACTGTCGACCGTGTTGGGTTCGTAGCTGAACGGTTCTTCAGACTTCATGGCGCCTCCGTTGCCATTGCCAACGCCACCATGCCCACAGGCCGAGACCGTAAAGCCCTTGGCAGAGCACGGCCATCAGGCCGGCACCGATTTCGACGTCGGGGAATATCGACGGCAAGCTCATCCAGATCGACTCGACGCTGCCCAGCAGCAGAATCGCCGTACAAGCCCAAATTAGAACCTGTGGCCGACCGCCCCAGGGAGAAGCCAACGCCAGCAGACACGCCACCTGCCCCGCCATCAGCAATCCGCCGACCGCACCCCAGACGCCGCCTTCACGCACGCGATACCACTGGGTTTCGTGCTCTAAATTCACCGACCAGATAATCAGATACTGCATGAAATGCACGTAGGCCCAGAACGCCAGGGCACTGACCAGCAATCCGCGCAGTACCTGACGCTGGGGCGCCGGCAGCGGCACAAGGTTCCAGCACAGCACGCAGAGGCCGGCAAACGCCAAGCCATCGAGCAACTGCCGGGCGATCAGCAACACACCGAACAGGCTGGACACAAAACCCGACTGCAACGACATCAACCAGTCGACCGCCGCCAGGCTGACCAGCAGCCCATACAGGATCAACCCCGGGCCGCTGCGCTCGGCGTCCGGACGTTGCGACCAGTACTGCAAGCCCAAGGCAAGCCCGGCGTAAAGCAGTGTGCGTACCACGAAAAACCACGGCGACAGCCACAGCCCGCGAAACCCTGGCGCGTCGACGTGGAACCACGGATACAGCCAGGCTATGGCGAGCAACATCGGCAATAACATCGGCACCATCAGCACCACAGCGCTGTGACCCAAGCCGCTGCCCGGCGCCAGCAACATCTGCCAGCGGCCACTGATCAACGGCGTCAGCAGCGCCAGCAGCAGGCAACCCAACACGATGTTGCTGCCGTTGATCGCGGCCGCCAACGCCCCGGCGCCCACCCAGGCCGGCTGCCAAATCCCGAGCAGCATGACGCCGACGGCGCCGATGGCGAAGGCTCCCGACAACCGCCTCATTGGTCGCCCTCCTCGAACGCCTGACGCAACTCGGCTGGCAGGCGTTCCAGAGGCGCGTGCTGGCTTAACTGCAACAGGCGCACATGGGCGACGATGGCCCAGCGTTCTGCCGGCGGGATGCGTGATTCATAGCCGTACATCAGGCCTTTGCCCTGAGCGATAACGTGCATCAGTTGAGCGTCAGATGCGCCGAGCAATCGCGGTTCGGTCAACGCCGGCGGTGCCGGAAAACCACGCCTAACCACCAGACCATCGCCCCGCCCGCTCAGGCCATGGCACGGAGTGCAGAACGTCTGATAGCTCGCTTCACCACGGGCGAGTAACGCACCGGTCAGTGGCGGGCGCTGTTGCACAATCGCTTCACGCTCCAGTTGCCCGCGGGCGACGGTACCGATGGGGGGCTGACGGCTGCTCAAGCCGTTTTCGAACACGGTGCCGGGGCGTTGTTGCTCAATCCTGGCCTGGCGTGACATGTCATCGCAGCCGCTGCACAACACGGCGATTATCAGCGCCCACGGCCACGCGTTCATGGCTGCACCTCGCGCACGCTGATCGCCCGTTCGGCCAGCCAGGCTCGCGTGGCCTGCGCGTCGAACAGCGGATCGCCGGCCTCGATAAACAGAAAGAACCCATCGTCGCTGGCCCGTTCGAAACCCTCAGCGCCAAACAACGGGTGATGCAAACGTGGCAAACGGCTGCTGACCAGTAGCGTCAGTACCGCAGCGATCGCCGATCCGACCACGGCGAACAGAAAGGTCACCACCATCAGCAACGGCACGGCAATCAACGGCCGGCCGCCGACGTTCAGCGGGTAGCTCCACACCGAGCCGATCTGCATCAGCAGCGCCAGGCCGATGCCGAGCAATCCGCCGATGCAGGCCATGCTCGACACCCTTGAAGCCTTGGGTTTCAACAACGCTTGCAGCGCCTCAAGAGGAAACGGCGCGAACGCCTCGATACGTCGATAACCGATGGCCCAGGCGTGCAGGCTGGCTTCAACCAGCGGCTGCGGCGCATCGAATTCGGCCAGCAACCCCAAGGATTCAGTCATCGCCGCGCTCCTGATGCAGCGCCTGCTTGACCTCGAACGCCGAGACCATGGGCACGTAGCGCAGAAACAGACTGTAGGGCAGCAGAAACACCCCGAAACTGCCGATGAACAGCGTCCAGTCCCAAAGCGTCGGGGTGTAGCCGCCCCAGGTCGAGACCAGAAAGCCCCGGGTTTGCGGCGGGATCACCAGCATGAAGCGCTCGGCCCACATGCCCACCAGCACCGCCAGCGCCACCGCGGCCAAAACGCCCGGGCGCTGGCGCACCGAGCGCCACCACAACGCCTGGAGCACGCCGACGTTGCAGACGATGGCCAGCCAGAAACTCCACGCGTGAGGGCCGCTCAGGCGCGTCAGCAAGACCTCGATTTCATGGGAATCGCCGCTGTAGAACGGCATGAACAGATCCATCAGATAGCCATAGGCAGTGAGCCAACCGATGGCCAGCAGCAAGCGTCCGAGCATGTCCAGATGGCGCAGGGTGATCAGTGCTTCAATGCGCAACAACCAGCGCACGCCGATGGCCAGCAATGCCACCAACGCAAACCCGGAAAACACCGCGCCGGCCACGAAGTACGGCGGAAACAGCGTCGAATGCCAACCGCTTTGCAGGCCCATGGTCAGCAGGAACGAATAGCCGCTGGACACGGCGAACACCAACGGGATCGCGAGCATCGCCAGCACGCGAGTGGTACGTCGCCACAACGCCCAGTGCCACTGGGAACCGCGCCAGCCCAGCGCCATCAAGCCATACAGCTTTTGTCTCAGCGAATCTTGGGCACGATCCCGCGCCGTGGCGAAATCAGGAATGGCCCCCACCAGCAGAAACAGCAGCGACACCGTCAAGTACGAGAGGATCGCAAACATGTCCCAGGCCGTCGGGCTCTTGAACTGTGGCCACAGGCCCATTTCATTCGGGTACGGCAAGATCCAGTAAAACAGCCAGGGCCGCCCCAGGTGCAGAATCGGGTACAGCGCGGCGCAGATTACCGCCATCAGTGTCATCAACTCCGCCAGGCGATTGAGGGTGTGCCGCCATGGCCGCTCGATCAGCAATAGCAGCGCGGAGATGAAGGTGCCGGCGTGGCCGATGCCCAGCCACCAGATGTAGTTGAGAATGCCGAAGCCCCACTGCACCGGCTGATTATTGCCCCACATGCCCACGCCGTTGGCCAGCAACACCGTGGCCGAGGCCAGGTACATCAGTAATAGCGTGATGCCGATTCCGAACAACCAGCGCCACGCCACCCGCCGGGGAAACTGCTGCAAGGGGCCAAACACCTGCCGCGACACCTGTTGGTCGCTCAGGTCCCGTGGCAGAAAATGCCCGGTATCGTGCAACAGCGGCTCAGGCTTCATCGCGGCTTTCCCCCTCCTCGATCCGCGCCAGATAGGTGGTGCGCGGGCGTGTGCCGAGGGCTTCGAGCAAGCGGTAATGACGTGGATCCTTGCGGGCGTGGCTGACCGCGCTGGCGGGGTTGGCAATGTCACCGAAACGGATTGCCTGGCTCGGACAGGTTTGCTGGCAGGCGGTGACGACTTTTGTGGTGTCGAAATCGGTGCCCTGCTGTTTATCTTCGATGCGTGCGGCGCTGATGCGCTGAACGCAATACGTGCACTTTTCCATCACCCCACGGGCGCGCACGGTCACCTCGGGGTTGCGCTGGGCCTGAATCGACGGAGCGGCGTCGGCGTTCCAGTCCAGCCAATTGAAGCGGCGTACTTTGTACGGGCAATACGAGGCGCAGGTGCGGGTGCCGATGCAGCGGTTGTAGACCATCTGGTTCAAGCCATCGCGGCTGTGCACCGTGGCATTCACCGGGCAACCGGTTTCACACGGCGCCTGTTCGCAGTGCATACACGGCAAAGGCTGGAAACGTGAGCGTGGCGCATCCAGAGTGCCCTGGTAGTAATGGTCGATGCGCAGCCAGTGCATATTGCGCCCATTGGCCACCTGTTCGGCACCGACCACGGCGATGTTGTTTTCCGCCTGACACGCCGTGACGCAGGCATTGCAGCCGGTACACAAATCGAGGTCGATGACCATGCCCCACTGCGGGCCGCCGTCAACGACAGGGCTATAGAGCGATATCGGAATTTGCTGCGCCGGCAACTGCGGCGCCCGGCGTTGCACCACTCGAATCGGCGGCGCCTCATCGTCCGGTAATTGGTGATGGGACTGGGTGACGGCCAGTGTGTGGCGCTCGCCACTGGAACGCAGCGAGGCACTCACCGACGCAGATTGAATCGGCCGTACTGCATAACCCAAACCGTTACCGACCCGCCCGGCATGGCTGCGCCCGTAACCGGTATACAGGGCAATCACCTGATCGGCCTGCCCCGGCTCGATCCACGCCGCGCCGCGCAATAATTGTCCCGGCAGCGCCACTTCGACGCCGTCGCCATTGCGCACGCCCACCTGTTCCGCCAACCGCGGCGACAGCCCGACCACGTTGCTCCAGGTCAGGGTGCTGATGGGTTTGGGCAATTCCTGCAACCAGCCAAGATTGGCGAAACGTCCGTCCCATACGCAAGGATCCGGACGCACCACGGCTTCGAAGCCATCGAGGTCGGTCAGGTTCAGTACTACTGTCGCCGCTTCAGGGACTTCCACTGCCGGCGCTGAGGTTTCGATCCAGCCATCGGCCAAGGCTTGGCGCCACTGAGTTTGCGGAACATGAGCCCAGGTGGTTCGCACCTGATCCAGGGCATCGCTGTCGGCCGAAGTCAGCAGCAGTCCAATGACTTGATGCAGGGTTCGGGTCGAGTACATCGGCTCGATCAGCGGCTGCACAATGCACGCACTGCCATCCGCCGCCCGGGTATCGCTCCAGCCGTCGAGCGCATGATTGAGTGGCAAATGCCAATGGCAGTGCGCGGCACTCTCGTCGTAGCAAAGCCCGGCATGCAGGCGCAGCGGTACTTTCTGCAGCAACCCCTCCAGCCCCAGATCCGGCGCCGAGGTGTGCAATGGGTTGCAATCGAGCAGCCACAACTGGCTGACGTTGCCGCCCGCCAATTGCTGGCTCAGTTGCTCCAGCGACGCCCAGAACTGTCCACGTTCGTAGCCCAGCAACGTCGGCACCTGCCAATCCAGCGTCTGGCCATGCGCGCCCAGCCGCTGGTTGAGCCGCATCACCTGCGCTTGCACATCGTCTGCCGCGTGCTTGCTCACGCAGATCAGGCCACGGCCGGGATGGGCCTTGAGCGCCATGGCGACTTTATCGACCCAGTCGAGCTGTCGCGCACTCAGGCGCGGCTGATCGGCCACGTTGTCGCCCAAGGCGCGGCTCAGCGCCAGCACCAGATCAGGCTGTCGCGACGGGGCAATCGCCAAGCGTCGCGTGGCCGCTGCGCCGGTCAGGGTTGGAATGCTTTCGGCGACAAACGACAACGCCGCGCCCTGCCCTTGCGCCGCCTGCCGTCGACGTTCCGCCCAGCCGCGTTGCAACAGCGTCTGGCGCGGGCCGCTGCCCAACGGATCGTCTTCAAGGCAAACCAGCACCTCGGCGTTTTCCAGATAACGTCGGGCGTCTAGCGGCTGGCCGAATACCCGCTCGCTGACGCGCAACGCCTGAGTCTCGGCGAACGGTTCTGCGTGATACAGCCGCGCCTCGGGCCAGCGCCGACGGAGCGCTTCGAGTTGCCGCCCAAGGGTCGGCGAACTGCTGGCTCCGCAAACGATATGCAGGCCTTTGCCTCGCGTGGTGTCCAGCGTCAGTCGCTGTCGAGCCAGCGCCCCACGCACTTGGTCCCAACTGGTTTCCCGGCCCTTGAAGCGCGGCGCCTGGGAACGGTCCGGGTCGTACAGTTGCAGGATTGCCGCCTGGGTAAAGGCATCGCATGCGCCACCGGACATCGGGTGCTGCGGATTGCCTTCGAGTTTGATCGGGCGCCCGGCGAGGGTCTTGCCCAGGACGGGTTGGGCGATGCCACAAAACGGGATGGCGGTTGCATACCAGCTCGCAACGCCGGGCGTCAGTTGCGTGGCTTGTCTGATCGCCGGCACGGCTTGCTCGGGGGTTTTGCCACACGCGGCCAAGCCAGCCATGGCCAGGGACGCCGCCATCAATTGCAGGAAATGTCGGCGGTCCAACAAGGGCGCGGCACCGGGAAATTCCGCCTCGATCAGCGCCTGCGCCTCGGGGGTCGCCGCCAGCGTTTCGAGGCCCCGCCAGTACGCGGAGCCTTTGAGCCCGGCGAGCTGCTCGCGCCATGCGGCGAAGTCCAGCGAGGAGGCGCTCATCGATGGCAGATCCCGCAATCGGTCAGGCCTTGGGGATCGATTCGTCGCGCCTTGATCAATTGCTCACCCGGCGTCCGACGATCCTGATCAGTGTGCCATTGCAGTTGGGTCACTTGCCCTTTGGGGCGCAGGTGCGGCGCGGGATCGCGGTGACAGGCCAGGCACTGGCCCATGCTCAGGGGTTCGGCCTTGAACATCAGCGGCATGCGCTCCACCGCGCCGTGGCATTCGCTGCAACCCACGCCCGCATTCACGTGTACGCCATGATGGAAGTACACGTAATCGGGCAGTTCGACCACCCGCTGCCAATGCAACGGCTGTGATTCGCGCAGGCTTTTGCGCAAGGGTTCAAGCAGGTCGGCGTTTTTCCAGATTTGCGAGTGGCACGTCATGCAGGTTTCGGTGGGCGGCAGACTGGCCATCGCGGAGGACTCCACGGAACTGTGGCAGTAGCGGCAATCGATTTTCAGCGCGCCGACATGGTGGGCGTGACTGAACGGCAGCGGCTGCTCGACCACCCAGTTACGGCCGGTTCGGTAGTCGGAACGGTCCAGGGCCAATGCCACGAGCAAGCCTCCCGTGAGGCCGACGAACAGCACCAGCCATCCCAGGCGCAGCCAGGTATCGGCCGAGCGGCTGAAGATCTGCGCCATCGCCGGATTCCAAAATTCACGTTCTTAAGGCTATGGCTCCGTTTGCGCTCAGGAGTTCTTTATTTCCGATGCGCGTGATCATCATGTGATCAGTTTGATCCAATTCCCGTAGGAGCCAGGCTTGCCCGCGAAGGCAGCACCGCGGTTTCACTGAATGACCGCGTTATCGTTCTTCGCGGGCAAGCCTCGCTCCTACAGATGCCGTGAACGACGCGAACCCCGTAGGAGCCGGCTTGCCGGCGAAGGGCGCACCGCGGCTTAACTGAATGACCGCGTTATCGTTCTTCGCGGGCAAGCCTCGCTCCTACAAATGCCGTGAACGACGCGAACCCCGTAGGAGCCGGCTTGCCGGCGAAGGCGTTTTCATTGGCGCTGCATGACGTGAAGCTTTCTTCGCTGGCAAGCCAGCCCCTACGCAGGTCCCTGCGCAAGTCAACCGACCCTGTCGTTGTCCTGTTCTGGCGTTTCAATGCCGGGCTCTGGCCGGGTTTTGGTAGTCGATGGCGTCTGCTCATCAGGCGCTTCATGCGGGTAGCCGGGCATCCCCCGGGCGTCACTCGGCCTTTGGCGATGGTCTTCAGCGTTCCTTTCCTTGTCCCAGTCTGTGGTGGCATTCGGGTCTTCGTCCCGGCCAGCGGTACCGAGCACGCAGCCGTCGTCATTGGGGTTGCTCAAATCTTCGGTTGGCTCATCCTTGGCGACAGGTGGATGGGGTTTCATATCCGTCTCCAATACGAGGGTAATGGGCCTTCTTTGGAGGCCCTGGTGATGCCGGAGTGCAGGGCAATTGACGAATGGTCTCGCGCAAGAACCTCGGGGCCATCGTCAATCGCGCTCTTGCAGGTGCTTCAGACTCGTGCGGGTGACACGATGATTTTCACGTTGTGCTCCTTGTTATTGACCAATTCCTCAAAGCCCTGCCCGACGATTTGTTCAAGCTGAATGCGCCCGGTTACCAGCGGTGTGATGTCCAGCCGGCCGTCGGCAATAAAGGCGATCACATCGGCGAACTCACCGTTGTAGGCGAGCGCACCCAGTACCTGTTTTTCGGTGGCGACCAGTTCGAAGAAGTTGAACTCACTGGGTTCCTCGAAAATGCCCACCAGCACACAGGTGCCGGCCTTGCGGATCAGGTCGATAGCGACCTTGGCCGTGTGTTTGTTGCCGATGCATTCGAAACTGACGTCCGCCCCAAGCCCGCCGGTCAGCCGCCGCACTTCTGCCAGAGCGTCGCATTCATTGGGGTCTAGCACATGGTTCGCCCCTACCTCCAGAGCCTTGGCCTTGCGCGCTCCTGACATTTCCAGAGCGATGACCTGCGCCGCACCAGCAGCCTTGGCACACATGATGGTGCACAGACCGATGGTTCCCGCGCCAACCACCACCACATTTTTCCCCAGCAAACTCCCGGCCTTTTTCACCGCGTGCATGCCCACTGCCAGCGGTTCGATCAGCGCCCCGGCTTCGGCGGGAAAGTTGGCCGGCAACTTGTAAAGCAGATTGGCCGGCACGTTGACCAACTCAGCGAACGCACCATTGTTCATCAGGCCGGTGAAGGCCAGGTTTTCACAAATGTTGTACAACCCATGGGTGCAGTAATAACAAGTACCACAGTGCTGACAGGCATCCGCTGCCACCGGCTCGCCAACACTGAACCCCTGAACACCGGCGCCGATTTCGACGATCTCGCCACAGAACTCATGACCGAGAATGCACTGACCTTTGATTCCGGTCAGCGGGTGCGGTGCATCCACCGGAATGAACACTGGCCCGGCCACGTATTCATGCAGGTCGGAGCCGCAAATACCGCACCATTGCACGCGAATCTGGACCCAGCCCGCGGGAGGCGACACGGGCAACGGAACGTCTTCGACACGGATATCGTGACGGCCATGCCAGACAGCGGCACGCATGCTGCGGGTCGGATCAATTGAAAAGCTCATGTAGGAATCTCCCTGAAATCGTTGGCCTTGACGCCCCGTAAAGGGTCGTCAAGGAGAGCATTAGTGTTGTTGCACAAAGTCCAGAATCAGCCGATTGACCTGCTCGGCCGCTTCCATCTGCACCATGTGCGCCTGGCCCGGCAGGATTTCGACCTGAGCAGGCAGGCCAACGCTGTGGGCCGCAGGAATGATCGCGTCGTCACTGCCCCAGATCAGCAACACCGGCTGCCGGCCTTCTTGCACCACGCCGCGCAGATCGAACTGTTGCCGTCCTTCGTTGAACAAACCCGAAACCAGCTGGCGCAGGGCCGCGTCCACCCCTTCCAGGCGCTTGTACTTGAGCATGTCTTCGAGCATCTGCCGATTGACCAGTTCGACGTCGGAGAACAGCTGCACCAGCTGTGGTTTGAGGGCATTGCGGCTGGCCGCCTCGACAAAACCTTGCAGGTAATCGCCGTTGATTTCCGCGCCCAGACCGGCGCTGCCGATCAAGCTCAGGGAGCGCACCCGATGAGGTGCCAGACGCGCGGTGTTCAGCGACACCGCCCCGCCCATGGAATGCCCTACCAGATGCGCCACGGGGACATCCAGATGATCGAGCAGGGCCAGTAGCACTTCGCTCAGTTCATCCAGATTTCCGTGCTGCAGCTGTTTGGTCGATTCGCCATGGCCCGGCAGATCCAGAGCAATCACTCGGCGCGCGGCGGCCAACGCTTCATGATTGAACATCCAATTGTTCAGGTCACCGCCAAACCCGTGCACCAGCACCAACGGCACCCCGCCTTCGCCACGCTCGAAGTAACGGATCACTCGCCCGTCCAGCTCGACCTTCTGCGGCTTCGGCCCACTGTCTTCCTCGGCTCCGTCACCCGGCACGAATGCGGCCTGGAACTGCTCGATCACCGCATCGATTTCGGCCTCACTGGCTTCGCCGTCGACCACGATGCCGAGCAACGCACCGACCGCGAGGGTTTCATCCTGGCGCGCGATCTGCCGACGCAACACACCGGAAAACGGCGCCTCGACGCTGCTGGAAATTTTGTCGGTTTCTACATCGAGCACCTCATCGCCCTTGGCGATCGCCTGGCCCTCCTCCTTGAGCCAGACATCGACCCGGCCTTCGGTCATGGACAAGCCCCACTTGGGCATGGTCAGGGTATGGATCTGGCTCATGAACGCTTGCTCCATTCGATCAACTTGAGCACGGCGTTTTCGATTTTCGCCGCGTCAGGAATATAGAGGTCTTCCAGGGCGTCGGAGAATGGCACCGGCGTGTGCGGTGCAGTCACCATCTCAATGGGCGCCTTGAGCGAGGCGAAGGCTTTTTGCGCCACCAGGGCCGAAATGTCGGTGGCCATGGAACAGCGCGGGTTGGCTTCGTCGATCACCACCAGGCGGCCGGTTTTTTCCACGCTTTCGAGAATACTGTCTTCGTCCAGCGGGCTGGTGGTGCGCAGGTCGATGACCTCGCAGTCAATGCCTCGCCCTGCCAGGCTGCGGGCTGCGTCCATCGCCGTGTTGACCGTGCGTCCATACGAGACCAGGGTCACGTCCTTGCCATCGCGCAGGAAGTTGGCTTCACCGAAAGGGATGGTATAGAGCTCTTCCGGTACCTCGCCCTGCATGCTGTAGAGCAGTTTGTGTTCGCAGAAAATCACCGGGTCGTTGTCGCGGATAGCCTGGATCAACAGGCCCTTGGCGTCATAAGGTGACGACGGGCAGACGACTTTCAGCCCGGGGATGTGCGTCCACAGCGATGTGAGCATTTGTGAGTGTTGGGCGGCTGCCCGCAGGCCCGCGCCGACCATGGTGCGAATCACCAACGGGGTGGAGGCCTTGCCACCGAACATGTAGCGAAACTTGGCCGCCTGATTGAGGATCTGGTCCAGGCAGCAACCGGCAAAGTCGACAAACATCAATTCACACACCGGGCGTACACCACAGGTCGCTGCGCCTACGGCGGCACCGACATAACCCAACTCCGACAGCGGCGTGTCCAACACGCGTCCGGGGAATTGGTGATAGAGGCCCTTGGTCACGCCCAGCACCCCGCCCCAGGCGTCGTTTTCACCGGGAGCACCGGCACCGCCGGCGACGTCTTCGCCCATGATGAACACGCTGGGGTCGCGGCGCATTTCCTGGGCCAGGGCTTCGTTGATTGCCTGCTGATAACTGATTTTTCTCGCCATGATGAAGGTCTCGATTCTTGTTATAGGGGGCGTTCAGGGATAGGAAACGTAGACATCGGTGAGCAGGTCGGCCGCGCTCGGCTTGGGGTCGGACTTGGCCTTGCGCACGGCATCTTCGATCAGCAGGTCCACTTCGCTATCGATCTGGTTCAACTGGCTGGCATCGATTAAGCCGGTCCGGGTGGTGCGTTCGCGAAACTGCATCAGGCAGTCGTTGTGCTCGCGGAAATACTTGACCTCATCCGGTGCCCGATAGGTCTGGGCATCACCCTCGAAGTGGCCGTAATAGCGGGTCAGTTTGACTTCGATCAGCGACGGACCTTCACCGGCGCGGGCCCGCTCCACTGCGGCACCGGCGGCTTCGTGGACGGCGAAAAAGTCGAAGCCGTCGACGGTGACCCCAGGCATGCCGAAGCCGGCCGCGCGGTCGGCAATGTGATCGCACGCCACAGACCAGTTGGAGGCCGTGGCCTCGGCATAACCGTTGTTCTCGGCAATGAACAGGCACGGCAGGTTCCACACCGAAGCCATGTTCATCGCTTCGAATACCGCCCCTTCATTGGAGCCGCCGTCGCCGAAGAACACCACGGCGACGCTGTCCGTACCTTTGAGCCTGGCGGCCAGTGCCGCGCCCACAACCAACGGTGCGCCGGCTCCGACGATACCGTTGGCGCCGAGCATGCCCTTCTCGAAATCGGCAATGTGCATGGAGCCGCCCTTGCCCTGGCAGACCCCGGTTTTCTTGCCGTAGATCTCGGCCATCATCCCGTACACATCAACGCCCTTGGCGATGCAATGACCGTGGCCACGGTGGTTGGAGGCGATGCAATCATCATCCCTCAAGTGAGCCATGACACCGGCGGCCGAGGCCTCTTCACCGGCATAAAGGTGGACGAAACCGGGAATCTCGCCGGTGGCGAACTCCACGTGCAAGCGCTCTTCAAAGACGCGGATGGTGCGCATCGCCCGATAGGCATGCAGCAATTGATCAGCGGTCAGCTGTGTCGACATTTTTATTCTCCAGGGTGTCTTGAGGCTCAGGTTTCAAGGTGCAAGGTTCAAAGGGTGTTGCGGATGTTCACGGCCGATGGCCAGCAGCCGCTCTTGCGCTGCATAGGCCAGCGTTGCATTGACATCGATGCTCAGCGGACCGCCGGCATCGAGGGTCACGGTGGGTAAGTCATGGGCGTTGAATTCGATTTCACGCTCGCCATCCAGAGCCAGGGTGCCGCTGGCCAGGCACAGGCGATGGGCAACGCCGGGTTCAAGGCTAGCGGCGGCGAGCACGCCGCAGCCTTGCAACAGGCCGGGCGCCAGTGGCACCAGCAAGGCTTCGCAAGATTGCGGATCAAGGCGCATCCAGGCGCCATTGGGGGCTTGGCGCGATACCGGAAACCACAAGCCACAGAGCGCCGAAATGCCAATGGACTGAGGTTCGGCAAAGGTTACAAATACCTCCGCCAGATCGATCCCACGGCTGATTGCACGGGCGCCGATAAAGGGCAACGAGGACACCGCTACGTCCACCAATGCCACCTCGCACAGCGCGCGGCTCGGAATCCGCACCAGCAGGCGTTTATTGCGGCGCAAAGCGATTTCGGGTGGAATCCGCCCGCTGGCGAATAGCCCGCCGGCCAACCCGGCGCTAGTGGCTTCACGCAATTCCGGGAAGGCATTGTTGGTCCCCGTCGACAGGGTCAGCAGTGGAATGTCGCCGACTTCTGCGGCCACCGCTTTGTGGGTGCCGTCACCGCCGAGTACGGCGATCAGCGACACACCGCGTTCAGCCATCCAGCGCGCGGCCTGGCGAGTGTCCGCCACGCTCTGGCGCAAGGTAAGGTCGAGAAACTCCAGGGTTGGCCAGTGGCTGTCACGCGCCTGGCGGCCATGACTGTTCTTCAATACCGCAGCGGCGATGCCGGTCATGTCGGTGGGCATCAGCACCCGCTCGACACCGGTGGCACCAAAAGCTGCCAGCAGCCGCTGGATCACCGAGACTTTGTCGGTACTGGAAAACAGCCCGGCATTTGCCGTCAGGCGCCGTACATCCCGGCCGGACGCCGGGTTGGCAATGATGCCGACAGTCAATGGCAAGGCATTCATGCCAGCACCACAGGTAGAACAGAGAAAAGGCCTCGGCAGGAGGACATAGGGCACCTCTTTTTATTATCGGGTTGCCAGTCGCACTGGTTGCAGGGGCTAGAGCAAGGCCAGTGCCAGATTCGCAAAAAAGCGCCAGGATGCCTGTTCCAGAGCGGCCGCGACCTAAGTCCATGAGGGTTTTGATCACGCTCGATTGAGACGTCCCATGTCAGCAAGCAAGGGTTTGTGGTGAGACCTTGAGACGTTGCGTCTCACCTTCGCCGTGAGTGAACCGATGCTTGTCGACCGTCCATGAACAGCGCTTAATAGCCGCACAACTAAAAAAGATCGAACCGGAGACCTTAAATGCTTTCCGCACACTCGAAGGCGCACGTGGATTGCGTCAGCCGTGTTTTGAAGAACGCAGCGCACCTGCCGCAATTGCCAGTGCCAGACTTGATATTGGACTCCTGGCGCCGTTCCATGGAGCAACACCACCTGGACCCCGGCTCACTGCAAGGGCCACGGATCCTTTCGCAGAACGTGCTGCAGGAGTGTCAAGAACGCTCCGAACTGTTCCTGCGCATCGCCAGCGAAGAAGTCGCCCGCCTCCACGGTCGCGTGCGCGATGCCGACTACTGCGTGTTGCTCACCGATGCCCAGGGCCAGACCATCGACTACCGCGTGGAAACCTCGATCCGTAATGACTGCCGCAAAGCCGGCCTGTACCTGGGCACCTGCTGGTCAGAAGGCGAGGAAGGCACCTGTGGCGTGGCCGCGGTGCTGACCGCACGGACACCGGTCACGGTGCATAAGCGAGATCACTTCCGCGCCGCTTTTATCGGACTCACCTGCTCTGCTGCTCCAGTCTTCGACCCTCGGGGCGAACTGCTCGGGGTGCTCGATGTGTCCGCGGTGCGCTCTCCAGACGACCGCCGTTCGCAACACCTGATCCGGCAGATGGTGGTGCAGAGCGCACGGGAAATCGAACAGGCGTTTTTCATGAGCAGTGCCCAGGGCTACTGGGTGCTGCGGGCCCACAACAGCCCGGGCTACGTCGACAGCCAACCCGATTACCTGCTCGCCTGGGACGATGACGGACGACTGCAGGCGCTGAATCCCGCGGCGCGGCAGTGGCTGTTGCAAAGCTTTGGTCAGCTGCCGGAACACATCGGCCAAGTGTTCGATCAGCAGTTATTACATCGGGCCAGGGACGAATCGCTTTGCCTGCTTCACAGCCAGGGTGCCCGCCATGCCTTGCATGGACGACTCAACGCGCCACGGCGGGTAAAACCCAACCCTGCGCGCCGGGTACTGTCATCCGCCGAACTCGACCCGCGACTGGAAGAAAGCCTGCGCCTTGCGGTGCGCGTCAAAGACCGCCATTTACCGGTGCTGATCCAGGGCGAAACCGGTTCTGGCAAGGAAGTCTTCGCCCGCCAGTTGCATCAGGCCAGTCTGCGCCGTGAGCGGCCTTTTATCGCGGTGAACTGCGCAGCGATTCCCGAAAACCTGATCGAAAGCGAGTTGTTTGGTTATGTACCCGGCGCCTTCACCGGTGCTTCGAATAAAGGTCTGCGAGGTCTGCTGGAACAGGCCGATGGCGGCACGCTGTTTCTCGATGAAATCGGCGATATGCCTCTGCCTCTGCAAACCCGTCTGTTGCGGGTTTTAGCCGAGGGCGAAGTGGCGCCCCTGGGGGCGTCACGCAGCAAAGCGATAGACATTCAGGTCATCTGCGCGAGCCACCGCGATCTGGAAGCACTGGTGGCCTCTGGCGAGTTTCGCGAGGACCTGTACTTTCGCCTCACAGGAGCGCGATTCCAGTTGCCGCCGTTGCGCGAGCGCAGCGATCGACTGGCCTTGATCAACCGGATACTCGAAGAAGAATCGTCGGCCTGTGCGATAGCGGTGCAACTGGGAAGCGCCGCACTGGAATGCCTGCTCGGCTATCGCTGGCCGGGCAATGTGCGCGAACTGCGGCACGTGCTGCGTTACGCCTGCGCGGTGTGCGAGACCCATTTGATTCTGTTGAGTGACTTGCCTGAGCAACTGCTCGGCCATCGACTCAGTGATCCGGCTTCAGCCGACACCGTGGAACGCTGCGCCAGTCCGGAACGCCAGGCACTCATCGATGCCCTTGTGCGTCATCGCTGGAAGCCCACCGCCGCGGCCAAGGCTTTGGGCATCTCCCGGGCAACGCTGTATCGACGGGTGCATCAACATGACATCGACATGCCTGGCAGAGGCTAACCACAGCATCATCCGGCGGCACCACTCAGCAAGCGGTCGCCACCGGGCAGCATTCGGGTGCCGGTCAAGCGTTTCGCCGCTACAATGCGCGCCTCGACCGTGACAAGCCCGATAAAAAAATATGTCCTTGCCCAAACATCATCTGGAACTGCTCAGCCCCGCCCGCGACGTAGCCATCGCCCGCGAGGCCATCCTGCATGGCGCCGACGCCGTCTACATCGGGGGCCCGAGCTTCGGCGCCCGCCACAACGCCTGTAACGAAGTGAGCGATATCGCCCAATTGGTCGAATTCGCCCGTCGCTACCACGCCCGGGTGTTCACCACCATCAACACGATCCTGCACGACAACGAGCTGGAGCCAGCCCGCAAGCTGATCCACCAACTGTACGATGCCGGCGTCGACGCGCTGATCGTCCAGGATCTGGGCGTGATGGAGCTGGACATTCCGCCGATCGAGCTGCATGCCAGCACCCAGACCGACATCCGCACCCTGGCGCGGGCGAAGTTTCTCGACCAGGCAGGCTTCTCCCAACTGGTACTGGCCCGCGAGCTGAACCTCCAGGAGATCCGCGCGATCGCCGACGAAACCGATGCGGCGATCGAGTTCTTCATCCACGGCGCGCTGTGCGTGGCGTTCTCCGGCCAGTGCAATATTTCCCACGCGCAGACCGGCCGTAGCGCCAACCGTGGCGACTGCTCCCAGGCTTGCCGCTTGCCTTACACCCTCAAGGACGAAAAAGGCGGTGTGATCGCTTACGAAAAACACTTGCTGTCGATGAAGGACAACAACCAGAGCGCCAACATCCGCGACCTGGTTGAAGCCGGCGTGCGCTCGTTCAAGATCGAGGGTCGCTACAAAGATATGGGCTATGTGAAGAACATCACCGCCTGGTATCGCCAGCGCCTGGACGATGTCCTCGAAGACCGCCCGGACCTGGCCCGCGCATCCAGCGGCCGCACCGCGCACTTCTTCCTGCCCGACCCGGAAAAGACCTTCCACCGCGGCAGCACCGACTACTTCGTCAGCGACCGCAAGATCGACATCGGCGCCTTCGACACACCCACCTTCACCGGCCTGCCGGTAGGCGTGGTGGAGAAAGTCGGCAAGCGCGATCTGTTGGTGGTCACCCACGAACCGCTGTCCAATGGCGACGGCCTCAATGTGCTGGTCAAGCGTGAAGTGGTGGGCTGGCGCACCAACATCGCCGAGCCGAAGGGCGAGTTCGAAGAGGACGGGGAAAAGCGCTACCGCTATCGCGTGGAGCCCAATGAGATGCCGAAGGGGTTGCACCAGCTGCGACCGAATCACCCATTGAACCGCAACCTCGACCACAACTGGCAGCAGGCCCTGCTCAAGAGCTCCGCCGAGCGCCGGGTGGGTCTTGCCTGGGTCGCTCGCCTGCGTGAGGATCGTCTGGAACTGACCGCCACCAGCGAGGAAGGTGTCAGTGTCAGTGTCGCCCTGGACGGTCCATTCGGCCTGGCCAACAAACCGGAACAGGCCCTGGAGCAACTGCATGACCTGCTCGGCCAACTGGGCACCACTCAGTACCACGCCACGGCTATCGAGCTGGATGCACCGCAGGCGTATTTCATCCCGAACTCGCAACTCAAGGCCTTGCGCCGCGAAGTCATCGAAGCGCTGACCGCGGCCCGCATCAAAGCCCACCCACGTGGTGGTCGCAAGGCCGAGACCGAGCCGCCACCGGTGTACCCGGAGTCGCACCTGTCGTTTTTGGCCAACGTCTACAACGAGAAAGCCCGCGACTTCTATCACCGTCACGGCGTCAAGCTGATCGACGCGGCCTATGAGGCTCACGAGGAGACCGGCGAGGTGCCGGTGATGATCACCAAGCATTGCCTGCGTTTCTCTTTTAACCTCTGCCCCAAGCAGGCCAAGGGCGTCACCGGCGTGCGCACCAAGGTCGCGCCGATGCAACTGGTGCATGGCGACGAAGTGCTGACGCTGAAGTTCGACTGCAAGCCTTGCGAGATGCATGTGATCGGCAAGATGAAGGGACACATCCTTGATCTGCCGCAACCGGGCAGCGTGCAGCCGGTCGTCGGCCACATCAGCCCTGAAGACCTGCTCAAGACCATCCCTCGCGCGCCCCACTGAGTGACTGGCGAGCGCGGCGCTACGGCGCTGCGCTCGCAAGACGGCTGAATGTTAAAAGTGTGACCTAGAGGGATTTGCAGGCATAAAAAAACGCCGGATCGGCGTTGGCGTTTGCGTTGGCGTTTTCTGTAAAGACAATCATCCGGGACTTCCGCACTACCTGCCGGCGGAGGCCATACTTGGATGAGTAAAAGAAAATGGCAGGGGCGGCTGGATTCGAACCAACGCATGGCAGGATCAAAACCTGCTGCCTTACCGCTTGGCGACGCCCCTGTATCTGTTACGGCGAGTGCTCGGCACTCTCTTTCTGATTTGTCCTTGCGGACAAGCCCTGTAAGAGCCTCTGCAAGAACGGGCGGCAATTTATCAACTTTCGCTTCGCCTGGGAAGGCCAACACAAAAATATATTTGTTTTAAAACAGATGCTTACTCCTGATCCTGGAGGGTGCCATGGCAGCTGTTACCGATACTCTGAAGCTGTTTCTCGCCGGCGATGTCATGACCGCACGCGGCATCGACTCCGTATTGCCGCATCCTGGCGATCCGCGGCTTTACGAAGACTACGTCAAGAATGCCAGCGTCTACGTCCGGCTGGCAGAAAGACTCAACGGCCCGATTCCCCTTCCCGTCGATTTCACCTATGTCTGGGGCGCTGCGCTGGATGAGCTTGAACTTCGCCAGCCACACGCACGCATCATCAATCTGGAAACGGCGGTGTCCCGCCGCGGACGACCGGAGCCAAAGGGCATCAATTACCGCATGAGTCCGGAGAACTTCCCGGCCATCAGCGCCGCCGGCATCGACTGCTGCGTGCTGGCCAACAACCATGTGCTGGATTGGGGGGCAGCCGGCCTGGCCGACACGCTGGATACCTTGTCGAGCAACGGTATGTGCAGCGCCGGCGCCGGGCGCAACCGGCAATCCGCCGAAGCGCCCGCCGTGCTGCCGCAGCTAGACGGGCGGCGTTTGCTGGTGTTCGGCCTCGGCACACCCGACAGCGGCATTGCATCGGACTGGGCCGCCACAGACAGGCGCGCAGGTGTCGCGCGGCTGGAAGATCTGTCGATGCAAAGCCTGCACCCTGTGGCCAAACGGATTCTTGAGAGCAAAAAACCGGGGGATCGGGTGGTTGCCTCCATTCATTGGGGCGGCAACTGGGGGTTCGACATCCCGCGAGAGCAAGTCCGGTTCGCCCATGCCTTGATCGACGAGGCCGGAGTTGACGTGGTGCACGGACATTCCTCGCACCACGTCAAAGGCATCGAGGTGTACCGCGAACGCCTGATTCTTTATGGCTGCGGTGATCTGCTGAACGATTATGAAGGTATCGAGGGCCACACAGATTTTCGTGGCGACCTGGGGCTTCTGTACTTTGCCTCGTTGGACTCGGGCGGGCACCTGCAATCGCTGGACCTGATACCCACCCGCCTCTGTCGCTTTCGCCTCTGTCGCGCCGAAGGGGATGACCGTCAATGGCTGCACGACACCCTTTCTCGCGAGTGCGCCTGCTTGGGCACCCACATCCAGCCGGGTGCGGAAAATGGCTTCGAGTTACGTTGGTAAGAACCTCTGGACATGTAAAAGCATTCCCAATGCTTTTCGTAGGAGCCAGGCTTGCCTCAATGCCAGTCAGTTAAGCGAAATTCCTGTAGGAGCGAGCTTGCTCGCGAAAGCGGTGGGTCAGGCAACATCAATGTTTGCTGTGCCGCCGTCTTCGCGAGCAAGCTCGCTCCTACAGGGTTTCGCGGCTTAACTGACTGGCATTGAGGCTCGCCTGGCTCCTACAAAAAGCGCTTTGCTCGCTTCCCGGTTTTTTCATTTCTGCGTCGCTTTTGCATTTTTGTGCGACAAATTCCACTTCCGGGACTCCCGTACCACTCCCTCGTGGTGTTAGTTTGGAAAAGTTTCTGACTCATCGATCAGACATTTCCCACAAAACTGCCTGCAAAGGAATGCCTCAAAAATGGATTTATCACTCAAGCACCTGGCCGCGACAACCCTGATGCTGGCCAGCCTTTCGTCGTTTACCACGTCAGCGCACGCCAACATCACCCCGCAACAGAGTGCGACCATTCTCAAGTCCTTCAGTGACGCATCGGTAACGGATTTCAGACAGTTCCTGGGACGCCTGGCCAAAAGCGATCTTGCCAACACCAACGACCTCGGCCCGGCAATCAGTGCCTTCCAGGGCAACAAGACCCTTTCCCCTGAACAGCAGAACGAGATCCATCGCCTGCTTGGCCTCTATGCACGGGTGAAATACGGCAGTGCTGCCACCGAGACTCTGCGCGAATTGGTGGCAATCCCGACTTTCCGCGTGGACGGCGTTGCCCAGCACGACAATCCCGAATTCATCAAAATCGCCGACAAGCTCAAGGACCTTGCCCAGGCCTTCAATCTGAACTTTCGCAACATCGACAACCGCGTTTATGAAATATCCCTCGCAGGCAACGGCGACGAGGTCGTAGGCATTCACGCGCATGCCGATGTGGTGCCCGTGACGCCGGAAAACTGGGTTCTGAAAGACGGCACCCGACTCGATCCATTCAAGGTCACCCTGGTCGGCGATCGCATGTATGGCCGGGGCACCGAGGATGACAAGAACGGCATCGTGGTGGCGCTCTACGCCATGAAGATCATCAAGGAAGAGAAGTTGCCGCTGGCGAGGAATTTCAAGCTGCTGGTAGATACCACCGAAGAAACCACGGGCGACGCCATCCCCTATTACTTCGAACACAACCCGACACCCAACTACAACCTGGCGCTGGATGGCGGCTACCCGGTGGTGATTGCCGAGAAGGGCTACGGCACCGTCATGGCCAGTTTTCCTCGCCGCACTGCAGTGGGCAAAGGCGCCGAAATCACTGCAATGACCGGCGGCCTGGCAACCAACCAGATTCCATCGACTTCCGTCGCCACCCTGGTGACTGACAAGCCCGCCGAATTGGCTGCCAGCCTGCAGAAGGCAGGTAGCGATTATGCCAAGCGCAATGGCGGCAACTTCGAGGTGAGCGCCAAGGTCGTCGGCAAGGACGTCATGCTGACGGTCACCGGCGTTTCCGCCCACTCCTCCGAGCCCGAATCAGGCGTAAACCCGGTGGCCAGGATGCTGGACTTCATCAACAGCCTCGACGGGAAGGTCGCGCTCAAGCACAACCACATTACCGACGCCGCCCGCTACGCCGCCGACAACTGGGGGTTGGATTACCTGGGTGGCAAATTGGGGGTCGGTTTTTCCGATGCCTTCATGGGACCGCTGACCGCATCCCTGACCTATGTCGGGATGGATGAAAAAGCCTTCAAGCTTGCGGTCAACCTGCGCGTACCGAAGGGCAAATCCCCGGAAGTGCTCAAGACCGAAATCGCCGACAAGCTGGGTGCCTGGAGCAACAAGACTCATATCGCGCCAGCCTTCGACTACTCGATCGCCGAGCCAATGCACCGTAACCCCGAGGGTGAATGGGTCAAGGCCCTGCTGGCCGTGGCCAGCGAAAACCTTGGCATGGAACACAAATTTGGCACCTCTGCCGGCGCGACTTCGGTCCATGAGCTGCCCAATGGCGTGCAGTTCGGCTTGGCCAGGCCAGAGCTCAAGTACACAGGCCACAACGACAACGAGTTCAAGACCGTCGACCAGTTTCTGCTGGACTTGCAGATCGTGACCGAAATGTTCGGGCGCATCGGGCAGTTGCCGAAACTCTGACTCTCCCTTTCGGACCCGCTATTCTGGCGGGTCCATTTCTATGCGAATGGGTTGGGTGGCCTTTAAACCTCAACTCGTTCGTTACCAGGATCTATTGATGCCACTGAGCTTTCATAAAATGCACGCCAATGGCGATGATTTCGTCATTGTGGACTCGCGAAACTCGGCCAATCCCATCACCAGTGCCATGGCTCGGCAATTGGGTGATCGGCACCGAGGAATCGGCTTCAATCAACTCGCGGTGATGCTCGATTGCGATGATACCGCTGCGCGCTTGATGTTTTGGAATGCGGATGGCTCCACACTGGATGTTTGTGGCAGCGCAACGCGGGGTGCCGCGGACAGGCTGATGCGCGAATCAAATACCACGTCGATAGTGTTGCGAACCAACCGTGGCCTACTCACGTGTGAACGAACCTCGACCGGCGCGATTTCGGTCAGCATGGGGAAGCCGCTTTTTGGCTGGTCGCAAATCCCCCTGGCTCTGGAACTGGATACCGCTGTTTTGCCACTGGCGGGTGGTCCAGCCGCGACCAGCATGGGCAATCCGCACTGCACTTATTTTGTCGATGACCTGACAGCCATTGATATAGCGACCATCGGACCGACCATTGAAATCAACCCTCTATTCCCCCTCAAGACGAACGTGCATTTTGTCCAGATCATTAACCGCAAGCACATTCGATTGCGCATTTGGGAGCGCGGCGGTGGCATACCCCTCGGTTCCGGTTCCTGCTCTTGTGGCGCCGCTGTTAACGGAATTCGTCGTGGCTTGTTAGACCATCGCGTTGAGGTTGAATGTGATGGCGGAACCGTAACGGTTCAATGGGATGGCATGGGACCTGTCTTTCTCATCGGGCCGGTAGAGACAACTTTTTCGGGAACAATCCCTTCAAAGCAATGAATCGGCGGCCATCGCATAACTGACCTATTCTGAATCGACCGATAAAAGATCATCCTTTTGCGGTACCTGAATTCGTTACAGCAATGGAGGCTGGATGATGAAGGAGCATTCGATTGAGTTTCGCGCTGGAGAAGTGCGTACGCCGCACTCTTCGCCCCTCGCCAAGACCCGTTCCACCCCCTCTCCCACGCTCAATAGCCGCATCGAGCTTTACACCCAGGAGCCGATGGTCAATTGGCTAGGCCCGTTTCAGCTAATGCGCACGGGCTTGCAAACGGCTGTCGCCACCACCATGGGTGCTTTTGCCGACCCGCGGGAAATGCTGGCCGTGCTCAACCCTCGGGGCTCGAACCCGCCCATCCAGGTGGCTGGCGACGGTGACGTGTGGATCGATTACCTGGCTGATACCGGCGATGGCTGGGACTCCACCTATTCGATGGCCCTGTGCGTCAGCCATGATGCCGAGTTGCCCGAGCACCAACTCAAGTTGCCCCGCGGCCACGTGCTGTTGCTCGGCGGCGATCAGGTCTATCCCACACCGGCCCAATCCGGCTACCGCACCCGCTTCCTGGATCCTTTCCGCGCCGCCTTTCCCGCACCGGTGCCCAAGGTGCGCCCTGATGACCAGGAACAGCCCGTGCGGCAGCCGGGTGCACCGTGGATATTGGCGACGCCCGGCAACCACGATTGGTATGACGGTCTGCGCGGTTTCTCCCAACTGTTTTGCGAGCAGAAACCCATCGGAGGCTGGGAAACCCGCCAGCGCACCAGTTACTACGTGCTACAGCTGCCCAATGGCTGGTGGGTCTGGGGTCTGGATTTGCAGTTGGAGTCCATGATCGACCGGCAGCAGAAGCAATACTTCGAAGAGATGCGCACCAAACTGCAGCCAGGCGACCGCGTGATCCTCTGCACGCCCGAACCAAGTTGGGTGGACGAAGCCGAACGGCTGGCACGCGAGGAGAGCAAGGCCTTGCCCTCGATCGAAACCCAGACGCCGCGCTTTCGCAGCCTGCGCGAGATCGAGGAACTTTTGGGTGATCACCTGGCGGTGGTCTTGGCCGGAGACTCGCACCATTACGCGCGCTACCAGCCACAAGCTGGCACCCAGGCGCCGCAACGCATCACCTGCGGAGGCGGTGGCGCCTTCTTGAATGCCACCCATCAGCTTCCCGATCCGCCCAAGCCGTTCAACGTTGGCGGAACCCGGCAGCACTATGAACTGGCGGCGGTCTACCCGGACAAAAAGACCTCCGAGCAATTGCGTAATCGGGCATGGCGGCTACCCACCCGCAATCTCTCGTTCTGCGGCATGCTGGCCCTCCTGTACCTGCTGTTCGACTGGATGGTACAAAGCGCCAGCACCGTGCCCCACCCGGCACGAGGCAACCGCAGCCTGATGGACGTGTTGTCTGACCTCCAAGCGTCCATTTCCAACATTAGCGAAGTTTGGCGACA
This sequence comes from Pseudomonas sp. PGPR40, assembly GCF_022014505.1. Classification (NCBI taxonomy): domain Bacteria; kingdom Pseudomonadati; phylum Pseudomonadota; class Gammaproteobacteria; order Pseudomonadales; family Pseudomonadaceae; genus Pseudomonas; species Pseudomonas sp. PGPR40. The sequence goes on along the minus strand of NZ_JAKLSP010000001.1, from coordinate 2,777 downwards.
CCTGCTCCTGGTCATGTCACACAGTCCCTCGTCGGTGATGTTCGCTGTGCTCATTGTGCTGGGTTGCGCAGTGTTCTCAGCCGCCGGGGTCAAGCGCACCCGAAAGCTCGCCTATGCCATTGGCGCTATTCACGGGGTACTTCATCTGGGACTGGCGATCGGACTGCTGTGGCTGATGGGCCGTGTCAACATCCACTACTTGCAGCTCGAGGTAGAAAACCTGCACCAGGTTTTGTTGTTTCTGGCGGAGACGCTGGTGCTTGGCGGCAGTCTGGGAGGCCTGTTGTTCGGTGCCTGGATGGTGATGGGCAACACCTTTTGGGGGCTACACAGCGAAGCGGTTTTTTCCTCGCAGTGCATCGCCGACCACAAATGCTTCCTGCGTATGCACTTCAAAGGCGACCAACTCACCCTTTACCCGCTCAAGTTGGAGAAGGTCTGCCGGCGCTGGTCCGTGGCATCAGGCGTCGCCAAACTGGCGCAAGTGCAGCGCACCTGGAGGCTTCGGGCAACACCTGAAAGCACGGGCCCGCGCTTCGTGCCAGCCTCGGGTGCGCTCAAGCTACAACTGATCGAGCCGCCCATCGAGATTCTGCGGAAGTAAACCGCTTTTCGTAGGAGCCAGCGGTGCGGCAAGCCTCAATGCCAGTCAGTTAAGCGAAATTCCTGTAGGAGCGAGCTTGCTCGCGAAGACGGCAGTACAGTCAACATTGATGTCGCGATATATATCGCTTTCGCGAGCAAGCTCGCTCCTACAGGGTTCCGTGTTTTAACTGAGTGGCATTGCGGCAATGCCTGGCTCCTGCAGGTTCTCCGAAGGTCCTTTTTTGCGGGTAAAGGGCTGAGTGATTGTGTCGCGGCGCGGCCGCACCTGTCGTACCTCTTAAAATCAAGTAGGCCACGCGGCGAGCGTTTTTTGGATTTATCTCAGGCCTGAATAATTCACAATCGAAATATGCGCGCCACTCCTTCGCTTCCTCCTCCTCCCAAGTAGTCTGAAACTCCCAGCCCGCTCAGGAGTATCGGGCAATGTGCAATCCCTGGCGCTTCGCCATAGTTGCGACCAATGGTCCACGGTCAGGCCTCGATGACCGAATTTTGGGAGCAAATCATGGCTATCACCATCACCGGAACATTGATCATCGACGAAACGTCAGGTAAGCAGAACGCGACGGCCGGCGGCAGCGACATCACAGGCAACGACGTTAACGATGGTTCGGGCTTCATCAGCACCGGCGTAGCGGCATTCGACACGCTCCTGACTGCCGTGGTGGTGCAGGATCTCACGGGGGTCAACGTCACTGTAGCCGTGAGCAATGGCACCTCCGCCGACCTTGATGGCAGCTCCATGCTCAGTGGTTTCGGGGCCGATGTCACAGATCTGGCCTTCACCAACTCCACAGGAGGGCCGCTGCTTGGGGAAGAGGCTCTGTCTGCGCCTGGCGTCCCCCTTCTGACCGTCGATGGCACGAAAATTTACCTCTACAGCTATACAGGCATCGACTTGGGCATTGATGAGAACAACGTCGTGTTTGGTCGCAAAGGCGTTTGGAATGGCAGTGAGTATGTGGCAGACCCATCGGGCGACGTCGTCTTCGCCGCGTACCTGCAACCCACGGACGCTACCGGCGCCGTCCAGACCTCCGATCTGAACGCCGTGGGCTCCAAGGTCTGGCTGGTGCAGTACGAAGAAATCCAGCACCCGATTACCACCGACCCTGACGACGCCTTGAGCCTGTACAACCTCAATGTCACGGTCAGCAATCGTAGCGACTTCTCGCTGGAAGGCGCTCCTTCAGGCCAGAACCTGTTCCTGATGTACGGCGATGGAACCCCCAGCCCGACCGACGCTGTGATCATCGTCACCGGCAAGAGCCCGATCAACCAGTCCAGCGATCCTTCCGCCATCACCAGCGGCGACACCGTCAACACCGGCCAGGGCGGCGGCCCCACCACCTTGGGCACCAACAGCCAGCAAATCGTGGAAGGCACCGGCTTGTACTTCACCTTCGCGAAGGGCGCGAACCCGGATTACACGGTGAACCTTGACCATTCGGCGACCTCAGTTGGATTCCTGGACCAAAACGAAGCGGACGTGGAGGCCAACATTGACTTCGCCTCGCTCTACGAGAGCAATGGGGCCAGTTTTTCCGTTGTCCAATCGTCCTCGGGCGATAAATCCACGCTGGAAATCAGCGCCTTCACAACGGCTTATAATCCACGTACTGCTTTCATCGAAAACCTGGACGTAAACACGGCAGTTGAAGTCAACAAGGTCGTCATTACCACCCAGCCCACCGGGCATGGCAAGAATGCGGTGCCGGGTGAAACCCTGGTGTTTGACAAGATCAGTATTGAAATGACCCCCACCACGCTGAGCGGTATCACGGTCACGTTCTCCGACCACACCGTGGTGATCAAAGGCCTGGAAGCCAACGACCTGATCACCTACAACACCGCCGTCCCACACAACCGAGCGCTGATCGACAACATCGGTTCAATCGACACCAACTTCGACGCTCCGTTCGACATTGGTGGCTTCAGCCTGGTCAATTCCAATGCCACACCGAATCCGTTCTCGGCGCTGACGTTCCACGATGACGGCCCCAGCGTGACGGTCAGCGCCACCACCGAAAGTGCAATCTTGCTGACCACCCAGGACGCAGAAACCGATGGCGACCCCACGGCCCAGGACAGCGCCGCCACCACGGTGGACTTCAGCGGCGTCTTCGGCAACCTGCCGGTCTATGGCGCCGACGGCGCTGGCACTACCGTCA